>NZ_DASVTX010000565.1:0-5942 GCF_036387355.1 Longimicrobium sp.
CACGGCAACTGCGCCCCTCCCCCGACCCCTGTCCGCGCAAACAGCCGCGCGGAGAGGGGGGAACGGCACCCGGCCCATTCCCGCAAGCGGGCGAGGGGAGCCGTTGGGCGTGGGGTGGCGTGCGGCCGCGGGGTTCGTGCCCGGCGGTTGAAACCGCGCCTCCAAACACACGAAGTCCGCCTGCGCGGACTGCATCCGCGGCACCTGTGTTCGCCTCTTACACCGGGCGATCGATGGGCGTGCAGGTGAAGTCCCCCCGTCTGTTCGGGGGGACTTTCCGCCGTTGTTGCGGCGAATTCATTCGCTCAGCCACCCTCGGCCGCATCGAGCTTCGCCTGCCACGCCGGATCCGGGGTCGGGCCCACTGCCGCGCCGGATCGTCCGCCGGCGCCGTGCCTTTCTCCGTCCCTCAGTGGTGGGCGGGCTGGCTGGAGAACAGCGAGTTGCACTGCGTCTGCCCGTTGGGATCGGCGGGGTCGTCGACGCACACGTTCATCATCATCCCCTCGTCCTCGTGCTGCAGGACGTGGCAGTGGAACACGAACGGGCCCGCCGCGATGGGCTCGAACACAAAGCGGATCACCACCGTGTCGCCCGCCAGCCCGCTGGACGTCTGGTGAACGCCAATGGGGATGTTGTCCCGCAGCCGGCCCTCGTTGGCGGGCTGCCCGTTCACCGACATGACCAGAAAGTCCGTCTGGTGGATGTGGAACGTGTGCAGGTCCGTGGTCCCGTTCACGATCGTCCATTCCTGCACCTGCCCGAACGGAACGAGCACCGGCGGATCGCTGGGCGCGTACTGCTTTCCGTTCACCGCGGCGCCGCCGCCATGCGCGCTGTCGGGGAACGAATAGGTAAAGGTCTGCTGCCCCACGTCCGTGGCGTTCATGAGATAATCCAGCGTGTCCACGAGCGCCGCGTCCACCCCGGCCGGCGCGGGGCGCGCGGCCCGGCGCACCGTGCGCGACCCGGTGCCGATCAGGTAACCCAGCCCCACCGAATCCTGCGACTTGGAAAAGACCGAGTCCGAGTACAGCTCCACCGGCTGGTTGAGCGGTGGGCCGGTCACGATCACCTCGGCGCGGCTCCCGGGCGGCAGGTACAGCGAGTCCATGGGGGTGGCCGCCGCGAGATAGTTGCCGTCGAGCGCCAGCAGCAGCCACTGCACGCCCGTCCCGGTCCGCACGTCGCGCAGCTTGAGGTTTACGAAGTGGTTCGCGCCAAAGTTGCCGATGTGCCACAGCTGCTGCTCGCCGGAGCCCATGGGAAACAGGGCGCACGTGCTTCCGTTGACGTTGAAGACGCTGGCCGAGTCGAAGTTGAACGACATGTCGCGGATGAGCAGCGTGCGCTCGCGCACGCCCTGGAACTGCGGAAAGTAGGTGAGCACGGAACCCACCATGAGCGCGCCGCTCAGGCCGCCGGCCACCTGCGGCCCCGTAACGCCGTGCGGGTGCGGGTGGTACCAGAACATCCCCTGCGTGTGAACGGCCGGCACGGGAAAGTTGTAGGCCTGCGTTCCGCCCCCGTTGGGCGTGCTGATGTGCGTAACGTTGTCGCCGCCGTTGGGGCTGGGCGTAACCACCAGACCGTGCGTATGGAAGTTGGTGTGCGTCACCAGCGTGTCGGCCTCCGACGCCGTGCCCGTCATGTTGTTCACGACGGAAAGCTGGAACTGCTGCCCCGGCTGCATGGTGAGGGTGGGAGCCACGAACTGGCCGTTGTACACGTTGGTCGTGTAGCTGCGGCTTCCGACATTGTAGGTAGCCGGGGCCATGCGCAGCGTGGTGCCCTGCACCGGCTGCTGGGCGGGATCCAGCACGGGGCGGCAGGCGCTGGAAAGCCTGACCTGCGCGGCGGCGCTGGTGGTGAGGAGCCCCGCCGCGAGCAGCGGGGCCATGGCGTGGGGCAGAAGTCGACGCATGTTCATCCGGTGGATCAAAGGGTGTGGCTGTGGAACCGCGGGAGGAGATGGCCGTGGAGGATGGTGCTGGTGCGTGCGCCCGGCCGGGGGTGCCGGGTGAGTTCCACGAACCGGCGTAAAGTACTAATCTGCGGGACGAACTGCAACAGCAGGACGTGGCAGGTCAGGCTTGCGGACGTGGCGCACCGTGGGAAGCCGCCGGACCCGGGCGCGCCCTGCGGCGGAGTTGTCCGGGAGACACGCAGGATCGCCGCTGGACTGCACCGCGAGCGGATGGAATTGTTGTTTGGATGAGGAGCGCGGCGCGTTCCGAAGATTCGCGGCAAAGGAGACGCGAGCGGAGCCGGTGCGGAGGATGCACCCTCCGGATGTGGACGGCGGCGCGGGCGCGGGGCTTGCCGTGGCGGGACGATGCTGCTAAATGTTTACTGCGCGCGTGGCTACACGCGTTCGCGTGATCCTCTACAATCGGTGGCAGACCATGCAGTCCAACAACCCGATCCGCCTTCCTTACAGCACCCCCCGGCTGCGCATCTACGGCGACTTCACGTCGCTTACGCAGACCAACTCGGACCAGAAGAACAAGAACGACGCCACGCAGGGGCAGAACAACCTCAAGACCTGAGGCCGGGCTCCGCTCCCTCGGCAAACAGTTCGCTCAGCTGCCCCGCCCGGGACAGCGCGGACTTCCAGTCGGGAAAGCGGTCCGGGTACCGCCGCTGCAGCTCCGACGCGATCTCGCCCAGCGTCGCCGTTCCGTCCATCATCTCCAGAATGCGCTGATCCACGCGCCCGCGCTCCGCAAGCACGGGCGCAAAGTCGTGCGCCCGCATCCGCAGCGCGCGCATCCCCACCGTTACCCCCTGCAGCGTGCTCTGGCGAAAGCGGAACACGGCGCCGTCCCCGCGGCGGATGTCGGTGTTCCACACCCACACGTACTCGCCCGACGCCAGCCGCGCATCCAGCCGCATGGAGACGCGGTCGCCCTCCGCCAGTTCCACCGGCTGCAGCCAGGGAAGGAACGCGGTGCCGTAGATGGTGCGCGGCCCGTGCGCCCCCGTGGTGAATCCCACTCCCTCCGCCAGGTCCGCGTCGAACCACACCGACACGCCGTGGCCGGTCCCGGCGCGCGCCACGGTCCACTCCATCGTCCCCGTCACGTTGGGGTCCGCGGTGGCGCGGTAGTCCAGCACGGCCCACGTCGCCGCGTCCGCCAGCAATTGTTCGGGGGCAAAGTATACCTTGCCCCAGTCGTTCAGCGCGGCCTCGCGCGCGGCGGACAGGTGAAAGCCGTGGCCGTGCTCCGTCCACGGCGCGGTGATGCGGCCGTACGCCTCCGCGTCCTGCACCGGCGCGCCGCGGATGGTGTCCGTGCGCGGAATCACCACCCCGCCCGGCGCCAGCAGCCGCTCCCGCACGTCCGCCATCGCCTGAATGTTGCCGGCGTGGACGGGAAGGACGCCGCGCAGGTCCGCCACGGCCACGTCCGCCCGCTCCGGCAGCCGCACCTCGGTGCTCACCGCCTGAATGAAGGTGATGCGGTCCGCGTATCCGTTGGCCTGCGCCGACGCCCGCGCGACGTGGATGGCGTTGTTGGGGTCGATGGCGTACACGTGCCGCGCTCCGTAGCGGCAGGCCAGCAGCGCCAGGATCCCCGTTCCCGTCCCCACGTCCAGCACCACGCACCCGGGGCGGACGGTGCGCTCCAGCGCCGCCGCGTAGCTGTCCGTGCGGACGCGGTCCGCCATCATGCTGCCGAAGGAGCGGACGGTGTAGGCGCTCACGCGCGGCGGGGGGCTGGGGTGGATCGATGGCGCACGTCGTCTTCCATCAGTTCGCACAGGCGGGGGAGCCGCGCGGGGTCCGTGTGCGGCACCGCGCGGATGATGGGCACCGCCGCGGCCACCCGGCCGAACACCCGGGCCTCGCGCGCCTGCGCGCCCCGGTCGGGAAACCATCCCACGTACGCGTTGGAGACCAAGGCCAGCATCCCCTCCACCGCGCCCATCGGCTCCAGCCGCGGCGCGCCGGCATCCTCCCGTGGCGCGAGCACGTAGATGGCGCGAAGCGGAAGGGGCGCGGGGTCAAACCCCTCGTCGGTCCGCATGAAGCGCTTGTCCCAGTTGGGCGTCAGCGGGGGGAGCGTTCCGCCGGGACCCAGCACCGTGGGCACCGCGTCCGGCCACAGGCGCAGGTGCGGATACGCGGGCTGCGCCAGCACCACGCCGTCGCGGATGCGGATGGCCAGCACGTCGTCCGCCACCGCGCGGTGCCCCCGCCCCGCCAGCACCGCCGTCGTCGTCGACTTTCCCGCGCCCGCCGGGCCCACGACGGCTACTGCGCGTCCATTGATGGCCACGGCGCCGGCGTGCAGCGACGGCACGCCGCGCATGCGCAGCACCAGCCCCAGCACCGGGCCAAGCAGGTACGTCGCCGCGTCCTCCGGGGTGTAGTGCGGCGGCCAGGTGCACGCGATGCGGGAGGCGGACGCGTCCACCATGTACTCGCAGCCGTCCGCGTACGCCATCCGGAAGCCGCCGTCCGCGCGGCGGTGCACGACAACGGTCGGCTCGCGGTCCATGGACATTCGCGGCGACACGTACCACGGCTCCTCCGCCGCGCCCGTGGCGGCAAACGCGTCCGCGGGAACGCGCCCCATCCACACGCGCACGTCCGCCGGGCCCGCGGCGTCCTCCGCCGGCAGGTCCGGAAGCCCGGGCTCCACCTCCACCGTCATCCCGTACAGCCGGTAGCGCCGGGTGTTGCTCACGAGGGGCGGCTCCCGGACGGATGGGGATGACGGATGGCGCGCGGTGGATCAATCATCATCCGCGCATGGTGGCGAGCCAGAGGGAGAGCGCGAGCGGGCGAAGGTCCGTGTGCAGCGAGGCGGACCGGTCCGGCGACGCGCCGCCAGTGAAGGACGGCACGCGGTCCAGGTCCACCCACGGCAGAACCTCCGGCCCGGCGCGGAGGCCGCCGAGCCACCCGTCGCCCAGCGCGCGGGCGCGCACCGCGAGCGGGTCGCCGGCCACCGGCGTCTTGGGCCGGTTCAGCACCGCCGCGGGAAGCCGGCCCCGCATGGCGATGCGCAGCAATCCCTTGTCATTGTACCACTGCGCGGGGGGGATGGACAGCGCCAGTTCCACCAGCCGCAGGTCAAAGAACGGGTGGCGCACCTCCACGGGAACGCCGGTGCTCCCCGGGTCCCACAGCGCGCCCAGCACGGGCCAGAAGGGGCTCCCCAACTGCCGCGCCGCCTCCGGCCGCAGGGGATGCGGGGAAGGCGTGCGCCGCTCTTCCGCCCACCGCGCCAGGCGTTCGGAAAGCGACACCCGCCGCGCGAAATCCGCGTCGATCCACGCGGGCGCGGACGCCGCCTGCACGTGCGCGCCCGCCCGCTCCGCGCGCCAGGTGCGTACGCCGGGGCGCGGCAGGCGCCCGTGCCAGCGCACGTACACGGCGGCTTCCGCGAGCGCGCGAACCGGATGCCCGCCCGCGGCCAGCCGCGTGAGGCGCGACGGCGTTTCGCGCAGCAGCGCGTCGCCGCCCTGTCCCGTGAGCAGAACCGGGGCGTGCTGCGCCGCCGCGCGGTACTGGTCCGCCTCAATGGCCAGCAGCGGCGACGCGGAGGGCTGGGGCCGCCGCAGGTCCGGCGCGCTCCACCGGCCGAAGGGCGCGTAGTCGTCCACCGCCAGGAGCGCCTGCGGAATCCCCAGCGCCTTTGCCGCCATCGCCGAGTACGCCGGCTCCTCGTCCCGCATCAGCCGGGCGTGGTGGGCGGTAAAGGCGCGCAGCTCGGTGGACCGGTCGCCGCGGTCCACCAGTTCACGCCACGTGGCGGCCAGCGCGGTGGAGTCGCGCCCGCCGCTCAGCAGAAGGGATGCGCGATCCGCGGGGAGCCGGTCCGCCACCGCGTCGCGCAGCAGGGCGCGGAACCGCTCCCCGTACTCCGCCGGCCGCAGCCGCAGCGGTTCGGGCTCCGGCACGCTCCAGAAGCGGCGGATGGCCACGCGGC
>NZ_DASVTX010000566.1:0-6990 GCF_036387355.1 Longimicrobium sp.
TGCGTCTCGGCCACCACCAGCGACAGAAACCCGATGCGCATGGGCCAGCTCGTGGTGTACGACATCTCCGTGTGGAACGGGATGAACTCGTCGGCCGGGTACTCGGTAGAGGTGTAGACGTTGCCCTTGACCTGCGTGCGCGGCGAGGAGCGGTAGGTGTAGGGAAGGAGCTCGCCCGACGCCTGGAGCATGAAGCGGCCGAACTCGTCCACGTCGTGCACGCCGAAGCCGCGGAAGAGAATGGCGCCCGCCCGGTGCAGCGTGGCCTCGATCCACGGACGGTTTTCGCCGGCCCAGTCGGCGAGCACCACGCCGGGTGCGGTGGGCGTCACCACGACGGGGGCGTCGGGATGGCCGTCCAGGCGGCCGGTCTGCACGCGGCCGTCGTGCGCCGGGGCGATCTCAAGGGCCTGCACGGCTTCGTTCACAACACTCATCTTGCTGCTCCATGGGGGGCAGCCCCGCGCGCCGCGGGGCCGTCGTGAGGCGTCTGCTCGGCGAACGACGAACGCCGAGGGGGTCGGCGCGCGCCGCGAAGCGGAAGCGGGGCTCCCGTCCGCGGGCGCGGAGCGACGGCGGCGGATCCCCCCGGCAGGCATGGAGGGGATCCTGAAAGCCGCGGCTGCGGAGTGCCCGCTATCCCAGAAATCGCGCCCGTACCTCCGGCGGCGGAACGGGGCAGGCGTCCAGCTTGCCGAAGAGGCGGTAGCGGTTCCGGGCCACCAGGTCGTACACCCGGTCCGCGACCGCCGCGGGGACTGCCGCCAGTGGCCACAGCAGGGGCCAGCGCGCGTCCATCCGCCGGGCAATGCGCAGCGCCGCCCGTGACTTGCGCCAGGCGCGGCCGCCCTCCACCAGAACGATGCTGTCCAGCGCCTGGGGTGAAAGGCCGAACCGGCTCAGCAGCGCCGCGCCCGCGCCGGACTGCAGCGCCGCAAAGCGAAAGACGCCGCGCCGGTCGTTGCGAAGGATGAGCTGCACGGAGCGGTCGCAGAGCCCGCAGACGCCGTCGTACAGCACGATGGGCCCGCGGGCGTCCAGGGCGGCGGCGGGACCATCATGGCCCGCGTCCGTCCCCGCAGCCCCCGCGCCCTCACCCACCAGCGACCGCCACGGCGCCGGACGGGCTCACGGCCGGCGCCGTCTCCGGGGCGAGGGAAAGGGCCGCCAGGTGCCGGGTGAACGCCGCGGCCGAAGCCTCGTCCACAATGTCGAAGGTGCGTGCCGGCGCGCCGGGCGCGTTTTGCACCACGACGGCGCGCGTCACGTAGCGGCTGGCCTCCAGGCGAATCCAGCGGAAGGAGAGGCCGGTGGCGGGCTGCACGAAGTCCCAGCGGAAGTAGTAGCGCCGGATGGCGTCTCGCACCCACCCCAGGCGGCAGGCCCCGAACTCCAGCACGATGCGGGAGGGAATGGCCCCGCGGAGGGGAACCAGCTCGCCGCCGGGAAGCACCACGTGAACGAGCGGTTTCTGCATGGCGTACATCCCCCAGCCCACCAGCTTCCACGAACTCACCCCCAGGTACCGGGCGAGCGCGGCGTGGACGGGGGGCCAGACCAGGCACAGCGCCATGATCACCGCGACGAGCGGCTCGTTCAGCGCGCCCCGGAACGCCCCGCCCTGGAACGGCACCAGAAAGGCCAGCGCCACGAGGATGTTGGTGATCATGAAGTTGGTTTCGCTGCTGGACAGGCCGACGGGGAGGGCGACGGCTAAGAGCAGCAGAACGCCCCACACCGTCCCGTTCAGGGCGAACCCCAGAATGGGCGGCACGGTTTCGCCGATCAGCACCAGCACCGCCATCCACCGGCAGAACGCCCGCGCCGCGGGGTCCACCGCCCCGAAGTCGCCTTCCACCTTGGGCACCCGCCGCACGCGCGACGCCCACGTGCTGAGACGCCAGTCGTGGCCCATTCCGAGATAGAAGTAGGTTCCGTCCAGGTACTCGCGATGGTACGCCTTCTGGTACGCGGCGTACGCCCACATGGAAACGGCCATCACCTGCAGCACCGACGCGAGCGCGACGGGGTCGTGGTGAAGTTGCAGGCACACCACGGCCAGATACAGCTCCAGGCAGCCGTGGTTGCTCGCGAGCACCACGCGGTCGCCCACGACGGCGGCGAGGCGCAGGACGGCCGCCACGAGGAGAGCGGCGTCAAGGCCGATGCTGCGCACCACCAGCAGCGCGATTCCGTAGGCAAGGAGGTACGCGAGGTCGGTCTCGATCCCTCCGCGCGCGCTCGTGAAGCGGCCGGGCGTGCTGAACCCGTACGCACGCCGCAGGACGTCGGCGAGGATCTTGGCGGCCAGACCGGTCGCCGCCCAGACAGCGAGATGTTCCATGGATGGCTTCCTGAGATGCGGCGTGGGGAAGGGGATCGGGCGGGCCGACGGCGCGGACGGGAGCGGGTGACGGAAAAGTGTTCGCTTTTGTCGCCGGAAATGAGAGTGCGCCATCCGGCGGAGGGTGGCGCGCTCCGGCCGGATACCCCGGTCATCCGGGCGGATTTCCCCCCGCAAGAGCAGCGCGGGGTTGCCGCGGGAATCCGGCGTTCCTGAGTAAACAGTCCAATAACGTTAGTCCGTGGCCGAAAACATACGGACAGGCCCCGATCCACGCAAGGGCGGCATCCCCGGCTCAGGCCACATCGCGCAGCTGCAGGAACCGACGGCTTACGATCATGCGGAGACGCCGGGTGTATTTTCGCGGCTCTGCCCAGAGGGATTGCACATCAGGGTAAACATGCGATATCTTTGGCCGACGACACACACGTTATTCGCCCATTTACGATAAATCGCCACCGGGCGGCGCTCCCGCGAGCCCTCGGCCGTCGGAACCGTGACGGGACATCCGGCGGGGCTTCAACGCTTCCCGTTCCGCGTGGGGCGGCCCGTGCGTCTGATCTTTCCCGACAAGACTGGTGAGCTTGCAACCCGCCCGCGCAATCTGCTCGTTTCCGGGGGTTGACGTTTTTCCAGGGGTGTGTGAGGTTGTAGATACCGTCGTATAACAGCAGTGCCACTCCGTGAGCCGCAGTCCCGCCCCGGCGTTGTTCCCTGGGGAACGATGCCACGGTGCGGCGCCTCTCCGGCCCGTCCCGAACGCTTCCGTGAATGCGGGGCGCATTCCGGCCCGTTTGTCCGCCCGTTCGCCTCGAGGCCGATCCCTCCCGCACTGCCCTCGATACCTTTGCGCCACAGGTGCTGACGCGGGCGGATCTCGCCAAACACGATTCCGGTCCCCGCGAACCCCGATCTTGCGCTCTCCGCGACTCATGTTTTGCGCCATCGTATGTACGAGTGCGTGGCGGGGGGCGCCGCTTGGCGGAGGGGGCCGGGCGGAGGGGTCGGCCGGAGCTGGAACGAGGTGCTATCCCACGCGGCCCCGCCGGGTCCGCGCGTCCCAACGAGGTGAGGAAACCTGATGGCCCAGCCGGACGAGCACAGCGCAGCCGCGGCACCCACGGAGGCCGCACCCCCGGCGTCCCGGGTCCATGTTCCCGGGATCGCTGGCGCCGGCGCGTTGCCGGGACAGCAGACGGAGTACTGGCGGGAAACGCTGGCGCACGCCCCGGAGCCCCTGGAGCTGCCGGCCGACCACCCGCGCTCCGCGCAGGCGGACCACGCCGCGGGGCTGGTTCCGCTGGAGCTCGGCGACACGCTGACCGCGGAGCTCCGGGTGCTGGGGAGCCGCCACGGCGCGACGCTGTCTACGACGCTGCTGGCCGGCTGGGCCGCGGTGCTGGGCCGGCTGTCGGGGCAGACGGACCTGGTGATCGGCGTCGGACCGGGCGCAGGCGGGCCCCGTGAGGCACCGGGGCGGCTCCCGCTGAACTTCCTGGCGGTGCGTGTGGATCTGTCCGGCTCGCCCACCGCCGCGGAACTGCTGGAGCGGGTGGAGGCGCGGGTGCAGGGAGCGCTCCGCAACCAGGATGTCCCCCTGGAACGGGTGATGGAGCTCGTGCACCCGGACGGTGCCGGCGGCCTGGCCGCGCCCTGGTTCCGGGCGGCGTTCACGTGGCGGCGGGATGCGGCACGCGGGCCGGATCTGACCGGCGCGGAGCGGGGTGCGCCGGCGGCTCTGGCGCCGCGCTCGACGGCCGGTCTGGACCTCTCGCTGGAGCTCCGCGAGTCGGGGGGCGGGGTCGCGGGCGAGGTGGTTTTCGCGAAGGCGCTGTTCCAGCGGGAGACGGTGGAGCGCTACGCGGGGTACCTGCGCCGGGTGCTCCAGGGGATGGCGGCCGGCGCCACCCGGCGCGTGGACCGGCTGCCGCTGCTGTCCGCCGAGGAGCGCCGGCGCGTCGTTGAGGAGTGGAACCGCACCGACGCGCCGTACCCCGCCGGCTCGTTCATCCACGAGCGGTTCGAGGCGCAGGCCGGGCGCACGCCGGACGCGGTGGCGGTGGTGTTTGAAGACCGGCGGCTGACGTACGGCGAGCTGAACCGGCGGGCGAACCGGCTGGCGCACCACCTCCGGGACCTCGGGGTGGGGCCCGACGTGCGCGTGGCGATCTGTGCGGAGCGGGGGCCCGAGATGGTGGTCGCCGTGCTGGGGGTGCTGAAGGCCGGGGGCGCATACCTGCCGCTCGATCCGGGTTATCCGCGGGAGCGGCTGCTGGACATGGTGCAGGACAGCGCCCCGGTGGCGATGCTGACGCACGGTGTGCCGGCCGGACGGCTCGCGGCGCTGCACCTGCCCCTGGTGGCGCTCGGTGAGGACGAGGCCTCGTGGGCGGGCCAGCCGGACACCAACCCGGAGCGCGGCGCGCTGGCGCCTGACCATCTGACGTACGTGATCTACACCTCGGGCTCCACGGGGCGCCCCAAGGGGGTGGAGATGACGCACCGGGGTGCGTCGAACCTGCTGCACTGGTACCTGGGCGCCACCCGGATCTCGGAGCACGACTCGGTCCTGGTCGTCACCTCGTTCAGCTTTCACCTGACGCAGCGGAACCTGCTGGCTCCGCTGTTCGTGGGCGGGCGGCTGCACCTGGCGGGCGAGCCGTTCGAGCCGGGCAGGATCGCCGCCGCGATCGTGCGGTCGGGCATCACCATGATGAACCTGACGCCGACCGGCTTTCAGGCGCTGGTGGAGGCCGACGGCGGGCGGGCGATCGGCGGACTGCGGATCGTGGTCTTTGGCGGAGAGCCGCTGTACCCGCGGCAGCTCGCGCGGGTGCCGGAACCCCGCCCCGTGTTCCTGAACCCGTACGGCGCGACGGAGGCGACCGGGATCACGACCCATCACTTCGCCCGGGCGGACCTGGCGAGCTACTCCAGCCGTTCCATGCCGCCGGGCCGCCCGATCGCCAATGCCCGGATCTACGTCCTGGACGGAGCCGGGGAGCCCGTGCCGGTGGGGGTGACGGGGGAGCTGTACCTGGGCGGCGCCGGGGTGACGCGCGGGTACCGGCGGCTTCCGGGGCATACGGCCGAGCGCTTTCTTCCCGATCCCTTCGGCGCGGTGCCCGGCGGGCGGCTGTACCGGACGGGCGACCTGGGGCGGTGGATGCCGGACGGCACGATCGAGTTCATGGGCCGCGGCGACGCGCAGGTGAAGGTGCGCGGCTTCCGGATCGAACTCGGGGAGATCGAGGCGCGGCTGGCCGAGCATGCGGCCGTGCACGAGGTCGTGGTGGTGCCGCGCGAGGGGGAGATCGGCGACCCCCGGCTGGTGGCCTACTACGTGGGCGGCCAGGCGGGCGCGTCGGAGCTGCGCGCCCACCTCGCGGAGCGGCTGCCCGAATACATGATCCCGGCCGCGTTCGTCCACATGGACGCGCTCCCGGTGAACCCCAACGGCAAGCTGGACCGCAAGGCGCTGCCCGCGCCGGAGTTCCGCACAGCGGACGAGCGGTACGCGGCGCCCCGCACCCCCGCGGAGGAGGTGCTGGCCGGGATCTGGGCAGAGGTTCTGGGGGTCGAGCGGGTAGGGGTGCACGACCCGTTCTTCGAGCTGGGCGGGCACTCGCTCCTGGCCACGCGGGTGGTGTCGCGGGTGCGCGAGGTGTTCGGCGCCGAGCTGCCGCTGCGGGCGCTCTTTGAGGCACCCACGGTGGCGGAGCTGGCCGGCCGCGTGGAGGAAACACGCCGCGCGGGGCTGCCGGTGCTCCCGCCCGTGGTGCCGGTGCGGCGCACGGAACCTCCGCTGCCGTCGTTCGCGCAGGAGCGCCTCTGGTTCCTGGACCGGCTGCGCCCCGGGGAGCTGGCCTACAATCTTGCCTTCGCCACGCGCCTGCGCGGCGGCCTGGACGTGGACGCGCTGGAGCGGAGCCTGAGCGAGATCGTGCGGCGCCACGAGGCGCTCCGAACCACCTTCCGCGACCGCGACGGCACCCCTCTGCAGGCGATTGCGCCCTTCGGCGGCTTCGCGGTGGCGGTGAAGGACCTGTCCACTCTCCCCGGGGACGCGCGTGAGGCGGAGGTGCGGCGGGAGATCGCCGCGGAGGGTTCAGCGCGGCCGTTCGACCTCTCGGCCGGCCCGCTCTTCCGGGCGAGCCTGCTGCGCCTGGGAGCGGCGGAGCACGTGCTGCTGCTCTCGATGCACCACATCGTGAGCGACGGGTGGAGCATGGGGGTGCTCTACCGGGAGCTGTCGTCGCTGTACGAGGCGTATCGCAGCGGGGGGGAGTCGCCGCTGCCGGAGCTTGGGGTGCAGTACGCCGACTACTCCGCCTGGCAGCGTGAGCAGATGCAAGGCGAGGTGCTGGAGGGGCGGCTCTCGTACTGGCGCGAGCGCCTCGCCGGTGCACCGGAGCTGCTGGAGCTGCCCACCGACCGTCCGCGCCCCGCGGTGCGTTCGCACGCGGGCGCGCGGGAGGGGGCCGAGCTCCCGGCGGGGCTGCGGCAGGAGCTGGAGGCGCTGGGGCGGAGCGAGGGCGCGACGCTGTACATGGTGCTGCTGGCCGCCTTTCAGGTGCTGCTGGGCCGGTACGCGGGGAGCGGGGACGTGGTGGTCGGCAGCCCGGTGGCGGGGCGCACGCGTCCGG
>NZ_DASVTX010000567.1:0-27457 GCF_036387355.1 Longimicrobium sp.
AGGCGCGGCGTGGACGCGCCTTCCGCGGGCGCCTTGCCGCGCGCGGAGGGCCGCTTGGCGGAGCTCTCGGCCCAGACGCGAAGCCCGTGAACCGACCAGAAGGCGTGTACGACGATCAAGGCGCGCAGGGCTCGCGTGGTCGGGCGCCGACGGCCGCATCAGGCGGTCGCGGAACAACCGCCGAATCTAGCCACCGTGGACGCGGGGTGGAAGTGCCGTCTGCAATTCTGTTCCACCAAATCACCGGCGACTGCGTTGCCCTTGCTCCGTCATTGCAGGACCCGCCGAGTTCCCCGTGTATCCCGCACGCCGCGTCGGTCGCGACAGCGCCGCTGATCGACGCAGAGATTCGGCACGTTGCGCGGGTAGCACAATCGTGCTACCGTACGTGCCGGCTCTCATCTCAGGAGGCACCATGGTTCGCGAGATTGTTCTACGCCAGGCGGGGGGCTCCGTTACGGCGACGCTTCCCAAGGACATGGCCGATCGTCTTCACGTCGCGGCAGGGGACAAGGTCTACGCGATTGAGACTGACCGCGGAGTTCTGCTTACGCCCTACGATCCCGACTTTGACGACGCGATGCAGGCGTTCGAGGAAGTACGGCGCCAGTACCGGAACACATTGAAGAAACTGGCCGAGTGAGCCGATGCCGGAACCTCGTTGGCTCTCCCGGCTCATCATTGACGTAATCCACTCGGAGATGCTCCAGGAGCACGGCGGAGCACCGGGTGTGCGGCAAGGGGGCGAGGACCTGATCGAGGCGGCGCTGGCTCGTCCACAGAACCGTCTGGCCTACGTGCCGGAGTCCGACCTGCCCGCGCTGGCCGCGGCGTATCTCGCAGGGTTGGTAAAGAACCACGGCTATGTCGACGGAAACAAGCGAGTGGCATTCGCGTCCGCCGCAACGTTCCTTCAACTGAATGGATTGCGGCTCACAGCTCCGGAACCGGAAGCATACCATGCCGTCATCGGACTGGTGGAGGGACGGTATTCAGAGGAGCAGGTAGCCGCGTGGCTTCGAAGCCGGTCCGAGTCTGTCGGCTGAGCGCTCGGCCCTCCAGGCGAGCTGGTGAGCCGTTCATCAAACCAGCGGGAGAACGGAATGCGCGCGCCGCGTACCATGGCAGAGGGCGACCGGCCTCCCCGCGTACCCCGCCACCCACGCGTCCTCCGCATGAACCGGCCGTAGAAGCCCGGGCCCGCATGGAGCCGGTCCGAACGCGGACAGCTACGGGACGGCGCACGGTGCCCGGCGCACCGTCCTTTTGATTCGTGAGAAGGCAGCCGCGGCATTGCCTGCGGCTGCCCTGAAGATGGGCTGCAAGCTCAGGCGGAGGCTTACGCGTAGAGCAGACGTCCCTTGCGCTGAGTAACGGGGCGACCCAGGTCCTCGGCCGTTTCAATCCACTCGCGGATGACGACCTCTACGTGGGAGATCGCCTCCGCGTGGGTTGCCCCATCCGCGGCGCAACCGGGAAGCTCCGGGACCTCGGCTACAAACGCCTGATCCTCGTCACTCCAGCGGATGATCACTTCATAACGATACTCAGGCTTCATCCGATTCTCCTGCGAGCTTGTCCTCATCTCGATGGCGGAATCCGCGCTGCTACAGATTTGCCATCCGAGCACGCCCGCGGTACTTCCGATCCCACACGGCGACCTTTTCCAGCACCTGGTCAACGGTGATCGTCCTCGTGCGGCCCGGGCGCTTCTCCGGCGTGATGGGATAATCCTCGCCGGGGTCTCCGTACGCATCCACCAGCAGATCGTAAAAGCGGCGGTACGGGCCGATGCGCTTGGGATTGTAGTATCCGATCAGCGCCACCGTCGGCGTGTTGAGCGCGGTGGCGATGTGCATGGGCCCCGTATCCAGCGCCACCACGAGGTCGGAAGCATCAAAGATCCCCACCAGTTCGCGCAGCGGCACGCCCAGCGTGGAAACGACCGGGTGCCGCGCTCGCTCCAGGATCACGCGTTCCGTGGCCAGCTCCCGCTCGGAGCGCCCGCCAACGAGCACCGGCTGCAGCCCGAACCGCTCGTACAGCGCATCGGCCAGCTCGGCCCAGCGCTCCGGCACCCAGTCCTTTTCCTCGCGCGTGGTGCCGATCACCAGCGACGCGGCGGGCCGGTCCAGGCGGGCCAGAAAGGCGCGCTGCGCATCACGCTCGTGCTCCCACGGGCCCAGGTTCCACGTCACCGGCTCATGCGGCACGCCCAGCACGTCCAGGAACTCGAAGTACTGGTCCTGCACGTGCCGCTGTCCACGCGGCGGGATCTTGTTGGTCGTCACCAGCCAGTTCCAGTCACGCGCGCGCGCGCGGTCGAACCCCAGCTTCACGGGCGCGGAGGCCAGGGCCGTCACCATGCTGGCCTTGGCGTACACCTGCAGGTTGATGACGACGTCGAACTTTCGCCCCCCGAGCTGCCTGCGGATGCCGGTGAACGCGCGCCACCCCGCCCGCCGCTCGAACAGGATGATCTCGTCCACGTCCGGATGCCCGCGCACCAGCGACGCCGGGCCGGGCTGCAGCACCCAGGTGATCTGGATGCCGGGATCGTGGCGCTTGAGCGCCGTAACGACGGGGAGCACGTGAACGGTGTCGCCCACGGCGCTCATCATTACGATCAGGACGCGCGCGCGGGGCGGAAGGCGAACGGCGGACAACGGAGGCGGGGCACGGGTGGACGGGCGAAAAACGGCGCGCAAGATAGCCGGGCCGCGGCGCGTGCCGCAATTCGGGGCGGAGTGGCGCGGCATGCGCCGTCCGTGTACATTCGCGGCGCACTGTCACGGCGGCGCAGCACCCGCCCGCACCACCGGAAGGCCGGAATGAACGAAACCATCGGAACGCTGATCGCGCGCCTCGCCGAGACCAACATCGAGCTCTGGCACGAGGAAGACAAAGCGCGCGTGGATGATGACCACCAGGTGGCCGCCGCCAAGCGCGCGGTCGACAAGCTGAACCAGAAGCGCAACGACCTCATCGAGCGCATCGACGAGGCCGTGATGGATGCCGTGCGCGCCGCCGGCGGAGGCGCCCGTGGCTGAAACGGTCGGCTCGCTGGTGGACAAGCTCAGCATCATTGAGCTCAAGATCTACCACATGCGCGAGCAGGCCGAGCGGCCGGACGCGGCGCCGGAGTTCGTGGAGCGGTGCAACGGGCGGCTGGAGGTCATGCGCATGCAGCGCGACGACCTGGCCCAGGAGCTCAGCACGCTGCTGACGGACATCGCCTCCGGCCGCGTTGTGCCCAAGGTGTACCGCCAGTTCAAGATGTACAACGATCCGCAGTACCGTCAGCCCGCCTCCTGACGCGCCCCGCGGAATCACAGAAACGCCGCCCCGGCTCCATGCCCGGGCGGCGTTCTGATTTCCTCTCGTAATCTGATGGCTACAGCGTGCCCTCCCGGGTAGCCACCGCGCACGCCAGCCCCAGCGCCGTCTGAACCAGCCCCGCCGAACGGAGGTTGTCCAGGTACTCCGGAACCGTCGCGGGCGGGCGGCGCAACGCGGCCCGATGCCGTGCGGCTGCCACGCAGAACCGTTCGGGGTTGTCGGCGATCAGCTCCGATGCGAACTCGTCAGGGCCTGTGACACGCACGCCCAACGGCTCGGTGCAGTGTGCCGGGAAATCCCGCTGATTGAACGTGACGATGGTTGATGCGCCACTATGGACCGCGACGGCCAGGACGTGGCGGTCGCCCGGGTCGGGCAGGTGCAGCGTAGCGATTCGCCGTTCGTAGCCCTCCACCAGAGCGCCTGGAACGGCGGCCTCCATCAATCGAACCGTGCGATTCAGCCTGGCTGGATCGAGGTCAGGCCGGTTCCGGAGCAGATTTCTCGTCCACTCCGCGTGAATGTGCTCCGACCAGTGCGGCAGCAGGAGCCCCTCGCGAGCGACGTGGATGAAGAGGTCGCGCGGCGCGGCCGCATAGAGCACAGTGGCATCCAGTACGGCACGGACCGCCGCGGCGTTCATCAGTCGTAGAGCCCCATTTCCTGGCTGAGTTCCACAAGTTCACGCGCGGCGCGGTCGGCGTCGGCGTCCATGCGGGCCTTGTACTCCAGCAGATCGGCAAGGCGGATGCGGCGGTGCGTGCCCACCCTGGTGAACCGGATCTCGCCTGCTTCAAGCAACTTGACCAGATGGGGGCGTGACACGTTCAGGATGTCAGCCCCTTCCTGGGTGGTGACCTGACGGTCGACCGGAGCGAGCGCCACCGCGTGTCCCTGCGCGAACTCGCCGAGAATCTGCTCGAGCATCTGAAACGCGATTTCGGGGATCGTGACCTGCTCGGACCCCTGATCGCGAGAAAGAATGAGCGTAACGGCACCGTCGGGCCGGGTGATACGCCGGAGCGCCGAGGCGCTGCGTTTGGCGAGGTCGACGTCGTCAGCGCTGGGCCGTACCGGGGCACCGACGTTCTTGGCTGCGATCATCATGGTGCTGCTCCCGCATGGAGTGGTCTGCGACACCTCGAATGTAAGCACATTCGAAATAAACGCAACACCGCTCAATCCGTGGCGGCTCCTGAATGTACGTCCCCGATCCGAGCAAGTGAACAACGTGGACAGAGGATAACGACGTGGTTCCGGCCGCGCAACGCTCCTGTCGTGCTCAGGTGTTTGTCACGCGGCGGCGGGGGCGGTATGATGTGCGGATCTCCGGAACAGCATCCCCCCACCGACACTCCGCGATGACGCCGCGCAGCCGCTCCCTCCTGCTCGCATTGTGTGCGCTCTCGGCCTGCGCGCAGCCGCGCCCGCCGGTGCTGCACGGGCCCGCACCCCAGGACCCGGAATCGCAGCGCGCGCGCTCGCCGGGGTGGCCGCAGCCCCGCGCCGGCGAACAGGCCGACATGGTGCTGGTGGGCGGCCGCGTGTTTCTGGCCGACAGCGCCAACACGGTGGCGCAGGCCATCGCCCTGCGCGGGGGCACCGTGCTGGCGGTGGGCACGGACGCGCAGATCCGGGCGCTCGCCGGGCCGCAGACGCGCACGGTGAACCTGCAGGGGCGGCTGGTGACGCCGGGCTTCAACGACGCGCACGTGCACTTCGGCTCCGGCGGGCAGAACCTGCTGCAGGTCACGCTGCAGGGCGCCACCACGACGGCGGAGATCGAGCGCCGCGTGGCAGCCGCCGCCGCGCAGGCCGCCCCCGGCGAGTGGATCCTCGGCCGCGGGTGGGACCAGACGCGCCTCCCCGCATCCGAACTGGGGCCGGGCGGGTGGCCCACCACCGCGCCGCTGGACCGCGCGGCGCCCAACAACCCCGTCCTTCTGTCCCGCGTGGACGGCCACACCTCGTGGGCCAACACGGCCGCGCTGCGCATCGCCGGGATCAACCGGCAGACGGCCAACCCGTCCGGCGGCGAGGTCGTCCGCGATCCCCGCACCGGCGAGGCGACGGGCATCCTCAAGGAATCGGCGGAAGGGCTGGTGGGCCGCTTTGTTCCCGAACCCACCCCCGCGCAGGCGCGCCGCGGCATCCTGGCCGCGATGGAGCTGGCCGCGCGCACGGGAGTCACCAGTGTGCAGAGCGACGTGAACCCCACCGACGTGGCGGTCTACCAGGCCCTGCGCGACGCGGACTCGCTCACGGTGCGCATCTACGGATGGTTTCCGCTGCAGAAGGCGGTGATCGACTCCCTGCGCGCGCGGCGGATCACCGCGCCCACGGGGGACGAGTGGCTGCGGCTGGGGATGGTGAAGGGGTACACGGACGGCACGCTGGGCTCGCGCACCGCGTACATGCTGGAGCCGTTCGCCGACGACCACAGGGTGCGCGGGCTGCCGCAGTACACCGTCGCGCAGCTGGACTCGCTGGTAACCGCGGCCGACGCGGCGGGGCTGCAGGTAATCCTTCACGCCATCGGCGACGCGGCCAACCGGCAGGCGCTGGACGCGTTTGAGAACGCGTCCCGGGTGAACCCCGCGCATCCGCGCCGCCACCGCATTGAGCACGCACAGGTGCTGGACCGGGCCGACATCCCCCGCTTCCGCCAGCTGGGCGTCATCGCCAGCATGCAGCCCACGCACGCCACCAGCGACATGCGCTGGGCGGAAACGCGCATCGGCCACGCGCGGGCGGAGGAGGGCGCGTACGCCTGGCGCTCGCTACTGAACGCGGGCGCGACGGTCATCTTCGGCACCGACTTTCCGGTGGAGCCCATGCCGCCGGTGGAGGGCATCTACTCCGCCGTTACCCGCCAGAGCCGCGAAGAGCCGGGCGTGCCCCCGGGCGGCTGGCTCCCCTCGCAGCGGCTGACGCGCGAGGAGGCCATCCGCCTGTACACGGCGGCGTCGGCCATCGGCGAGTGGCAGGAGGCGCGCAAGGGCACGCTGCGCCCGGGCATGCTGGGTGACCTGGTAGTGTGGGACCGCGACCTGCTGGCCATCCCCGAAGCGGACATCCTGAAGGCCGCGCCGGTGATGACGGTCGTGGGCGGACGCGTGGTGTTCGAGCGCCGATGAGCCCTTGCACGCGGCAGACGGGAGGCGTGGCGTGACGGACGGGCAGCCGCGTTATCCGGACGGGTTCCGGTCGCAGGCCGGGCGCGAGTTCGCGCCGGCGGGCGCCACCACGGACCACGGGGAGCTGGCCATGGTGCTTACCGGGGGCGGCGCGCGCGGCGCCTACCAGGTGGGGATGCTGCGCTACCTGGCTCGCGCGTATCCGGACCTGCAGATCCCCATCCTCTGCGGGGTGTCGGCGGGGGCCATCAACACTGCGCTGCTGGCGCAGCACCACGGCACGTTTCAGCAGGCGGTGACGGAGCTGGCGGGGCTGTGGTCGGAGCTCATGCCGGAGCGCATCTTTCGCGTGGACGTGCGCTCGCTGGCGGCCAACATCGGGCGCTGGGGCGTCCGCCTCACTTCCGGCGGCTTCGGGCAGAGCCACGCGCGCGGGCTGGTGGACACGTCACCGCTGCGGGGATTTCTGGAAGAAGCCCTCGCCCCCGTGAACGGCGAGCTGACGGGGATCGATTACAACCTGCACCGCGGCACGCTCAAGGCCACCAGCATCAGCACCACGGACTACAACACCGGGCAGTCGGTGGTGTGGGTGCAGGGGCGCGACATTGAGACGTGGGAGCGGCCGGGGCGCACCAGCCGCAGCTGCCGGCTCACGGTGGACCACATCATGGCCTCCGCGGCGCTCCCCCTCTTCTTTCCCGCGGTGCAAATCGGGCCGCACTGGTACGGCGACGGCGGCATCAAGCTCACGGCGCCGCTCTCCCCCGCCCTGCACCTGGGCGCGCGGCGCATTCTGGCCGTCAGCACGCGCTACGACCGCACGCGCGACGAGGCGAACCACGCGGACGTGCGGGGCTATCCTCCGCCGGCGCAGGTGATCGGCCAGCTGATGGACGCCATCTTTCTGGAGATGGTGGACCAGGACGTGGCGCGGATGGAGCGCATCAACCGCATCGTGCAGCGCGTGCCGCCGGAGTACCGGGACGGGATGCGCCCGGTGGAGTTGATGGTGATGCGGCCGTCGCGCGACCTGGCGAAGCTGGCGGCGAACTACGAGCCGCGCCTGCCCCGCGCCTTTCGATTGATGACGCGCGGCCTGGGCACGCGGCAGACCTCCAGCCCCGACGTGCTGAGCATGATCATGTTCCAGGACGATTACGCCAAGCGGCTGATGGCGCTGGGCGAAGAGGACGCCGAGAGGCGCGGCGAGGAGCTGGATCGGTTTCTGCGGCCGGACGAGCAGTAGGGGAACAGCAGTACGAAAGTACGAGAGTACGAGAGTACAGAACCAAGGGCCGCAGTGCGGAAGCACAGCGCGAAACATCGAAAGTACGAGAACAGAACGCCGCCCGACGCCATGCGCCGGGCGGCGTTCCTCTTATCACTTTCGTACTCTCGTACCGTTCTTCCCGGCACCGCCAATGCATGGACCCGCCGCATGCCTTCCCCTGATGCGCGTCCCGAGAAGCCGTCCGCAGCGCCGGAATCCATCGTTCCGGGCGTGCTGATCGGGTGCGCGGGGTGGTCGCTGCCGCGCGAGGTGCAGGACCAGTTCCCCGCGGAGGGCACACATCTCCAGCGTTATTCGCGGGTGTTCGGCGTGGCGGAGATCAACTCCTCGTTCCATCGTCCGCATCGCCCGTCGACGTACGCGAAGTGGGCGCACAGCGTTCCCGAGGATTTCCGTTTCTCCGCCAAGCTGCCCAAGGCCATCACGCACACGCAGAAGCTCGTCGACACGGACGACCTGCTGGACGCGTTTCTGGCCGAGATCGGCGGGCTTGGTGAAAAGCTGGCCTGCCTGCTCGTGCAGCTTCCGCCGAGCCTGCGGCTGAACGCGGAGGTGGCGGGCGCGTTCTTCGCCGGGCTGCGGGCGCGCACCGCCGTGTCCGTGGTCTGCGAGCCGCGCCACGAGACCTGGTTCACCGCCGAAGCCGACGCGCTCCTGGCGGATGCGGGCGTCGGGCGTGTGGGCGCGGATCCGGCGCGCGTCCCCGCCGCAGCGCATCCCGGCCCGTGGGGGCGCATCGCGTACGATCGCCTGCACGGATCACCCCGCATCTACTACTCATCGTACGCATCCGACTTCCTCGCGAGCCTCGCCGCACGCCTCCGTGCGGAAGTGGATGCGGGGCGGCAGGCGTGGTGCATCTTCGACAACACCGCGTCCGGCGCCGCAGCCGCCAACGCGCTGGAACTCCGCACCCTGCTCACGGGATGAAAGTCACGCCTGGCGTATAGGTCATTTGGCCCATCCGCGAGTCGGGGGTGCTGCGTAGATTGGGGCACGTTCGGCGCGACAGCGCGCCGGGCTGGCCTCAGCACTGGAGTTGTCCCGATGCGTACCCGCGACCTGATCCCTCTCGCCATCTGCCTGGGCATCTTCGTGGCCGGCAACGTGGTTTCGGCGGAGGCGCTGGCGGGAGCAAAGACGGCGGCGCCCACGCAGACCTGCGCTGTCGCCGTCGCGTATCATCCCGCTTCCCAAACCGAGACGCCGCGCCAAGAGCAGCACGCCCGCGCGCCGGAGTGCATCGCACTGGCGCGCTGATCCGCGCCATCCGCATATGAAGAACAAACCGCCGCTCCCGATGGGGGAGCGGCGGTTCGTTTTTTCGGGGACGCGGAGGTCGCGGGGAACTTCAGGGATTCGGGAATAGGAACGGCCGGCCAACAGATCTCCCTCCGTTCCTTTCCCTCTGTGTCTCTGTGCCTCTGTTAGAGACTCAATCTCTTGCAGTTCCCCCCGCGCACCTCCGCCTCCGCGTGAGACGCAGTCAACGGCACCGGCCAACACACCTCAGACCGCCGCGCGCGCCTCGAGCCGGCGAACGGCCTCCGCGGCGAGCCCGCGCAGGATCTGCAGTTCATCTTCCGTGAACGTGCGCTCCTCCAGGCCCACGACGCACAGGTTGCCCAGCACGTGCCCGCGCGACGAGATCAGCGGCACCCCGGCGTAGCAGCGCACGCCATCCAGCGTAACCAGCGGATTGGTCTGGTGATACGGATGCTCCGTCGCGCTCTCCACCACGAACGCCTCGCGCGAGCGCACGGAGGTGGCGCAGAACGACCACTCCACGGGGTGCCCGCGCGTTTCGCCCAGCCACAGCCCGTCGATGCCGTGCGAGCCCGCCACGTGCAGCGCCTCGTCCAGCACCACGCTCACCAGCGAAACCGGCATTCCCAGCCGTTCCGCGGCCTCGGACGCGATCTCCTTCATGATGGGATCGACGTCGGGCGAAAGCAGGTCCAGGTCGGTGATCTCCTGGAGGCGCTCCGCGTTGAACAAAGGATCAGGATGGTTCATTCCCGCACTCCTGCGGTCAGGGCGGGCTTGCCGGCGAGCCGTGCGTAGGTCCGCATGCGGATTTCAATGCTGCGTGCAATGGCGGTGCAGGCGCCGCCCTGCGCGCCCAGCGTCTGCACCGCGCGCTCAAGCTGCGCGGGCTCCACGCGGCCCACGGGCAGACCGGCGGCGGCGCAGGCCTCGGCCCAGCGCTGCTCGCCGCGCTCCGGGCCGAACACCCGCTGCAGCGCGGCGCGGGCATCGCCCTCCGCCGGGGGATGGAGGTTGTACCCGGGAACGGGCGCGAGACCGGGAGACGGTGAATCCATGTCTTTCTCAGGAGCGGGGATCGTCGGCGCGGCTGCCCGTAGTACGAGCGGAACGCCGCAACCGGATCTAAGGCCTGTCCACAGTCTAGCGCCGCGCGGCGTGCCGGGCCAGCGTCCACACCGCCGCGCGCTGCAGAACCACCAGCACCGCCGTGATCCCCACCGCCAGCGCGAACAGCGCCAGGTTGCTCTCCGGCCCCGCCCGCAGCGAAAAGCTCAGCGCCGTCGACACCGCCGGCGGATGCACCGCGTCCGTGACGATCATCAGCAGAATGGTGGCGGTCATGGCCAGCGCGGCGGCCGGGTACCCCGGCCCGAACGCCAGAAACCCCGCCAGCCCCAGCGACGCCGCGCTCATCTGCGCGATCAGCAGGGTGCGCACGCGGTTGGTGCCGTGCTCCGGGTCCATGTAGATCAGAAACGCGCTGGACGCCAGCGAGGCAAAGAGCAGGCGCTGCTCCGTAAGCATCTGCACCAGCAGCAGCACCAGCAGCACGGTGGCGGTCGGCAGGGCGGCGAGCGCCAGTTCGCCCCGCAGCGGCAGCCGGCGCCGGGCGGCGCGCTGCTCTCCTCCGCCCGGCGCCAGGCTCTCCTTCTCCGTCACGGACGCGCCGCGCTGTCCCGACGCGCGGCGGGTCGCGCAACGGTGTCGCGGCGCGCCGCCGGGGCGCGCCGGACGGTGCCGCTGCGCGCCGAGTCCACGCGCGGCGGGGCGGCGCCCGCCGTGTCCGCGGGACGCGCCCGGTACATCGTGCCCACGGCGGGGCGCGAGCCGGCCAGTTCCTTCACGTTGTCCGCCACGTCGCGGTCAATCAGCTTGTGCAGCGGATCGATCCCCGCGCGCGTGGGCCGCTCGTTCACCCGGATGCGAAAGCGGCGCGGCTGGCCGTCGAAGCGGAACTTGCGCAGGTAGATGGGCGTGTCCTCATTCGCCCCGAACACGCCGACGTCGATCCAGTCCCCGATCTGCACCGGCTGGCTGCGCCCCAGCCCGTCGGCGCGCACCTTGGCGGCGGTCACCACCAGGTCCACGTCGAAGCCCCCGCCCCGCACCGCCGTGGACCGCGCGGAAACCGCCTGCAGGTCCCACAGCGTGATGGTGCTGAACAGGTCGTCCACCAGGTACGCCAGCGAATCCGGCGTGGCCGCGCGCAGCTGGCGCACCAGGGCGGCGGAGGTGGGGTACGGCGCCGCCTTGCCGCGGGTCTCCTCCAGGTACGCGCGCACCGCCCCGTTCACCCGCTGCTCGCCCAGGTAGTCGCGCAGGGCGTACATGGCCAGCGCGCCCTTGTTGTAGTGGATGTACTGCTGGTTCTCCACCAGGGCCAGCGGCATTTCCGCCCGCCGCTCCTCGCTGCGCCCCTTGAGGTACCCATCCAGCTCGAAGCGCAGAAAGCGGCCGATCTTTTCGCGGCCGAACTCCTTTTCCATCACCATCAGCGCGCTGTACTCGGCCAGCGTTTCGCTCAGCATGGCCGCGCCCTGCACGTCGGCGGGGACGGCCTGGTGCCCCCACCACTGGTGCCCCACCTCGTGCGCCGTGACAAAGAACGGGTAGTCGATGTCGTCGTCGCCCACGTCGGCAATGAAGCCGATCCCCTCGCTGTACGGCACCGTCCCCGCAAAACTCTGCGCGAAGTCGGCGTAGCGGGGGAACTCCACGATGCGGATCTGCTTGTGCTGGTACGGGCCGAACTGCGCCGTGTAGTAGTCCAGCGACTTCTGGATGGCCCGGATCATCCGCGCCACGTTGTACTCGTGCCCGGGGTGATGGAACACCTCGATCTGCACGTCGCGCCACCGATCGCGCTGTACGGCGTAGCGGGCGGACTGGATGGAGTAGAACGAGAGCATCGGCACGTCCATGCGGTACTCAAAGAAGCGCCGCCCGCCCTTGCGCCACTCGCGCACCAGCCGCCCCGGCGCGATGGCCGTCTGGTCGCCGGAAGTAGACAAAGTAGCCGCGAAGTTGATCCAGTCCGCGTCGCGCGAAATGGCGTTGCGCGCAACGCCCGCCGCGTCGTTGATGGGGCGCGCCCGCGGCCGCTCCGGGAGACCGTACCGGTCGCGCGCCTGCTCGTCAGCCAGCTCCCCTTGCTCGTTGTAGCCGATGCCGGGCACCCACTCGTTGGAAAAGAAGGTCCCGTTTTCCACCACGGGAAAGAACGAGGGTTCGTCCTCGAACCCGCGCGCCAGGTACGACACCTGAAAGCGCAGTTCCGTGCTGTCCCCGGGCGCCAGCGGGCGCGCCAGGCGAAACGCGTGGTACCCCTTCTCGTCGTCGTCGATGAACTGCCGGGCCGGAACGCCCAACTGCATGCGCTCCACCCGCAGGCTGCTGGTGAGGTCCACGTGAATCTGGTCCACCGGCCGCCCGGAGCGGTTCACCAGCCGGTACACGCCACGGATGCGCATGCTGCGGCGCTCCGGGTACAGGTCCACGTTCAGCTTGACATCGGTGATGCGCGGCTGCGGAAGCGACAGGTACTTGCGGTAGTCCTTTTCGTACTGCGCCTGAATGCGTGCGGCGTCCTCCTCCGGCGTCCACTCGTTCAGCGTCACCGTGTTGTGCACGATCCAGCCGCCCGTGGCCGTCATCAGCGCCAGCACGGCGAGCGCGGTGGCCAGCACGGGGCGGGTGGCGCGACCGCGGGCCAGCCGCATGCGCCAGTCGCGGCTGGTCTCCTGCCCGCGCACCCAGAACAGGTGGGCCATCAGCAGAAGCAGCGCCGCCGCCAGCGCCCAGAACGCCATGTACCACGCCCAGGCCCGGACCGTGTGCCCGTACCCGTTCATGTCGGAGTAGAACGTGGTGGGCGTGCCTCCGTAGATGAACAGGTTGTGCGAGAGCCCCGCAGTCACGGCAAAGGGCGCCAGCACAAAGAAGAGGATGACGGCCAGGTGCCCCACGTACTTGTGGTTGGCCAGCGTGTGGATCGTCATGGCCAGCACGATGAGCAGCACGTAGCCGCTCAGCCCCAGCCCGAACAGCTCCTTGAGGTACAGCCCCGGCTCGTAGCGAAAGTAGCCCTGCACCGTCTGGATGAGCATGCCGCACACCATGGCGGCCGTCATCAGCACGGCGATCATTCCGGTGAGCGCGATGGCCTTTCCCGCCAGCGGCACCCAGTTGGGAATGGGCATGCTGTCGTAGATCCCGGCCACGCGCACCTCGCGCTCTTCCCACACCAGCTCGCCCGCGTACACGGCCACGATGATGACCAGAAAGAGCGCGAAGCTGGTCCCCAGCAGGTCCACCACCTGGTAGGTGACGGGAAAGGTCTGCGTGCCGTACAGGCTGCCCAGCTCCGTGGACATGAGCAGCATGAAGAGGATGCACAGGCTGGCCAGGATCCAGAACCACGGCCCGCGCACGATGCGCAGAAAGCCCGCGTGCGCGGCCGCCGCCACCTGCCGCGCACGCGCGCCGGGGCTGAACGAGCGGACGGGGCGCGGAATGCGCAGCACGGCCGAGAGCGAGGGCGCCTCGGTGGGGGGCGGCGGGGGCGCCCCGCCCTCTTCGCGCACGAACTGCGCAAAGCGGAACCGGTGTACGGCCCACGCCAGCCCGGCGCCCGTCAGCGCCAGCCAGAGCGCGCGGTTGCGCAGCAGCGACGCGGTCAGCGGCAGCGCCAGCGTGTTGCGCTCGTCCACGCTCCAGTAGCGCAGCGACCAGCGGAGCGGCGCCCACCCGAACGGGTCCATCAGCTGCGTCCACCAGCTGAAGTCCAGCGCGGCGGCAAACACCGCCGCCACGCTCCACGCCACCAGCAGCGCCAGCCCGCCCGCCTGCACCGCGGCAAAACGGCGGGTGAGCGCGGCCAGCCCCAGGAAGAGCGCCGACGCCAGCAGCACGTCGGGGATCACGAAGAGCACGAACGGGATGACGTACGCCATCGGCCCGTAGCTGCCGATGCGCCCGGCCTCCACGAACGGCATTACCGTGGCCGTGGCCATCCCCAGCGGCAGGCTGAGCATCACCAGCAGGTTGGCCGCCACCGAGCCCAGGTAGCGGCCGCCCAGGTAGGCCCCCTTGCTGGTGGGCGTGGTAAAGAACAGCGGGTGGATGCCGGTTTCGAAGTCGCGGAACGCGGCCCGCCCCGCCAGCCCCGCGGCCACGGGCACGCCCACGATGGCGAGCACGGCCATGATCCCGGCAATGCTGGCCGGCGAGTTGGCCTTCACCACCGCCGCGCCCAGCTCAAACGAGTCCCACGCGCCGGCGGTCGCGGCCATCATCACGAACGCGAGCGCGAAGAAGACGGCGAAGTACACCCAGGTGGAGATGCGCCGGCCCTGGTGGCGCAGTTCAAACGCCGCCAGGCGAAGCAGCACGGACATCATTCCGCGCCCTCGTCCCCGCGCCGCGCCGGGTTGTCCGGCGAGTGCGGATGGATGACGGACCGGTCCACCGGCGGAAAGAACGGAAGCTCCGGTGCGGATTCGGTGCGCGGCGCTGGCGGATTCTGATCGTCGCGCGGCGGATGAACAGCGGCGCGATCCTCATCGATCATCAGCGGAACCATGCCCGGCGCTAGCGGATTCTGATCGTCCGCAACGCGCGGCGGATGGACAGCGGCACGATCCTCATCCATCCGCGGCGCAGCCATGCCCGGCGCTGGCGGATCCTGATCGTCGCGGGGCGGATGAACAGCGGCGCGATCCTCATCGATCATCGGCGGAACCATGCCCGACGCTGGCGGATTCTGATCGTCCGCAACGCGCGGCGGATGGACAGCGGCCCGGTCCTCATCCATCCGCGGCGGGATGGTGGACGGCGAGTTTCCCGTCGCCGGGGGATGGATGGACGCCCGCACATCAGCCGCGCCCGGTTGCGCCTGCGGAGCAGATTCGCGGGTCGGTGCAGGGTCGATCTGCGGCGCGGAGTCGATGACCGGCGCGGGATCGATGACCGGCGCGGGATCGATGACCGGCGCGGCGTCGTCACGTTGCGGAGCGGCATCCGCGTGCGGTGCCGGACTGGCGACCGGCGGAGCGGCATCGACGATCGGCGCCGAATCGGCCATACGCGGCGCGTCATCCTCCGGGCGGCGGCGGAAGGCTGCCCAGGGGTCGGCGGCGGCGTCCGCGGCGAGCGGCGCCGGGGCGGCGGCCGGCGTGTGCGGCGCGATCCGCTCGAACTCGGCGGACGGGGGGGCGACGTGCAGTTCCACGGGTGCGGACTGCTCGCGATGCAGGCTCAGCCCGCGCATCAGCGTGAAGTACACGTCCTTCAGGTCCGGCTGCACGCGCTGGAACGTGCCGTCGGGCGCGGCGTCGGCGACCACGTGCACCACCGTTTCGCCGCCCAGCAGCGTGGTGGAGATCACCTGATGCGCCTGCTCGAACGCGGCGAGCTCGTCGCGCGGCACCTCGCGGCGCCACACCCGTCCATGCAGCGCGCGCACGGCTTCGGCGGGCACCGCCTCCAGCAGGATGCGCCCGCCCTGAATGACAGCCATGCGCTGGCACAGGTCGCTCACGTCCTCCACGATGTGCGTGGAAAGGAGCACGACCGCGTTCTCGCCCAGCGCGCTCAGCAGGTTCAGAAAGCGCACGCGCTCCGCCGGGTCCAGCCCCGCCGTGGGCTCGTCCACGATGATGAGCCGCGGGTTGCCGATGAGCGCCACCGCGATCCCGAACCGCTGCCGCATTCCGCCTGAGAATCCGCCCAGCCGCTGGTCGCGGGCGTCCCACAGGTTGGTCTGCTCCAGCAGCGAGCGCACCGTTTCCCGCCGCTCGCGGGCGCTCACAACGCCCTTGAGCAGGGCAAAGTGGTCCAGCAGCTCCGCCGCGGTGGACTTGGGATACAGCCCGAACTCCTGGGGCAGGTAGCCCAGGGTGCGCCGCACGGATTCCTTGTCGCGCAGCACGTCGATGTCGCCCAGCGTCACCGCGCCGCCGTCCGCCTCCTGCAGCGTGGCCAGGATGCGCATCAGCGTGCTCTTTCCCGCGCCGTTGGGCCCCAGCAGGCCGAACATGCCGGGGACGATGGTGAGGCTCACGTCGCGCAGGGCGTGCACGCCGTTGGGGTACGTCTTGCGGAGACGGTCGATCTTGAGTTCCACGTGCGGAGCGGTCAGGGAAGCGGAGGGACCGGCGGAGCGCCGGGCGGACGGGGCGCGGGTGTGGGCGGCGGCGTGAACGGCACGCGGTACCGGGGGCGATGGATGGTGCGTTCGGCGGTCACGCCCAGCATCAGGGCGCGCACCGGCTCCGTACGGCGGCGCCCGCCCGTGCCGTCCGTGGCGGGTTCCGTGTACGTCGTCTGCCCGAACGCGCCGGACAGGTAGAGGCTCATGGCGCCGTCCCGCAGGCGACCGCGGTAGGCGACGGTGGGCGCCCAGTACACCGGCCTGGCGTCCACGGGGTCGTTGCCGTTTCCGCCCATGAACTGCGCGCTCCCGGGACGCGGCGACATGATGGCCAGCCCCTGCGTGGTGTAGAGGCCGGAGCCGCCCTCGTCGATGCGCCCGGCCTGCAGGTAGGGCATGGTGTACGCGCCGCCCAGCAGCACGCCGGCGCCCGCGTCCACTCCGCCCGGCCGCCGCGGGAGCTGCGCGTACAGGTCCATGTCCGACGAGACAACCGAGAGCGACGCGGTGACGCCCAGACTCCACCCCATCCTCCGCTCGTCCGCGGGGCGGCCGTAGCGCAGCCCGGCCCCCAGCTGCGGAATCAGCTCCGTCGCGCAGACCGTGCTGTCGCACAGGGCCAGCGTGCCGCCGCCCGTGGCGTACGCCGTCAAGCCGGGGTCCACGCGCGGGCCGTGCGTCACCACGGGCGAGCAGGCCGGCGCGGCGCAGAGCAGCGCGCACGCGGCGGCCGCGGAAAACGGGGATCGGCGGAAAATCATGTGTGCGCGGAGGGCATGGCGGGAGATACGACGGTCCGGCCCCCAACGTTTCAGCCGCCGCCGCACGGACAGGTGCGGCGGCGGCTGGCGCGGCTCAGCCCGCGCGGCCTTCGCGCATGGGAATGCGGATTCCCTGCGCCTCCGCCGTCTCGATCGCCGTCTCGTATCCCGCGTCCGCGTGGCGGATCACGCCCATCCCGGGATCGTTGGTCAGCACGCGCTGCAGCCGCTCGCGCATTTCCGGCGTGCCATCCGCGACAATCACCTGCCCCGCGTGCAGCGAGTTGCCGATCCCCACCCCGCCGCCGTGGTGGAACGACACCCACGACGCGCCGCTCGCCACGTTCACCAGCGCGTTCAGGATCGCCCAGTCGGCAATGGCGTCGCTGCCGTCGCGCATCGCCTCCGTTTCGCGGAAGGGCGAGGCGACGGAGCCCGTGTCCAGGTGGTCGCGGCCGATGACGACGGGCGCGCTGATCTCGCCCGACGCCACCAGGTCGTTGATGGCCACGCCCATCCGCGCGCGCTCCCCCTGCCCCAGCCAGCAGATGCGCGAGGGCAGCCCCTGGAACTCCACCCTGTCCTGCGCCTGGGTGATCCAGCGGCGCAGGTGCTCGTCGTGCGGAAACAGCTCCAGCACCAGCCGGTCGGTGCGGTGGATGTCCGCCGGGTCGCCGGAAAGCGCCACCCAGCGGAACGGGCCCTTCCCCTCGCAGAAGAGCGGGCGCACGTAGGCGGGCACGAAGCCCGGGAACGCGAACGCGTCGTCGTAGCCGGCGTCGCGCGCCTGGCCGCGCAGGTTGTTCCCGTAGTCAAAGGTGACGGCGCCGCGCTCCTGCATCTGCACCATCGCCTCGCAGTGGGCGCGCATGGACGACATGGAGCGCCGCTGGTACTCCGCGGGGTCGGCGGTGCGCAGCGCGTCGGCTTCTTCGAGCGAGAGGCCGGCGGGGACGTAGCCGTTCAGCGCGTCGTGGGCGCTGGTCTGGTCCGTCAGCACGTTGGGCGTCACGCCGCGCCGCACCAGTTCCGGCAGCACCTCGGCGCAGTTGCCCACCAGGCCCACGGAGAGCGCTGCACCGGACTTCCGCGCCTCGTCCATCCACCGCAGCGCCTCGTCCAGCGAGTGCGTCATGCGGTCGCAGTAGCGCGTCTGCACCCGGCGCTCGATGCGCCTGGGGTCCACGTCCACGCACAGGACGGCGCCCTCGTTCATCGTAACCGCCAGCGGCTGCGCGCCGCCCATGCCGCCCATGCCGCCGGTGAGCGTCCACGTGCCGCGCAGGCTGCCGCCAAAGCGCTGACGGGCCACCGCGCCGAACGTTTCAAACGTGCCCTGCAGAATGCCCTGCGTGCCGATGTAGATCCACGAGCCGGCCGTCATCTGGCCGTACATGGTGAGCCCCTGGCGCTCCAGTTCGCGAAACACGTCCCAGGTGGCCCAGCGCGGCACCAGGTTGCTGTTGGCGATCAGCACCCGGGGCGCGTGCGGATGCGTGCGGAACACGCCCACCGGCTTGCCGGACTGCACCAGCATGGTTTCGTCGTCCGCCAGGGTGCGCAGCGTGGCCACCATGGCGTCGAACGCCTCCCACGACCGCGCGGCGCGCCCCGTGCCGCCGTACACCACCAGGTCCTCGGGGCGCTCGGCCACGTCGGGGTCCAGGTTGTTCATCAGCATGCGCAGCGCGGCCTCCTGCTGCCATCCGCGGCAGGAAAGCTCGTTCCCGCGCGGCGCGCGGATGGTGCGGGGTTCGGCCAGGACGCTCATTGCACGGGGATCGGTGTTCGGGAACGGATGATCTATGACGTGACGTTCTAATTCATCCCGCAAACTGCGGCATCAGCGCGGCGGCGAGTAGTCCGTTGCCGGCCGGGTAAGGTGCGCGACGTCGATGGCGAACTCGGCCGAGCCCGGCGCGGGCTGCCACTCCAGCGTGCCGGTCACGGTCTCCACCGGACGAAGCTCTCCGTCGATCAGGCGGTACCGCTCCACCGCGCGAGCGTCGGTGTCGATGATCCAGTATTCCGGGACGCCATGGGCCGCGTACTGGTGCCGCTTGATGCCGCGGTCGCGCACGGCGGTGGCGGGCGACGCGATCTCCACCACCAGGTCCGGGGCGCCCTCCACCCCGACGTCGGTGACGATGCCGTCGCGCTCGCGGCGGATGAAGACGATGTCGGGCTGCAGGTAATCGTCCTCGCCAAAGATCACGTCACAGGGCGCGCTCAGCACGACACCCAGCCCGTGCTCCTCCGCATGGCGCTCGAGTGCTCCGGCGAGCCGTACCGAAACCTTCTGGTGGATGGTGCGCGGGGCAGGCGTCACGTAGAGATCTCCGTCAATGACCTCGTACCGGTTGCCGTCGTCCGGCAACTGTCGGAATTCCGCGTAGCTCCACCCTCTTCGGGCGGGATGCGTCGCCATGGTTTCTCTCCGGTTCAGGTCCGTCCGAACCCCGTCCATCCACCATCCTGCTGTACGATACACGAATCGCGCGATCCGTGCAGGGCCGGTCCTACGCCATCAACGCGCCGCCGCGGACCAGGGCGGCGGCGGATGTCCGTTCTGGTCGCAGCCGCGGGACGCGCGGCACGAATGCCCGGAGGCGCGCACCACGAAGGCAGCGCGCCGGGAGTGACGGAGCGGGTGAATCTGAGGAGAGGCGGGACGGTGGACAAGGAGCCTTGGGGCAACTCCGCCGATCAGCGATCAGGAGGTGAGGAGGGCCACGACCGCTTCTTCGAAGTGCTCGCGCGCGCCCACTCCCGGCGCCACGTCGGCAGAGGTCCGCAGCAGATCCGCATGGGAGCCGCTGAACACGCACGCACCGCCCCGGATGACGACGAACCAGTCGCAGAGATCGTACAGTTCGGTGGAGACGTGCGACGACACCACGGTGAGCCGCGCGGGCCGGCCCCTCCGCGCGGCGATGAGCCGCGAAAGCTCCCGCCGGTGAGGGATGTCGAGCGACGACAGGGGCTCGTCCAGCAGCAGAACCGGGGGATCAGGCGCGAGGGCGGCGAGCGCGGCAATGAGCTGCACCTCGCCGCCGGAGAGCGAATCCGCGCGGCGGTCCAGGAGGGGTTGGAGGGTTGCGGGCGGCGGCTGCAGCGCGGCCACCGCGGCCTGCACACCGTACAGGGCGAGCACCTCGTCCACGCGCAGCCAGTGCGGAAGCCGCGGCTGCTGCGCAACGTATCCGGCCGCCTGCACCCGCTCGCCCGCGACATGGAGTTCCGCCTGTCCCCCACCGTGGGCCAGCAACCCCGCAAGCGCCATCAGCAGCGTGGTTTTTCCCGCGCCGTTGGCGCCCACCAGCCCCACCACGGCGCCTTGCGGAAGCTCCAGCGCCGCCGGGCCCAGCACCCGCCGGCCTCCCCGGCGCAGTTCGCCGTGGCGGAGGGTGCATGCGCCCGTCACGAGTAGCGCGCCACGCGGCGGTCGCTCACCGACAGCACCAGCACGAGCATGAGCGCGGCGTACGCCAGGTGCCGCAGCAGAATGGCGGGCCGGACGGCGCTGGAGAGCGGCGGCAGGTGCAGAAACATGGCGTGATGCAGCAGAGAAGGCGGCAGTGCATCGGTGCGAAGCACGAACACCATGGTGACCAGAAAAGGGAGGGCAAGCGCCACCACGCCCGCAACCAGCGCGGTGCCCGGTGCGGGCCAGAGCACGGCCAGTGCGACGGCGAACGCGATCGCCGACACGATCAGCGCGCTTCCTCCGGCCAGCATGCGGACCGCCTCGGCGCCGTCGGCGGCGCCCGCGGCCGCGCGGGTCACGGCGAACGCGGCCACGCTGAGCCAGAACGCCGACACGGACGCCAGCACCAGCACGCCGGCGAGCGCCACCGGGTATGCGGCACGCTCCACGCCGCGCGCCAGCAGCGGCGTGAGCCAGCGGTCGGCGTGATCGGCGCAGAGGCGGCGCTGGGCGAGAAGCGCGCCCGCCAGCGCCACCACCCCGGGCGCCGCGGTGGCGAAGTGGCGGGTGAGCGGATTGCCGCCGCGGACCGCCGCGCCGGCGACGGGCGCCCCGGCCTGCCACCCGCCCATGACGGCGATGACGAGCAGCAGCGCGCCCGCCGCCCAGAGCGGGCGCGAACGCGCCTCGCGCATCAGCAGCGCCCGGGCGAGCAGCCCCGTACCCGCGGGCAGAACCCGCCCCGCACGCGCCCCGCTCACCGCGCCCCGGCGAGCGCGCGGATGCGGCCGGCCGGCAGAAAGGCCATCCGGCCGCCCTCCGCTTCCGGGGCAAACCACAAACAGCCGCCGCGCCGGCATCCCACGAAACCCGCAAAGGGAGCCACCAGAAGCGGCGTCGGCTCGCCCCCGGCGGGCTGGGGCACCAGTTCCAGCACCAGGGAGTCCGCAGTGTGCGGCCGGACGTAGACCGTGCCGCGCGGCGTGGCGACGGCCGAAACGTAGTACGGCATGGTTCCCGGCCACTGAAATGCGGGGCCCTTGCCCGCGCGCAGGCCAGCCGGAGCCGGTGCGCGGCGCGCGCGGAGCATGGGAGCACAGTCGCGCACCCCGCCCCCCGCCGCGGCACGCACCCGGAGCACGCAGGCGTCCGACCCGATGCCGAAGAAGAGTTCGCCGTCCCCTTCCGCAAGGCTGTGCGGCGCCGCGTACATGGTCCCCCAGTTCCCGTCCAGAGTAAATTGCGGGGCGCGCGCCGCTTCCCGGACCGGAGAGCCGGGTTCCTGCAGAAAGAGCACGGCGTTCATCGTATCCGTGCCGCCCGCGCGTCCGCTGGGACAGTTGGCGGCGATGGCGAGGGTGGCGCCCAGCGTGGCGAGCTGCGGATGGGGAAGCCCGCACCCCGTCCGCAGCGGCACCGAGTTCCGGAACTGCCCGTTGCGCGCGTAGTAGCTGAGCTGTCCGCCGGCTTCCGCGATTACGTACGCGTCGGGAAGCATGGCGAGCGCGCTGGGATGTGTGAGTTCCCCCGGGCCGCGGCCGGGCTTTCCAAAGGCGGGTGCTGCCGTCCACCCCCCGCCCCGGGCAGGCGCCAGCGCGTACACCCGCCGGCCCACGGCGTCCAGCACGAGCACGCTGTCTCCCTGGACCACGAAATCGCGCACCATCCCCGGTGCGTCGCCGGTCACGGCCACGAACTCCGCGCGCGGTACCCCCGATGGCAGGGCGGCGGCGGCGCCGCGGTTCGCGGCGGCCGCCGCGAGCACCGCTCCAGCCGCGGCAAGCAGCCCAACGCCGGCCGCACCGGCTATCAATCGGTCCACGAACATCACTTTCCCAAGAGAAACGCGGCCCACCGGAGAACCCGGTGAGCCGCGGGAACATCAACGCTTCCGACCAGACCGTCAGCCCAGAGGGTTCAGATCGCGGACGAGTTCGGCATCACACCCAAGCAGGTCGAGTTCGATGGCGACTTCACACCCGACCTGTCCCCAGCCGCTGTTTGCAGCCGAACACGAACTGTAGTCCGACCACGCGGTACTGCGGCAGGCCATGAACTTGGTTCCGGCGCCCTGTGCCGCAACGTGAATGGCCAGCCCCGCCGACGCGGAGCCCGCGAGGAGAAGCGCGACCGCAAACTGCTTCGGGAACTGACGGATCGAGGTGGATGCAACCGAAACCATGAAACCTGCCCTGCTGAAGGATGCCCCCGCGAGATCGGCGAATGCTGAACTTTGCGCTTGGACAAACTCAGGATACGTCCGTTTCGAACATTTTACAATAGCGGCGTAAAATATTCGCCCACTTTCACGGGGGCTTCTACGCCGGATTCAGCAGCGCGCCGTCGCGTACCAGGGCGGCGGCGGCTTCGATGTCGGGGGCGAGCACGCGGTCCTCGTCCAGATGCGGGATCACCGCGCGCAGGGCCTGGTACGCGCGCTCCACGCCGCGGCCGGGGCGCAGCGGCTTGCGGAACTCCAGCGCCTGCGCCGCGCACAGAAGCTCGATCCCCAGCACCGCCTCGGTGTTGCGCAGCACGCGGCGCGCCTTGATGGCCCCGTGAGCGCCCATGGACACGTGGTCCTCCTTGTTGGCCCCCGTGGGAATGCTGTCCACGCTGGCGGGATGGGAGAGCACCTTGTTCTCACTCACCAGCGCCGCGGCGGTGATCTGCGCGATCATGAAGCCGGAGCGCACCCCGGGATCGCTCGTGAGAAACGCGGGCAGGTCGCCGGACAGGTCCGGGTTCACCAGCCGTTCCGTCCGCCGTTCAGAAATGCTGCCCAGGTCGGTGAGCGCCATCGCCAGCAGGTCCAGCACCTGCGCCACCGGCTGCCCGTGAAAGTTGCCGCCGCTGATCACCAGCCCGTCCGGCCCCTCGTCGGGAAAGATGAGCGGGTTGTCGGTGGCGCTGTTGCACTCCGTCTCCAGCACCTGGCGGATGTAGGCAAAGGCGTTGCGCGCCGCGCCGTGCACCTGGGGCATGCAGCGGATGGAATACGCGTCCTGCACCCGCGGATCGTCGTGTCGGTGGGATTCGCGGATCTCGCTGTCCGCCAGCAGATCGCGCAGCCGCTCCGCGCTCGCCGCCTGACCCGGGTGCGGACGCGCCCGCACGATTGCGGGGTGAAAGGCGTCGGGCGTGCCCCGCAGCCCCTCCAGCGACATGGCGCCGGCGACCTCCGCCGCCTCCACCACCCGCTCCGCGCCGCGCAGCACCAGCGCGCCGATACCGGCCATCACCTGCGTGCCGTTGTTGAGCGCCAGCCCTTCCTTGGCCTGCAGTTGCACCGGCTCCAGCCCGGCGCGGCGCAGCGCCTCCGCGCCGCTCATCCGCTCGCCGCCGAACTCCGCCTCGCCCTCGCCGATGAGGACGAGCGCCAGGTGCGAGAGCGGCGCCAGGTCGCCCGAGGCGCCCACGGAGCCCTGCTCGGGGATGATGGGGTGCACGCCGCGGTTCAGCAGGTCCAGCAGGCGCTGCACCACCACCGGGCGGATGCCGCTGAACCCCTTGGCGAGCACGTTGGCGCGCAGCAGCATGATGGCGCGCGTCTCCGCCCGGCCCAGCGGCGTGCCGAACCCGCAGGCGTGGCTGCGGATCAGGTTCAGCTGCAGTTCGGCGAGCTTCTGGGGCGGGATGGGTGTTTCGGCCAGGCGCCCGAACCCTGTGGTGACGCCGTAGACGGTGGCGCCGCTGGCGAGCGCGCGTTCCACCACGTCGCGCGAGCGCTGCATGCGCTCCACGGTGCCGGGCGCGAACGCCACCTCGGCGGCCTGCGTGGCCACCTCTTCCACCTGCTCCAGCGTAAGGCTGTCGCCGTCGATTTCGATCCGCCGCATCCGTGCTCCGCGTGGGGTGTGAGACGCGGGAACATAGGCCGGCACCGCGCCCTGATCAACGGTCGCGGACCGGTCGCGTCCGTGCATTCCTTGGACTTCTACGGCCGGTTCACGCCGAGGACGCGGGGGTGGCGGGGGAACGCGGGGAACTGCAACAGATTGGACTCGAACAGAGGCACAGAGACGCAGAGGGAGAACAAAGGGAGAATCGGAATTCCACGCCGTACCTGTTCCCTATTCCCTATTCCCTATTCCCTATTCCCTGCAGGTCCCCGGCAACGCAAAAGGCCGCCCCGTGCACCGGAGCGGCCCTCGCATCCAAGCCAGAAGAACTCAGCGCGACACGCTCAGGCGCGGCTCGTTCGCCTTGGTCTGGAACGCCCAGTCAAAGATCATCAGGTTGCGGCCCGTCTGGTCGCTCCCCAGCAGCTGCACACGGATCACGCCGTAGCGCACGCCGCCCGTTCCCGGAATCCGGAAGATGTAGCTGAACTCGGAGTTCACCGGCACCGGCGCGCTGCTGTAGCCCGCCGTGGGCGCCACCGTGGCCGCGCGGCACCCCGCGTCGGCGCCGGGCCCGCACGCCAGCGCCGTGGTGCGGCCCGCGTACTCCACCACCTGCGTGCCGTTCAGCGGCACGATGCGCCAGCCGCCCGCGCCGCTCTCCAGGCGGAAGTGGGCCGCCGTCGACGAGCCCGGCACGATGGGGTTGTCCGCCTCCGACCCGCTGAACACGAACCCGCTCTCCGCCGCGTTGCTGCCGAACGCGTACAAAAGCTCGCCATGGAAGTCGGGGCGCGGCACGCCCGTCACCTGCGTGCTCAGGTTGCTCACGTGGCCCAGCGTGTCCACCGCGGCCACGCGGTAGCCGTACTCGTGCCCGTTGCCCGCTTCCTCGTCCAGGTACCCGGTGCCGTCCGTCTGCCCCACGCGGTACAGGTAGTCCGTGCCGTCCAGGCGCGACAGGTACACCAGGTAGTGCGAAAGGCTGCCGGGCGACGGCGACGTCCACTGCAGGTACAGCGCGTCGTCCAGCCCCACCGGGGTGGCCGGCACCGGCGCGGCCGGGCGCGCGGCGGACGGCACCGACACGGTCTCAAAGAACTCCGACGGGGTTTCCACGTTGGCCGACTCGTCCGCCGTCGCCACGTAGAAGTCGTACCGGACGCCGGGCTGCACGTTGCGGTCGCGGTACACGCAGCCGTCCGTGGTGCACGACGTCACCGTGGCGATCAGCGAGTACTGCCCGCTCCCCGACGTGCGCCCGTAGACGCGGAACACCTCGCGGTTCCAGTCCGAGGGCGGTTGCCAGGTCACCTCCACCACCGGGTAGCCGACCGGCGTGCCGGCATTGGTGAAGTCTTCCAGCACCCACTCGTAGCGGGCGGCCACGTCGCGCGGCTCGCCGGGTTTGTCGCCGACCAGGACGACGTTGGGATCGTTCTCGCACGCGGCGAGCAGAAGCACAGCCGCCGCGGCGGCCAGGTTGCGCGAGATGATTTTCATGGGGAAGCGGTCGTTCCAGGGTGTCGCTGCAGAACGGAGGGTCTCCGTTCGCCCCCCGGGAAAGGCAACCCGCATTCCGCGCCCGCGCCGCGGGGCACCATCCACCCAACCCGTTGATCAACAAACACTTGGGCTGATGGACGCCATGCCGCCCGCCGACGCGGGTGTCCCGCCTGAACGGCAAACGGGCGTCCCCGGCAAGGGACACCCGTTTGCGATCCGCCCGGCGAGGGGACGGTCAGGGCCGCGAGATGGACCGGCGGTCCGTGCCCAGGTTCTGGCGGCTGTAGTCCGTCTTGAGGTCCGGCAGGTCGATCAGGTGCACGGAAAAGGAGAACGACGTGTTCCCCGTCGGCGTGCGGATGAAGTCGAAGTTGGCCTGCCAGCGGTACAGGTCGCGCTTGAAGTTCAGCACGTGCGTGCCGAACTCGCGGGTGCTGGGCGAGTAGTCCGTGCGCCAGTTCACCGCCCAGTTGCGCGTGGGGTAGAACGAGATCGACCCGGTGATCTGCTGGTTGTCTTCTGTCTCCACCTGCGGCGTGGTGCGCAGCACGTCCGGCCGGCGGCGGCGCAGCGAGTAGCCGATCTGCGCGTTCCACGGCCCGGCGCCCCCCGTTCCCGTCACCAGCTCGCGCCCGGTGCTGGTCTGCGCCCCCGGCGGGTCGATGGGCGCCTGCCCCTGCCCGGACGGCGTGTTGCCCCGCTCCGCCGCGCGGTCCTCCTCGTTGGCGCGCCCGAAGCCCATCCACCGGAACAGCGCCGAGTTGGCGCCAAAGCTGATGGAGGTGGACACGCTGGTGAGGAAGGGCGAAAACGATCCCCGCTCCGACCGCGGCGTGAGCGCGTTGTCGTCCTGCACGCGGCGCTCGGCGAACAGGTCGTGGCTCAGCGACACCTGAAAGCCGCCGAACAGGTCCGAGCGCAGCGTGTTGCTCAGCTCGTCCGTCTGGAACTGCGTGCCGTAGATGTCGGTGGGCACAAAGCTGTACAGCAGCGAGCTGGTGTTGATGGCCAGCAGCGTCACCTTGCGTTCCTGGTCCGGCGCGTCGCCGCCGCTGGACGGCCCGCCCGCCGAGTCCACCGGGGCGATGGAGTCCGCCTGCGGCCCCTCGGCGCTTTCGCGCACCTGCCCGGCGTCGGACGCGTTGCCGCGCCCGGAACGCGCGATCTGCTCGTCGCGCGCCGAGCGCGCGGGGCGCCGCAGCTTGGCCTCGAACGTCTGGTCCAGCGTTACGCTCACCTGGTTCTGCTCGCGCCCGCCCTGCGCGCCGAACACCGCCGCCTGCTGCGCCGTCTGCCGCACCGCGGGCGAGTACACGTAGCTGGCGCCGGGCCGGATGTGGTGCCGGATGGCCGAGTAGCCCGCCACACCGGGGAAAAAGCCGAACAGCTCCGTGGCCAGCGACGCCCCGAAGTTCGCCCGCGGCGCGGCGGCCACGAACCGGCCCAGCGCCGCCTCCTCGAACGGATTGGGGCGCGGCGAGCCGGCGCCCGGGCGGGGCAGCCCCGACGCGGTGTCGGCGCGGCTCAGGAAGTTCTGGCTCACGCTGATGTTGGGGCTCAGCCGCGTGTTCCCCATCAGCCGGAACTCGTACGAGGTCGACGCGTTCACGTCCACCGTGCGCACCGCCCGCCCGGGCACGTAGCCGCGCGGCAGCGTGAGCGCCTCCTCGGCCAGCGAGGCGCTGTCGATGGGGAGCAGCGCGTCGCGGTTCTGGCTGGCGAAGCGCACCCC
>NZ_DASVTX010000568.1:0-1906 GCF_036387355.1 Longimicrobium sp.
GAGGCGGAGCCGCCGGTGAACCCGGCATGGATGCGGCTGGCCACGCACGCCGCCGCACCGTCCCTCCAGGCGCGGCTGGAGATCGGCGCGGCGGACGATCCCGCCGAGCACGAGGCGGAGCGCGTCGCCGCCGCCGTCGTGAGCACGGGCGACGCCGCGCCCGCGCCGCACGTGGGGGCGGCCCCCGCCGCGGTGGCCCGGTGCGCGGACTGCACGCCGGGCAGGCCCTGCCCCCGGTGCCAGGAAGAGGCGCGGGCGCGCGGCGAGGCCATCCCCATCCAGGCCCGGCCGGCGGGCGGCGGGGCGCTGGCGCTTCCGGCCAGCACCGGGCGCTACGTCTCCACCCTTCCCGGCCGCGGGCAGCCGCTTCCCCCGGCGGAGCGCGGCTTCTTTGAGCGGCGGTTCGGGCGCGACTTCGGCGGGGTGCGGGTGCACACCGACGGCGAGGCCGCGCAGTCCGCGGCGGGGGTGCGGGCGCAGGCCTACACCGTGGGCAGCCACATCGTCTTCGGCGCGGGGCGGTGGCAGCCGGGGAGCGCGGCCGGCCGCCACCTGATCGCCCACGAGCTGACGCACACCGTGCAGCAGGCGGCCGGCGGCGCGCGGCTGAACCGGCAGTGCGATCCCGGCTGGGCCACCCTGCCGTGGAGCGACCGCGTGGCCAACGTGCGGCGCATGGCCGCCGGGGCGGCGCGCAACCAGTGCATGGCCGACATGATGGACGAGGCCCTGTACCCCAACGTGACGGTGGAGGAACGGACCAACACCGCGCGCAGCGTGGCGGCGGCCATGGCGGCGAACCGCTACGTGGAGTGGGGCTCCGTGTCCGACGTCCACGTGAACTTTGACCAGAACCTGAACCGCAAGCAGGGCAACCGCGGGCTGTTCGGCGAGGCCACCTTCCGCACCACCGCCACGCCGTCCAGCATCGCCATCTTCATCATCCTGGGGCCGGACGCGCTCAACCCGGTGGGCCCGCAGTTCACGCGGATGGCGTTCGACCACGAGTACGCGCACGCCAGCCAGTTCCTGCTGGACCACGCCATGAGGGGGAGCGCCGCGCACGCCGCCACCCCCGGCGACGAGCTGCGCATCTACGCCGAAGGCTTTTCGTCGCACTTTCTGAACGTGTGGACCATCGACAACACGCCCCCGGGCCGCTTTTCGCTGGCCACCGACTGGTCGCCGATGTTCGGCAACTACACCCGCGCCAGCGCCGCGGAACGGCAGGCCGCGGTGGACAGCATCCGCATGTTCTACGATGTGCGCTGCGTGGGAATCGTGTGCAACACCATGAAGTTCCGGATCTGGCTGCAGTCCATGCTCAACGCCCTTCCCGCCGGCCACGCGCTGGCGGACGCGCTGAACGCCTTTCCGGGGATGGCGCTCACGCGCGGAACCCCGCCCGCCACCCACTTCAGCACGGCGGCGGGATGCACCTGACTGTCGCTGATCGTCTTCGCCCAGCCGCGCGGCGGGGCGGCGCGTGAAGGCCGCCGCGGCGCCGCCGTCCCGGCGCGAACCGGCCTCCGCGCCCCGGGAGCAGCCCGCCGCCCCCGCGCCGGAGGCGGGGCTGCAGCTTGCGCTGCGCACCCAGTCGCCGCCCGGCCGCGGGGGAGGGAGCGCAGGTGCGCCGCCGCCGGACGCGCCGCGTGGCGGCGTCCCCATCCTGCGCCGCTGCCCGGCGTGCCACGCCGCGCTGGCCGCCGGACGCCCCGCGCCCGGCGGCTGCACCTGCGCGGCCGGGCGCGCCGCCACCCTGGTGCACACCGCGCTCGCGGGCGGAGGCGCCCCGCTGGACCGGGGGAGCCGCGGCTGGTTCGAGGAGCGCCTGGGCCACGGCTTCGGCCACGTGCGCGTGCACACCGGCCCCGCCGCCGACGCCTCCGCCCGCGCGGTGGGCGCG
>NZ_DASVTX010000569.1:0-6808 GCF_036387355.1 Longimicrobium sp.
CTCCTCACGCGCCGGGAAATGCTGGCCGCGCTGGCATCCGTCGCCGCACTGCCGCTCGTCTCCGCCTGCGGCGTCGCCCGCACGCCGCCGGCGACCGCGGTAGCCCCCGCGACCGACGCCGACCGGAAGGCCATCGCGCTCCTCGACCGCATCGGCAACGACCTGCTGAACCTCTTCCCGGAGTCGGCGACCTCGCTGGGGCTCGACGTCGGCGCGCGGGCTGGGCTCCGGGCGCGGCTGGCCGATCGCTCGCCGGCGGGGCAGCGGCGCGTGGCGCAGCAGCTTCGCGCGGACCTGGGCCAGCTCGCGGCTGTCGATGCGAGCCGCCTCTCGCATTCGGTGCGGACCAGCGTGGAAGTCGTGCGCAGCGCCTACACGACGGCGCTCGAGGGCTTCGCGCTCCCCTACGGCGACATCACCGTGGGCGGATGGCGCAACACGCCGTACGTCGTCATCCAGAACGTCGGCGCGTACCTGGACGTGCCCCGCTTCCTGGACAGCGATCACACCGTTGAGAACGCCGCCGACGCCGAGGCGTACCTGGCGCGGATGCAGTCGTACGCGCGGCAGCTGGATGGCGAGCTGGAGCGGGTCCGCGCGGCGCGCGGGATGGGTCTGGTTCCGCCTGCCTTCCTGCTGGACAAGGCGCTGACGCAGATGCGCCTGTCCGCGCAGAACGCGCGTGAGGGGGGCACGCTGGTGGAGTCGCTGGAGCGCCGGACGCGCGCGATCCCGGGTGACTGGGCCGGCCGCGCCCGGCGGATTGCGGCGAGCGAGATCGCGCCCGCGCTGGACCGGCAGATCGCGGAGCTGGAGGCACAGCGCGCCATCGCCACGAACGACGCAGGGATCTCGGCGCGGCCGCACGGGGCGGAGTTCTACCGGTGGGCGCTCAAGGCATCCACCACCACGTCCATGTCGCCGGACGAGGTCCACGAACTGGGCCGCAGCGAGCTGGCCCGGCTGCACGGGCAGATGGACGCGATCCTCAAGCAGGCCGGCTACACGCAGGGCACGGTGGGCGAGCGGATGAACGCGCTGGCCCGCGATCCCCGCTACAAATTCGCGGAGGGCGATCCGGGCCGCGCCGAGATCCAGGCGTTCATCGACGACCGGCTGGTGTGGATTCGCGCGCAGATGCCGCGGGCGTTCAACACCGTCGTGGATCCGCACATGGAGGTGAAGCGCCTGCCGCCCGAGGAAGAGCCGGGCGCGCCCGCGGCGTACGGCGGCGCCGGCTCGGTGGACGGCGCCATCCCCGGCCGCTTCTGGATCAACCTGCGCACCACGGACCTGCACAGCCGCTACAGCCTGGCGGACCTGACGTTTCACGAGTCCATCCCCGGCCACATCTGGCAGGGCGAGTACACGCACGGCATGCCGCTGGTGCGGCAGATGCTGGCGTTCAACGCGTACTCCGAGGGGTGGGCGCTCTACGCCGAGCAGCTGGCCGACGAGCTGGGCGCGTACGAAAGCGATCCCATCGGCCGGCTGGGCTACCTGCAGTCCATCGCGTTCCGCGCCTGCCGGCTGGTGGTGGACACCGGCCTGCACGCCAAGGGGTGGACGCGCGAGCAGGGCGTGCGGTTCTTTGTGGAGGTGAACGGATCGAACCCGCTGGAGGTGGCCAGCGAGGTGGATCGCTACTGCTCGTGGCCGGGGCAGGCGTGCGGATACAAGGTGGGGCACAGCGAGATCAACCGGCAGCGCGAGCGTGCGCGCGCCGCCCTGGGCGCGCGCTACGACCTCAAGGCCTTCAACGACACCGTCGTCCGCGGCGGCAACGTCCCCCTCGACGTCCTCGCCCGCAATGTGGACGAGTACCTGCGGGGGTAGGGCGCCTGCGCAACCCTCATGGCCCGCAGCCGATCATCAGGCTGCGGGCCACTCGACGTTGATCAGGTCGTGTTCAGGCAGGACGCCGAGCTGACCGCGCGCGGTGTCTAGGTCGTCGCCGAAGGCTGCTGCGTCGTCGGAACTCAGACGTGGTAGGGAAGCCAGCAGTCCAGGTAGGTCACCGAGACGCATCCCGATCGACACGGGGCGCAACTCCGCCACTGCGCGACCGCCGCGCATCAAAACAAAGTGTTCGCCCCGGAAAGCAACCCGGTTGACGTACTCCGCAAAGTTGCGGGCGACTTCGGTGACGGACGGAGAAGAACGCATTAGCTGGTCCCTGCTCGTTGGTAACCGCACGAATCAGATTACCGATTCGCGGACGTTCGTCCAGCGGGCGCCCCGCTGGAGCCAGCGAGTTGTACGCCGCCATTGCTCGTGACCAAGGCTGGCGGGCGTCCTAAGGTTCACTAACGAGCGGCCTCAGCGCCGGAACGAGCGGCCTACACGAACGTTACCGAGTCCCACGTCCACCCACAGCGCCGTTTACGCCACGCTGCTCCCCGTGGGTTGCAGGGCAGGCGCGTGCGACGGTTCGGGCCCGTCCGCACTTCCTGGTCATTGCATCAAGCGCCTGAGGGTGGCCGCCTGGCTGCGGAGCCTTTTCGCCTGAGCCTCGCCTGTGAGTGCGTTGGCGCGGTCCAGGTTGATCGCAAGCTCCTGAAAGCGCCGCGCATCCTCCTCATCCTCAAAGCGCAGTTCGTTGCCCCCGGCGGGGCGCACGCGCGGATCCATGCGCACCAGGTGCCGGTGGAAATCCTGCATCGCTTCCATCAGCCGAAGCTCCTCGGGGGCATGGCGCGCAAAGTCGCTCGGCAGGAGCGCGCGGATCTCCGCGGCGGGCAGCCCCGACTGCCGCGAGAGCGCCGCGGTGCGCTCCGCCATCCAGCCGTCGGAAGCCTTTTCGAGCTCCGCGAGGGCCGCCGCGCGCCCGTTGACGAACGCAGCCACGTCCGGATAGCTGCGCGCGTTCGCCTGAAAGGCCGCCGTCTTCCACGCGGCGGGCTGCTCGTACCCGGTAATGCCGTGGCGCTTCATAACCGCGTGCCCCCATGCGGCGCGGTCCACCAGAAGCCGGTTGGCCACCCAGAGCCTCTTGGCCCGCACGGAGGTGGGCACCGGCCACCGGGTGCTGTCGGGGGGAGGCGTGTTGGGCGTGGGAGCCGCGAGCCACGCGTCCACCACCATCGTGTGCTCCCGCTCCCGCTTCATCTCGGCTTCCTCGGTCGCGCCCTGGTCGGCCGCGGTCGACAGTCCGTACAGAAAGCGCCCCGCGAACGCGAACACTACTGCAACGACCACCCATCCCGCTGCCGTCCCCCATCCGCGGCCGGTACGCCACGACGGGCGCTCCGGCTGCGCGGGCGCCCGGGGCGGCACGGGCCGGGGTTGATACGCCGCGGCGACGGGTGCGGGGGCCATGCTGGCGCCGCACGCCGGGCAGGTCTGCAAGCGGGCGGGCACGGCGGCGCCGCACGCGTGGCAGGCAGTCAACGACATGGGTGGCAGAGGGCTGGGCCGAAAGGCGCGGGGAGGGTGGGCGGAGCGATCCGCATCCCGTCAAGATAACGGATGAAGCCGCGCGACAACCACACCGGGGCATCGACCGAGCGGGGCTCCCGTCCCGCCGCACGGGTGCCGACGACAGGGAGCCGCGCGGAGAGGCATCGTGCCCTCCGCGCGGCTCTTTCATCCCATCCTGGCCCGCGGCGTTCACAAGCAGTCGCTGTCGTCGCAGAGAGTAGGTGAGACACCGGCCCAACCGGTGGTGGTGCGCCCCCACGCCACCGGCGAGCAGCTGGCGGCCTCGGGGGGGATCACCTGCGTCTTACGGGTCGAGCGTGGGAACATTGGCGTCCGCAAGCGCTTGGCGGATACTCGCAAGTTCCGAGGCGACAGAGCGCCCAATGTGGTCGGGAGAATACCTGCCTTTGATCCGAACCGAAGTGGTGGCGGGCTGGTACCCGCCCGTAACCCACGACATCGCCGTGGGATAGTCCGGATTGCCCTCCCATGATGGACCGCCCTTCCAGTCACCGTTCTGCGTGCGCTCAAGAGTACTTGTGACGAAGTACTGCCCAGGGAGCGTGTTGATGGTCGTTACGGAGCGAGCGCCTCGGCCGGAAGTGGAACGCGTAGCACTGTATTCACAGACAGTCGCTTGATACGCTGCCGTCCTCTGGTCGCGGTAGCGACGGAGTTCGGCCACTGCCACGCTGTCGAACTTCGCCATCCGCTCAGTATAGCTCCCGCCAGCTGCAGGATCCGGCGACTCCATGAAGTACTTCTTTGCAGTCGTAATCCTGGCCACGGCCTGATCTCTCGACGCATTTGTGAATGCCGGCACGGCGTTCTCGCAGGTCGGCGGCTGCGAGTGGAGGCTCGATGAAGCTGCGAAGAGGGCGAGAACGGCAAACACTCTGGCTTTGTACGGCATCGGTCATCCTGTCTTGGGTACGGAACTGAACAGCGCATCGGCGAGTCGGCACGGGCTACGTGTTGCCGTGATCGCGAGGCTTCGCCCATGCGGCCCTGAGGGTTGGATGGACAAGGCGGCGATATTCCCAGAACACCTGCTGGTACGCCTGTATCGATCAACTTCCGTTTCGCGAAATGGCAGTGACTCTCAGCGTGCAGGCGTGGCAACATCAACGGGGACGCTCCTCGCCAGCAGGAGCGCCCCCGTTCTGTAGCTTGGATACCGGCCCGCGGCGTTCAGCAGCAGCTGCTGTGGTCGCAGGAGTAGGTGATGGGCATGTCGGGACAGATCAGACAGGGCGCCGTGTTGTCGTTCGTGGACGCGCCGCAGTACTGCGTGCACCCGCCGGTCGATTCCCACTGGCCCGTTACCGTGCCGCGGTCCGCAGACACGCTCTCCTCAACCTGGAACTGCTCGACATCGAGATCCTCGACCCTCCAGCACCAGCTTCTTCCTCAGGGGCCCTCCGGCGGATGTGAGTGCATGCACGGCGGTGACCGTTCGGTGCCTGACAGACTGTCGCATCAGCGGCGGCGAAAACGCCACATAGCGCTTCACGAGAGTTGAGAGCGCCGAGGGTGCAGGACTCTTTCTGCACCATGTCTCGTCCCGCGCCAAAAGAGCCCGGTGCGCGTCCCGGCAACCCGGGATGAGCCAGCATCAGAATGCGCACGCGGTGAGGAGCGGAGTCGAGTTCTGAGACTTATCGCGGGCGGGTGATGGAAACGTCAGACCAGGAGGGCGGGGCGAAGACGTAGCCCGTAAAGGATCCCACCGTGCCGCCGAACACGGCGCCGAGGCTCGCTCCCAGGGGCGACAGAGCCAGGCCCCAGCCTCCCTGGAGCGCCATTGCCCCGCCCAGCAGCAGCCCGCCGCCCACGGCGCCCACCCGCCCGCCGATCCGATCTCCGCGCGCACGATCCGCGCGCAGGCTCACCTGCAGGCGGGTAACCTCCGCCCGCGACACGCTTGGGGGTGCATCCCCGCCGCGCAGAAAGAGTGAATCCGCCGAGAATCCGGTCAGGCGGGCCCTCGCCATGGGGCGATCCGCGGTGGAGAAGCGAACCGGGGCGCCCCGTCCGGGCAGGACCGCGCCGCCGGGAATGCCCCGCGAAACGTCCACGGGCGCGGGGGCACGGGGCGGACCTTCGCGCGCATACATCACACCGCCCACCGCGGAACTGACGATCAACGCGTTGATGAACACGGGCACGAACTCCTCGTCCCCGGCAACGGCGCCGAGCCCGGCCCCGGCGCTGACGCCCACGATGACAAAGGCGTACTTCAGCAGTTCGCCCCGTGCCGCGCCCGGCGCCTCCAGCCGTGCGACCGCGCCCGCCGGCACCTGCGCCAGCCCGATCTCGGGCGAGATGATGTGGAGCGTGTCGCCGCTTGCGCCAACCACGATGCCGGGAATCCCTCCCCCGTGCCCCTCGTGAAGGTACAGCGTCACCCGTGATCCGCTGGTGAGGGGTCTGGGTTCACCCCGCGCCTGGGCCGGCGCGGGAGCGGCGGCCAGGAGGGCGGCGCAGAGCAGCAGAAATCGCATCGGGCACTTCCGCGGGTGAGTGTTGGTGATCACCGGCATCGCACATCGCCGGCCAGTTCTCGCCACGAGCCGGACGGAATTCCGCGTCATCAAGTACTGTACGGGGCCGTCGCAGCCCGGCTCGCAGCGGTTCGCGGCAGGTCAGCCGCTGCACGTGCTCCTCGCCCGTGGACGGGCGTGCTCCCCACTTCCGCGCCGCGGGGTGGACGCCCGGCATCCGCCGCCCGTATGATTCCACCCCCTCCTCTTCACGACATGCAAGTACCCAGAATCCGGCCCGGTCCCCATGCTTCGTCCCTGCCTGCAATCCCGGTGGCTCCGCGGCGCGGTTGTCATGGCCGCACTCCTGCTCGGCGCGGCGCCGGCCGTGGCGCAGCGCGGCGCGATTCTGGGCGACGTGCCGGCCCAGGTGCGGCCCGGTGCGCGATACGTCATCTACCTGCACGGGCGCATCGTGGAAGAGAAGGGCGCCCACCCCTCGGATGAGCGCTTCGGGACGTATGAGTACTGGCAGATCCTGGACTCCCTCGCCGCATCCGGCGCCGAGGTGATCGCCGAGCAGCGCCCGCTGGGCACGGACTTTCGCCAGTTCGGCGCTCACGTGGCGGACCAGGTGCGCCGTTTGCGCGCGGCGGGCGTTCCGGCGGAGCGGATTGCGGTGGTGGGATTCTCCAAGGGCGGGGCGATCGCGATGGTCGCGTCGGCGCTCCTCGCGGAGCCGCGCATTCCGTTCGTGTTCCTGGCCTCGTGCGGAGACTGGGTGCAGGGACGCGACGACATGAACGTGCGCGGGCGAATCCTCTCCGTCTACGAGGCCTCGGACGAGATGGGGACCTCGTGCGAGCCCCTGTTCCGGCAGGCGAGCGCGCCGGGCGAGCACCGGG
>NZ_DASVTX010000570.1:0-33951 GCF_036387355.1 Longimicrobium sp.
CTGACGCCGCTGGTGTACCTGGCCCTCGCGGCGGTGCTGGTGGCGGACCTGGCGTGGCTGGCCCCGGAAACGAGCGGGAGGGTTACCTGCTGGTGCTCACCGGCGTCCCCGTCTACCTGGTCTGGCGCCGCCGCCCCGCCCCCGCCCTGGCCGAAGGGGAGCCGCGCCCCGCCGTCTGAACCGTCCGGGGCTGCGCTGGCACGGCGAAGCGGCTACCGGGGAGCGGCGTACAGGTCCTGTGCGGAAAAGTGGAGCACCGATCCGCTTTCCACCTCGCGCGCCATTTCGGGCGACACGTCCCCCCCGGAGAACAGCGCGAAGTGCACCTGATGCGGTCCCTCGCCCAGATCCGCCAGCAGGAGATTGGCCCGTGCACGCAGCCTGGCCAGATCGGAAAGCCGGACCCCGCCCCACTTGCATTCCCCCACCAGCACCTGGCCCTCGGGCCCGAGCGCGACCACGTCGATCTCGTTCTGCGACGTTCCATCCCACCACTCGCCCACGCGCAGCGGCGCAAAGGTCAGCCCCTGCCCCCGGCGCACGAAGGTGCGGCACACCGATTCAAAGATGCCGCCCATGTAGTCGTCCAGCCGTGGTTCAATGCGGTCGGCCCAGAGCCGTTCCGCGGGGGCAAGGCCCACCATTCCCGCGCTGATCATCGGCGAGACGAACCGGTGCCAGAAGCCCACGTACGGATCCGTGATCCTGTACAGGGCCCGCTTGGACTTCGCTGCGTTCGTTTCGGTGATGGGAACCACCCGCGCAACAATCCGCATGTCCAGCAGCCACTGCATGGTGCGGCTCATGGAGCCTCCATCGCGCCCTACGCGCTTGGTGATCCCGTTCCACGTACGTTCGCCGCCGGCGATGGCCTCGATCACGGAGTAGTGCACCTGGGCATCGGAGAGGAACGCATCCAGCATGTGCTGCGCTTCGTCCAGCAGCCTTCCGCTGGGCCCCAGCATCTGCTGCGCGACGTTTTCGGCCAGCGGCTGCTCCGGGTCCAGAAGAGCCAGGTGGCCGGGCACGCCGCCGAAGATGCCGAACGCGCGAAGCCGGTCGCGCGGTTCGTACCCGGGCACGAACTCGGCGGCGTGCACGAAGTCGAACGGCTCGATGTCGATCCGGGCCGTTCGTCGGCCGTAGAGCGGCTGGTCGGCGGCCTCCAGCTGCTTCATCGCGGTGATGTGCGACCCGCTGAGCACCAGCTTGATCCTTGTCTCCGGCCACTCGTGGTCCCACAGCGCCTGGATGATGGATGGAAGCGCGGGCGCCGCTGACGACAGGTACGGAAACTCGTCCAGGATCAGGACCAGCGGCTCACCTCCAGCGCGCTCGGCAACGTAGCGGAACAGCCCCTCCCAGTCGGGAAAGGGGCCGCCGTGCCGGAGAGCGGGGTCTTTGAAGTGCTCTCCGATGAGTGATGACAGGCGGGCAAGCTGCTCGTGCTCGGTGCGCCGGGTGGCCTGGTAGTAGATCCCGTTGACCGCCTTTGCGAACCGTGCGAGCAGAAAGCTCTTTCCCACCCGGCGGCGTCCGAGAACAAACACGAGGTCGGGCGCGGGCCGCTTCCAGACGCGGGCGAGCTCCGCCCATTCCTTTCCGCGGTCACGGACAGCTCTCGGCTTCTCCATCTTTATTTGTCCGGCTATGAGGTTCCAACCTTGGAACTTCCAACTTTGGAACTTCCAATCTTGGTACCTCCCGCCCCGGGGTCAAGTCCTCGGACCACACGGCATTCACGGCAGCTGCGCCTGATGGGCGCTGGAAGAAGAAGCGCCCCGCGGAGATGATCCGCGGGGCGCTTGGTGTTCAGAACTCTTCGTCGCTGCCGATGGGCTGTCCGGGAGGCGCGTCGGGAACGGCGATGCGCTGCTGCGGCTGGTACGGCCGCTCCAGAAACCGCGTGATGTCGCTCGCCAGCAGCGCGCGGTGTGCGGTCGCCGGCGTGGACGGCACCTCCGCGTAGCCGTAGCGCAGGCGGATCTGCATCAGGCTCTGCTGGGCAATGGCGCGCACCTGGGGCATGGGCGCGTTTTCGGCCAGCAGCATCAGGCGGTCGACCACCACGCGCTCCACGGCGCGGTCGATCTCCTGCAGATACGCATCGTCCGGCTGCGGGCGAAAGGTGCGCTCCACCAGCTCGTTCAGCGTCCATTCCAGGCTGGGGAGCGAGCGATCCAGCGCGCCCTGCTCCACCAGCCGCGCCGCACGCTCCGGGTTCAGGATCATCCCCACGGTCAGGTCCGCGGCGGCCACGGCGGGCGTGAGCGCATCGAAGCCCAGCCCCGTCCATCGCCCGAACTGCTCGCGCGTGGGATCGTACGTGGCCGGGCGCGGCGGAATAAGCGCCAGCACCGTGCGCGGCAGGGCGAGTTCGCGCGGGTCCAGCGTGCCGATCAGCGCGTCCAGCGCCTCCCGCTGCGCCGTCGCGGGCACTGGCCGCAGCGGCGTCTGCCCGTCGCCGCGCAGGGCGTAGCTGTAGTCCACCCCCGCCAGCACCTTGCTCGCGGCCTCCACCTGGTAGCGGTGGTGCAGGTACACGGGAACCAGCACCTCCTCGAGCGTAGCGAGCGGCCGCCCGGCGCGCACCGCGTTCTCGCCAAAGCGGTTCAGCGCCACGCGCCGCACCGCCATCACCCGGCGCAGCTCGGCCGTGGCGTTGGCGCCGTTGTCCCACAGGTGCGCGCTGGGGCTCAGGCTCCCCGCCGGGCGGGCGTCCTGGTCCGTCAGCAGCGTGAGGCCGCGGGCGCGGGCATCCGCCAGCACGGCGTCCAGCGCGGCGCGCCCGTCCGTACCCGCCGGCGGATCGCGGTAGCCCCATGTGATGGCCACCTTGTCCCACGGGCCGATCTCCGCCGTGTAGGCGCTGGACAGATCAATGCTCCCATCCGGCCGCAGCTGCACCAGCGGATGCGGATAGTCCATCACCGAGGCACGTCCCTGCGCGCTGGCGATGTAGTTGTGCATCAGCCCCAGCGTGTGCCCCACCTCGTGCGCCGCCAGCTGGCGGATGCGGGCCAGCGCCATCCGCTCCAGCTCCGCCGGCCTTTCGTTTCCCGTCGCGTACGGGGCCAGAAGCCCCTCGGCGATCAGGTAGTCCTGCCGCACGCGCAGGGAGCCCAGCGTCACGTGGCCCTTGATGATTTCGCCCGTGCGCGGGTCGGTGACGGTGTTTCCGTAGCTCCACCCGCGCGTGGACCGGTGCACCCACTGAATGACGTTGTAGCGCACGTCCATGGGGTCCGCGCCCTCCGGCAGCAGCTCCACGCGGAAGGCGTCGCGGTACCCCGCCGCCTCGAACGCCTGGTTCCACCACCGCGCGCCGTCCAGCAGCGCCGAGCGGATGGGCTCCGGCGCGCCGCGGTCCACGTAGTACACGATGGGCTGCACCGCCTCGCTCATGGCCGCGGCGGGGTCGCGCTTTTCCAGCCGGTGGCGCGAGATGAAGCGCTGGACGATGTCTTCGCCGACGGGCGTGGCGTAGTCGAAGTACGAGATGCCGAAGAAGCCGGCGCGCGGGTCCGAGCGGCGCGGCTGGTAGCCGGGCGGCGGCAGCGCCACGAACGACAGGCGCTGGCGCAGGGTGATGGCCTCGGGCGTGGGGGTGACGTCGCGCACCAGGTTGCCAGGGTTGTCACCCGTAAAGGTGAGCGTCGCCTCGATCTCGGTGTTGCGCGGAAACCCGCGCGTGTTCTGCAGATACAGGGCGCTGCGCGAGGCGTCCAGCCGGTAGTCGCCCTGGCGGCTGCGGCGCAGCGCGGGGATCACGCCGTGCGCGTCGCGCAGCACGAAGTCGGTGGCGTCCACCAGCACGCGCCCGTCCGTTTCTGCCGCGACGGTGAAGCCCCACAGCACCGACTGGGCGAACGACTGCTCCACCGCGCGGCGCTCGTTTTCATCCTCCGACACGGCGCGGTAGGCCTGGTTGGGCTGCACCAGCAGCACGCGCGGGCCCACCCGGTCAAAGCGCACCAGCCGCTCGCCGCCAATCTGTCCGCGGTCCAGCCCCACGTCGTTGGAGCCCAGACCGGCCGGGAGCGAGACGATGTAGATCAGCTCTTCGCCGGATCGCGGCACCTCCATCCACAGCTTGCCCGCGGCCGCATCCCAGTAGATGGGGACAAAGCCGTCGCGGCGCTCCATTCCGCGCGTCTTGTCGGCGATGGAGGGGAGCGGCGCCTGGGCGGCGGCCGGCGCCGGAACGGCGGGGGCGAGCAGCAGGGCGGCAACGGCTGCCCAGCGAATGGAGAAGCGCATCAAGGTACCAGGGATGGTGTGGGCCGGACCGCGACGGGAAGCAACAATACGAGCGCTCTCCCCGCCCGGCAACCGAAAACCCCGCTTGCGGCCAAGCATCGGTACAAAGTAGACACCGCGCGAACAAATGTTCGCCCATCCTCCCGACCGGGAGACCGCGGCGGCCGCTCAGGCGAGAGGAGTGAAAGTTTGCAGACCGGGGAAGCGGCTGGCGAGCAGGGCGGCCAGGAGCCCCAGGGCGTGCTCCTCCGAGCGGCGGTGGCCGATGGCGATGGCCGCGATCCCCGATTCCGCCACGGCGCGGCGGGCGGGCGCGCGCATCTGCCCGGTGACGTACAGCCCGGCTCCGTGTTCCGCCGCGGCGCGCACGAGCGCATCCGTCATGGCGCCCACGAGGGCGACGCGGTGGATGATGGATGCGCCGGACGGGACGGCGGCCTCCTCCACACCGCCGAATTCCTCCACCAGCCGGGCGCGCCACGCCTCCGCGTCCGCGGGGGACGCATCGCCGATCATCCCCACGGGCCGGCCGCGGTGCTCGCCGAACGGCTGCACGCCGGTCAACCCCAGCGCGGCAGCGAGCTGCGGGTTCGCGCCCAGAGTGAGGCGTGCGTCGAACGCCGCGTGCGAGCAGAGGATCCCCACGTCCGGCGGCAGGTCCGCCTCCGCGCCCCAGGGCCGGTGCAGAAACAGGGCGTCCAGCGCGTGCTCCCGCACGGAAGCCGCCAGCGCCGCATCCGGCGCGAGCGCCAAGCCCATCCGCCGGACGGGGCGGGACGTGGCGCGAAAGATCGTGGGCGGATCGTCGGGGAAGTCGGCGGTGTGCAGCAGTTCATCCACCGCACTCGCCAAGTCGGCCAGGGAGGGCGCGGAATGCATCAGCAGAAAAGCTGGCGCGCGGGTTCGGAAAGCGCGTCCGCATCGTCCCACACCAGCTGGAACGGCTTGTCCGCAGTCGGCCGAAAGTAGTTCTGCACGTAGCGCACGCCCGCGATCTCCCGGTCCGCGGCGATGTGCGTGTGCCCGAACACGTGCACGCGCGCGCCGATGCGGCGGATCTGCTCGTCGATCTCCGTAGTTCCCGCCACGAGCGGCAGCCCCTTGAAGCGCAGCCAGCGCACCCGCGGCACCAGTTCCGTCCGCGGAACGAAGTGGCTGAAGGTGATGACCGGCGCGTCGTAGCCGTGCACGTGCGGCTCGTTGCGGGCGAGAAAAAAGCGGTCAGGCCGGTCCATGACCTCCGCCGGCCACCGGCAGAAGTACCGGTCGGACCACCCCTCCAGCTCGTCTTCCGCGCCCTCGCCCCGCACGTCGAACGACGGGTGGTACCATGCCAACAGCGGCACCACCCACGCCCCGCCCACCCGCGCGGGCGCCGTGCGCACGCCGGCCTGGCCGCAGATGCGCAGGACCGCCTGGAACTTGTCCACCGAGCTGCGCTCCTCGCCGCGCACCCACAGTTCGTGGTTGCCGGGGACAAAGAACACCTCGCGAAAGCGCGACGCGAGCAGCTCCAGCGTGTCACGCAGCACGGCTTCGGAGTCGGCGATGTCGCCCGCGACGATGAGCGCGTCGTCGCCGTGGCCGGCCAGCGGCGCACGGGCCAGCGCCTCGCGGTTTTCGCGAAAGTCGGTGTGCAGGTCGGAGATGGCGAATACGCGCATGGTGTCGTGTACCGGAACCCCCGTGCCACGCCCTGTCCACTCCGCAAAACCGTCGCAACGGTTCGCACGGCCACCGCAGTCCGCGAAGGCGGACTTCGTGCTTTTCCAGCGGCGAATTCATTCGCTCTGGACAGGCGGACGCGCCCATTCCCGCATCCCTCGCCTTCGCGGCCCACCGATGCGCTCTCGTTCACCCACCGCAAAGCGCATCCAGATCTTCCCCTCAGCGGGTCCGCCGGGCGCCGATGCACCGGCCGTTCGGGTGCGCGTACCTTGCATGCAGGGCGGTGAACACCGCGTTTTCTCCGTCACCTTCCCCGAAGAGACCGATGAGCAGACCGCAGATCCGCGTGCTGGACCGTGAGGAGTGCGAGGCCATCCTGGCGCGCAACCACGTGGGGCGTCTGGCGTTCAGCCGGCAGAACCGGGTGGACATCGAGCCGCTGCACTACGTGTTTTGCAACGGATGGCTCTACGGACGCACCTCGCAGGGCGCCAAGCTGCAGGCCACCGGCGACGAGTGGTGCCCCGTCGCGTTCGAGGTGGACGAGGTGGAGGGGATCTTTCAATGGCGCAGCGTCGTCGTCCATGGCGGCTTTTTTCCCATGGACGAGCATGGCGCCGGGTGGGAGCAGACGGAATGGCGCCGCGGCGTGGAGCTGCTGCGCTCCCTGATTCCGGCGACGCTCACGCCGGACGACCCCGCGCCGCACCGGCAGGTGCTGTTCCGCATCGCCGTTCAGGAAGCCACCGGCCGCGAAGCCACACCGGGCTGATCCGCGACCGCCGGACACCGGCGGGGAGGGCGGGCGGACGGCGCGAACGGGCGGAGCGGGCCCGGCGCGGGGAACCGGCGGCTTCGGGGCGCGGTGCGGAGGGATGCGGAAGTACCGCTTGTGGCCGGAGATGATTGCCTCGCGCCGAAAGGTTCGATTAGATTGGGACAGCCTGTTCGTGGCTGTCCCGCGGAAGGGCGTCCGCGGTCCCGCGCCCCTCCGCTTCGACTGATCGTGGCCGATCTCGAAGCCGAGACCGGCCACCTCGCTTTTCCAGCGCCCCCGCCGCCGATGTCCATCATCATCCCCTCACCCGCCGCGCTGCCGGAAGCCCCCGCCGGGGACGCCGGGCTGCAGCGCCTGACCCGCATGGCCGTCCGGTCCCTGGGGATCACGGCCGCGTTCGTGTGGACGGGCGGCGGCGAAGCGGGCACCCTGGCCCTCACCGGCGATGCTTTGCACTCATTTGACGCCACCGGCAGTCAGATGCGCGCATCCCCTCGCGGAACGCGTGCTGCGCGCCGGCGCACCCGTGGTCCTGGGCGACGCCGCGGCGGACGCGGGCGACGCGCGGGTGGGGGCCTTTGCCGGATTCCCCCTGCGCGGCGCGGACGGAGCGGTACGCGGTGCGTTCTGCGCGGTGGATGCGCGCCCCCGGGCATGGAGCCCGGCGGAGCTGGAAACGCTGGAAGACCTGGCCGCGCTCGCGGCCACCGCCACCGGGCAGATGCGCGCCGAGGCGCACTACAGCCGGCTGGTGGCCACCTCGCCCTTCATCATCTACGTGGTGGATGCGGCGGGCGAGTTCGTGGAGATCAACCCGGCGGGCGAGCGGCTGCTGGAGCGTCCCGCCACGGAGCTGCTGGGCACCCACTTCGCCCACATCCTGGCCCCGCACAGCCAGGCCGTGGCCCAGCAGGCGTTCGTGGACGTGCTGAGCGGCGCCACCAACGACGTGCAGGTGGACCTGGAAGTGGTGAACGCCTCGGGCGGGCACCGCTGGCTGGCCGTGAGCGCCAGCGCCGTCCGCTGGGGGCAGTCCATCACCGGCGTGCACGGCATTGCGCGCGACATCACGCAGGAGCGCATCGCCGCCGAAACGCTGCGCGAAAGCGAGGAAAAGTTCCAGCAGCTCGCCGGCAACGTGCGCGAGGTGTTCTGGATCTTTTCGCCGGACTTTTCCCGCACCATCTACGTCAGCCCCGCGTACGAGCGGGTGTGGGGGCAGTCGCTGGAGGAGGTGTACCGCGACCCGCACTCCTTTCTGGCCAGCGTGCACCCGGACGACCGCGACCGGCTGGCGCAGGCGATGTCGACGCTGGGCGAGGTGCCGGTGCGGGAGATCGAGTACCGCGTGGTGCGGCCGGACGGCGGGGTCCGCTGGGTGTGGTCGCGCGGCTTTCCCGTGCTGGACGCCGAGGGCATCATGTACCGCCTGGTGGGGACCACGGAAGACGTCACCGAGCGCAAGGAGGCCGAAGCGGCCATCCGCGCCACGCAGCGCCGCCAGCAGCAGGTGCTGGACGCGCTCCCCGTGGGCGTCGTGCTGGCCGACGCCGGGGGCGAGCTGGTGTGGCACAACCCGGAGGGCGACCGCATCTGGGGCGGGGTGCGCCGCGTGAGCCTGGACGGCTACGGCGAATACAAGGGATGGTGGACGGAAAGCGGCGAGCCCATCCAGGCGCACGAGTGGGGGATGGCGCGCGCGCTGCGCGGCGAGCCCAGCGCGGGCGAACTGGTGGACCTGCAGGGTTTTGACGGCGTGCGCCGCACGGTGCGTCACTCCGGCGCGCCCCTGCGCGGCGAACAGGGCGAGGTCACCGGCGCGCTGATCGTGCTGGAGGACGTCACCGAGGCGCGGGAGCAGGAAACGCAGCGCCGCCTGCTGGCCGCCGCGCTGGAAGGGCTCTCCGACGGGGTGTGCCTGGCCACGGAGGAGGGGGAGATCGTCTACGCCAACCGCGCCTTCGCCGACATCCTGGGGTTCGACTCCGGCGCGGGCAACTCGCTCAGCTTCGCGGACTTCGCCTCCGGGGCGGAGATGCAGAAGGAGATCGACGACGCCCTGCGCGCCGTGCGCGAGCTGGGCTCGTGGACGGGACGGGTTCGCCGTCGCCGCCTGGTGGACGGGCGCACCATCCCCGTAGAGGCGCGGCTGGGGCGGGTGGAGCAGGGGACGCACCGGCGGGGGCTGCTGTTCGGCATCATCCGCGACATCACCGCGCAGGTGAGCGCCGAGCAGCACCTGCGGCGCGCGGAGCGGCTGGCCAGCCTGGGCACCCTGCTGGGCGGGGTGGCGCACGAGCTCAACAATCCGCTCAGCGCCGTGCTGGGCTTTGCCGACATCCTGCTGATGGACGAGCGCCCGGCGGAGGAGCGCGAAGACCTGCGCACCATCCGGCGCGAGGCGGAGCGCATGGCCAAGATCGTGTCGGACCTGCGCCTCCTTGCGCGCGACACGCAGGAAGGCGCATCCGCCGCCCGCGAGCGGGTGGACCTGAACGACATCGTGGCCCACGTGGTGCGCACCCGGCAGTACTCGCTGCGCACCCGCAACGTGGAGCTGCACACGGACCTGGCCTCGGAGCTCCCGTTCGTGCGGGGCGACCGCGGGCAGATCGAGCAGGTGCTGCTGAACCTGGTGGTGAACGCCGAGCAGGCGCTCATGTCCGTGCCGGGCGAGCGGCGCCTCATCCTCCGCACCCGGGCCACGGCCACGGGCGCCTCGCTGCACGTGGTAGACAACGGGCCCGGCATTCCGGTGCACCTGCTGGAGCGCATCTTTGACCCGTTCTTTACCACCAAGGCGCCGGGCGAGGGCACGGGGCTGGGGCTTTCGCTGGTGCACAGCATCGTCAGCGAGCACGGCGGCGAGATCCGGGTGGACAGCGAGGCGGGCGCCGGGGCCGCCTTTCGCATCGACCTGCCGCGCGCCGATGCCGCCTTTGCCGCGCCGGCGGCTGCGCAGCCCGGGGCCGCCGCGGGAACCGCGCTGCGCATTCTGGTGGTGGATGACGAAGATTCCGTGCGGCGCGTGGTGTCGCGATTTCTCCGCGGCCGGGGGCACCACGTGGACGAGGCCTCCGACGGCCGCGCCGCGCTGGACCTGCTGGAGTCCACCCGGCACGCGGCGCCCTTCGACGTCATCGTTTCCGACCTGCGCATGCCCGGGCTGGGCGGCGACGAACTGCTCACCCGGCTGCGCGAGGCGGGTGACGGCATGGACCGGCGCCTCGTCTTCTTCAGCGGCGACACCGCCAGCGCCGAAGCCGCCCGCGTGCTGGGCGCGTCGCGGGTTCCCGTGCTTGCCAAGCCCATCTCCCTCTCGGAGTTGGCGCGTGCGGTGGAGTCCATGCAGGACCACCCCGGCGAGGACTGACGCGGATACCTGTATCAGTTTCTGGGGGACGCTCCAACCTGCATCCGGAAGCGGAACCTTGACGAGGGAAAGGGTTAGCAGCATCCGCGCTTCGGTCCCAATAGGAGCGCTCAATGGTATGATCCGTGAAGTACGTGGCTCATTCGGATCGCCTGCTGTCCCTGCATCCTGGTTGGACGTAATGACACCCACTCTGCTTCTGGTGCTCGCCGGGGCGGCTGCTCTGCTGCCCGCGGGCCGGCATCTGATGACGCCCCCCTGCCCGCGCTGCCGCCGCAAGAAGTACGACCGCAGCGTGTGCAGGCCGCTGCTGCTGTGCCGCCGGTGCGCCACCCGCGTCGACAGCATGGGGCGGGCACACAACTGATCGATCCCCGCTGTTCAGATGGACGAGACGCGCCCCGGAACCTGGTTCCGGGGCGCGTCTTGCATCGCACCGCCACGCCCGCCCCTGACCAACGGATCCCGCTTTTCGGCCGCGATGACCGACCTGCACCTTTCCCTTTCCGCAGCACGCGCGCTTCTGCTGCACGCGCAGGGGCTGGACCGGCGTCCCCGCCGCCGCGCGGGCAGGATGGACGTGCTCGCCGCCATCCGCCGCATGCGCGCGCTGCAGATCGACACCATCTCCGTGGTGGCGCGCAGCCCGTACCTGGTGCTCTGGTCACGCCTGGGCCCGTACGAGCCGCGCTGGCTGGATGAACTGCTCGAGAACCGGGCACTGTTCGAGTACTGGTCACACGAGGCGTGCTTTCTCCCCATCGATGACTATCCCCTGTACCGCCACCGCATGCTGGACCTGGGATGGGCCGGATGGCGGTACCGCGCCGCCTTCATGGCCGAGCACGGGGACGAGGCCGCGCGCCTGCTTCAGTCCGTGCGCGAGGGCGGGCCGGTGCGCTCGTCGGACTTTGAGCGCGACCGGCCCTCGGGCACGTGGTGGGACTGGACGCCCCAGAAGCGGATGCTGGAAAGCCTGTTCACCGCGGGCGAACTGATGATCGCGCGGCGCGAAAACTTTCAGCGCATCTACGACGTGCGCGAGCGGGTGCATCCCGCGTGGAGCGACGACCGTCTCCCGCCACGGGACGAGGTGCAGCGCACGCTCGCGCTCAACGCCGTCCGCGCGCTGGGCGTCGCCAAGGCGGGCTGGGTGGCGGACTACTTCCGGATGGACCGCACCTCCACGCGGGCACTTCCCGCCCGGCTGGCTGCGGAAGGCGCCCTGGTGCAGGCGCGCGTGGAGGGATGGAAGGAGCCGGTGTACATTCACCCGGACCACGAGCCCGCCGCCCGCGCGGCGGCGGAGGGCGGCCTCAGGCCCGTGCTGACCACGCTGCTCTCCCCGTTCGATCCCGTGGTGTGGGACCGGGCACGGGCGAGCGAACTGTTCGGGTTCGACTACCGTCTGGAGTGCTACACGCCCGGCCCCAGGCGGGTGTACGGCTACTACGTGCTCCCCATCCTGCGCCGGGGCGCGCTCATCGGGCGGATGGACGCCAAGGCGCACCGCGCGCAGGGCGCGTTCGAGGTGCGCGCCCTGTACATTGAGCCCGGCGTGCGCTTCAGCGATGCCGCCGCGGCGGACGTCGCGGCGGCGCTCCTGGCCTGCGCACGCTGGCACGGCACGCCCGAGGTGCGCGTCACCCGCGCGGACCCCGGGCGCGCGGGAGAGCAGCTTCGCGCCGCGCTGGAGACCGCGTCCGCGCAGCGCGGTGCGTGATCCGCGTGCTCGCGGGTGGCGGAAACTGCATCTCACGTGGAGGACGGGAGGGTAGCAGAGGTCGCGGGGAACGGATGGGGGGACACACGTGCCGGTGACCGATGGCGCGCGGTCCTGATCCGTGTACATTGCGGGACGGCCTTCCATCCGCTTCCCGCCATCCACATGACCGCCGCCGCGCTCCCGGCACGCCGCTCCACCGGCGCGCTCTTCTACCTGATCGCATCACAACTGGCGGGCCTGGCCTCGCTGCTCCCGTGGATCGTGGTGATGACGGTCATGGACGCGGAGGCGAACGCGTCGCTCCCCCTCACGCTGTTCACGGCGGCCGTCGTGGGCTACCCGCTGCTCCCGCTGGGATGCGCGGCCATGGCGTGGCTGCGGTGGCGGCGCGGGCGCACGCTTTCGGCGCTGCTGTGGACGTCGGCGCCGCTCGTAGTCGCCCTCCCCGTAATCGCCTTTCTGATGAGCGCAGGCGGGGGCGGGATCGAGATCGTGGGATGACGCCGGCGCCCGGCACGATTGCGGCCCGCGGGGGTTGAACACGGCCGCGGGGGAAACCGATGGATGCCGCCGCGCGTAAGTAGTGCGCGCGCAAGCCTCTTGAGCGAGGCGGCGGAAAGGATTGCACCAGGGGCTGCACGGGGATGTACGGAATCGCGGGGCTGCTGACCGGGCGCGTCCTGGGCGGACGATACCGGATCGAGGCGATCGTGGGGCGTGGCGGCATGGGCGCGGTGTATCGCGCCGCCGACGAGCGCCTGGGCCGCGCCGTGGCCGTAAAGGTGATCGGCATTGTGGCACACGACGACCGCGAGCACGAGCGGCTGCAGGCGCGCTTTCTTCGCGAGGCGCGCGCGGCCGCCGGGCTGCACCATCCCAACGTCGTCTCCGTCTACGACTTCGGCGCGGACCCGGAGCTGGGGCTGGACTACCTGGTCATGGAACTGCTGCGCGGCGAAGACCTGGCCAGCCGGCTGGCCCGGGGCGGGCCGCCGCCCATGCACACCTCGCTTTCCATCCTGCGCCAGGCCGCCCGGGGGTTGGCCGCCGGCCACCGCGCGGGGATGGTGCACCGGGACGTGAAGCCCGGCAACCTGTACCTGCTGGACGGCGACGACGACGAGGAGCCGCAGGTGCGCGTGCTGGACTTCGGCATTGCGCAGGTGGCGGGAGAGGAGGGGGCCACGTCGCAGCTGACGGAGTTCGGCCGCGCGCCGTTCTCGCCGGCGTACGCTTCGCCGGAGCAGATGCGCGGCGACGACCGCATCGCGCCCTCGTCGGATGTGTTCAGCCTGGGCGCGGTGGGCTACTACCTGCTCACCGGCTACCGGCCGTTCACCTCCACCGATCCCGAGCGGATGTGCGCGGAGGCGGCGGAATCCGTGCGCCTGCTACCGCAGCGCACCCCCGGGCTGCCCCGCGTGGCGGCGGACGCGCTGCTCCGCGCGCTGTCGCTGGACCCGCGCGACCGCTTTGCCGACTGCGCGGAGTTCGCGGAAGCCCTGTCGCGCGTCCCTGGCTCCGCGCCCACGCAGCCGCGCGGGCGCGACGCCGCCCGCACCGTCACCGTCACCGCCCCCTCCGCACCGCCGCTTCCCGCGCCGCCGGTGGCCCGCCCGCGGGCGCCGCTCGCCGCCGCGGTGTCCGTGGAGCCGCACGAGGACGAGGGCACGCGCATGTTCGCGCCCGAGCGTCCCCGCGCCGGGTTCGCCGCGCCCGCGGCGTACGCCCCGCCGCATCCGCTGGCGCTCCCCGCCGCGCCGGCCCGGCCCGGGCGAATGCGCCGCTTCGCCTCCGCGCTCTGGGATTTCAGCGTCACGCTCACCGTGCTGGGTCTGTTCGGGGGCGCGTGGGCGCTCGCCGGGCGGGGCGTGCTGGACGAGAACATGCGGCTGGTGGTGGCGGGCGCGGGCTCCGCCGTTCTGCTGACGCCCATGGCCGTTCACCGGCTCACCAGCCGCCGGGGGCGGCTCGGCTTCGGCATCGTGGGCTCCATGCTGGCGACGGGCGCGGCGCTGTACTTCATCGGCATCAACAGCGACCCCGCGGTGCTGGTGGGGGCCGTGTTCGGCGCGCAGGTCATCGCCAGCTTCGTCATGGCCCGCCTCACCCGCCGCCGCCGCTCCCTGCTGGACGCGCCCCTGGAGGGCTGATCCCCGGTGCTGCGGATCCAGATCCCGACGGCTGCCCCGCCCCGGACCGTGCGGCAGGCGCTGGAGCGGGAGGCGGAGCGCGATCGTGAACCGGCCGTCCGCCCCCGGAAGTGGCGCAGGGCACAAGGGCGGGTCCAGATCCGGATTTGGGGGCAGCAGTTCAGGATTGCGTACGAACCGTCTGCGTTCCCCTCGGAAACGCCTCTCCCCGAACTGCGCGGAACCGTGGTGGCGGCGGCCTCCGGCGGCACCACGGTTCACGCCACCTGCGGATACGGAATGCGGCGGGGCAGGCTGGAGGTGGTCCTGCTCCTTGCCGCGCTCGTGATGTGGGTTGTGGGGATCGCGGGAAGCGTGTGGCTGGCCGGGCTTGCGGCTGTGTCGTTTCTGCTGGGCAAGGCGCGGGACCGGGCCAGCGCCGCCAGACCGGTTGAGTACACGAGATACCTGGTGCAGCGGCTGGATGCAGCCCTGGCGGAGGCTGCTGCGCCGGAGCGCGCGGGCACGGCATCCGCATCTGCGCTCCCCGCCGGCTGACCGGCGGAACAACCAACGCTGAACGGATGGAGTGCGGATGGGTGCCTGGGGAGCGGGGATCTTTGACAACGACGACGCGGTGGACTGGCTGGCGGACCTTTCCGTGTCCAGGGACCCCAACGCGCTGGACGCCGCCCTGAGCGCCGCGGCGGCGGAGTACGTGGAGGCGCCCGACGCGTCCGTCGCGCTCGCGGCCGCGGAGGTGGTGGCCGCGCTCAACAACCGTCCCGCGGCGGACCTGCCGGGGGAGATTGAGGAGTGGATCGCGGGCGCCGGCCCGCTCCCCTCCCCCGAGCTCACGGGCCGCGCCCACGCCGCGGTGGAGCGTGTGCGCACGGATTCGGAGTTGAAGGAGCTGTGGGAGGAGACGGACCCCACCGAGTGGTTCTCGCACCTCAACGACCTCCTCCGCCGCCTCTCCTGACGCGCGACTCCGCCACGCCGCTGGGGGGAGTAACACCACAATTGATCACCAACCGCGACTTGGTCATCCTGAGGAGGCGCCGGACGCACCTGCCGCCATGCCGTACTCTGGCGCCGACGAAGGATCTGCTTTCCCCGCGAGAACGGGCGTGCGGGTCGCGACGTTGGCTCGGCGGACACTAGATCCTTCGGTCGCGCACGAATTTGTCGCGCGGGAAGGCACGGCGCACGCTCCCTCAGGATGACAGCGCAAACGCGCCGTATCTCATTACCGCGCAACAACTTGTCATCCTGATGAGGCGCCGGACGCACCTGCCGCCCTGCCGCACTCCGGCGCCGACGAAGGATCTGCTTTCCCCGCGAGAACGGGCGTGCTGGTCGCGACGTTGACTCGGCGGACAGCGGATCCTTCGGTCGCGCACGATCCGTCGCGCGAAAACACGGCGCACGATCCCTCAGGATGGCAGTGCGACTGCGCTGTATCTCGCGCGCACGCAATGACTTGCCGTTCCGGACAATCCATCCTGCCACCGCGTTCCTCCTCGCGCGTCTCGGTCATCTGACCGGGTAGGCGGGCGAAACCGCGGGTCGTATCCTTCGTACGCCTCTCCGACGCTCGGTTCTCCCCCTCCAGTTCCTGTAAACGAACCATGATTCAGAAATCACTGGACCGGCTGCACGCCCGGGTGGCGGCGTGGTGGTGGGCCTATCCGTTCACGGCCGTCACGCGCGGCCTGCTGGCGCTCGCCTTCATTCCGTCCGGCATGGTGAAGCTGCTGGGCCACCGCTTCACCACCATGCCCATCGAAACCCCGGTCGGCTTCTTTTTCGAAGCCATGTACCGCACCGGCTTCTACTGGAACTTTCTGGGCGCGGCGCAAGTGTGCGCGGCGCTGCTGCTCATCTTTCCGCGCACGGCAACCGCGGGCGCGGTGGTGTTCTTTCCCATCATCCTCAACATCTTTCTGATCACGGCGTCCGTCGGCTTCAAGGGAACGCCCGTCATCACGGGATTGATGCTGCTGGCCGCGCTGTACCTGCTCTGCTGGGATTATCCGCGCCTCAAGTCCATCCTCTTCCCCGAGCCGACGGAGGCACCGCGGACTCGACCCCTGTGGAGCAACGGACGGATGCTGGCCATGACGGGAACGGTCGTGCTGGGCGCCGGCCCCACGCTGGTGATGGTGACCCGCGGGCTGGGCGGGCGCGCATCGCTGCAGGCGGGGCTGGCCATGTTCGGCGTGTGCACCCTCATGGGGATGTGGCAGCTCGTGGCGGGGTGGCGCGCCGCCCGCGGGCTGAAGCTCGCATAGCCGTCCATCGACCGTCATGGGACGACAACCCGCGCCCCGCATCCGGCTCCGGATGCGGGGCGCGCGGCGTGGGGCGGGTTTCCGCGGCGGGGGCGGGCGGGTAGGTTGCATGGATCGCCCGATCCACCGCTCCCGACCCACGGAGACCCGTGTACCCACGCCTCGCCTCGCTTGCCCTGGCGCTGCTGCCGGCCGCGCTCGCCGCGCAGGAACCGCTCACCGGCTACTCGGCCAGCGCCGCCGCCCGCCAGCGCGCCGCCGAAGCCGCCGCCGTGCGGGTGCCCACCCCCGCCCGGGCGCGCACCCTGTCGCGGGCGCTCAGCGCCGAAACGCACGTGGCCGGCACCCCCGCGCAGGAGCGCACGCGCGACTACGTGATCCAGCAGATGCGCGCGATGGGGATGCAGACGGAGGTGCGCACCTACCGCGTGTGGATGCCGCACGCCACCAGCGGCCGCGTGTGGCGCGTGTCGCCGGACATGCGCGAGCTGGACCTGACGGAGCCCGCCGTTCCCGGCGACAGCACCTCGGGGCTGGCGCAGTACCCGCCCGTCAACGGCTTCAGCGGCGCAGGCGACGTCACGGCCGAGGTCGTGTACGTCAACTACGGGCTCATCGAAGACTACGCGCGGCTGGATTCTCTGGGCGTCAGCGTGCGCGGCAAGATCGCCATCGCGCGCTACGGCCGCTCCTTCCGCGGCATCAAGGCGCGTGAGGCGGAGCGCAACGGCGCGGTGGGGCTCATCATCTACAGCGATCCCGCCAACGACGGCTACCAGGCGGGCGAGGTGTATCCCGAGGGGCCCATGCGCCCGGCGGAGGCCATTCAGCGCGGCAGCGTGCTGAACGCGGACGGCGACCCGTCCACGCCGGGGTGGCCGAGCGTGGAGGGCGCACGGCGGCTGCCGGAAGCGGAGATGGAGGTGCCCCGCATTCCCGTAGTGCCCATGGCGTACGGCGACGCGGCGGAACTGCTGCGCGGGCTGGCGGGAACGCGCATTCCCAACGACTGGCAGGGCGGGCTCCCGTTCCGCTACCACGTGGGCCCCGGCCCGGTGGTCGCGCGGGTGCAGGTGCAGACGGATGCCGCCACGCGCGGATACAAGGAAATTCACAACACCTTCGGCATCGTGCGCGGCAGCGAGTTCCCCGACGAGCTCGTCATCATCGGCGGGCACCGCGACGGATGGGGCCCCGGCGCGGCGGACAACGTGAGCGGCACCGTGAGCGTGCTGGAGGCGGCGCGCGCGGTGATGGAGCAGGTGCGCGCCGGCAACCCGCCGCGCCGCACCCTTCTGTTCGCCACGTGGGACGCGGAAGAGTGGGGGCTGTTCGGCAGCACGGAGTTCGTGGAGCAGGACTCGGCGCGCCTCACCCGTGCCGCGGCGTACCTCAACCAGGACGTAGCCGCCACCGGGCTCGCGTTCGGCGGGGGCGGATCGCCCTCGCTTCGCGCCACGCTGCGCTCCGTGGCGCGCGCGGTGCCGGACCCCGGCGGGCAGGGGAGCGTGTACGAGGCGTGGCGCCGGCGCGAGGCCCCGGTGGATTCCGTGGAGCCGTCCATGGAAGACCCCGGCGGCGGCTCCGACTTCGCCGGCTTCTACAACCACATGGGGATTCCGCACTCCGAGTGGGGCTTCAGCGGCGCGTACGGCGTGTACCACTCGCAGTACGACTCATTCGAGTGGATGCGGCGCTTCGGCGATCCGGAGTTTCGCGGGCACGCGGCCGCGGCGCAGGTGGGCGCGGCCATGATGCTGCGCCTGGCCAACGCGGACGTGCTGCCGTACGACTACGCCGAGTTCGCCCGCACCATGCGCGGCTACCTCCCTATGATGGACGCGGCCATCCAGAAGCAGGGGATCACCGCATCCACGGCGCAATTGGGCACGGCCATCGAGCGGATGCGGGTGGCGGCGGTGGAGTTCGCCGCCGCGCGAGACGCCGCCCTGGCCGCGGGCGCGCCCCGGCGCGAGGCGCTGCAGCGCACCAACGCGGCGCTCATGCGGGTGGAGCGGGCGCTCACGCGGCCGCAGGGGCTGCGCACGCGGCCCTGGTTCCGCGCCCTGATCTACGCGGCGGACGAGAACAACGGGTACAGCAACGTCGTCTTTCCCTCCATCTCCGAGGCCGTGCGCGACCGCAACGCCGCGCTCACCGTGGCGGAGATCGCCGACCTGGCCACGCGCTTCGAATCCGCGGCCACCGCGCTCCGCGACGCGCGCGCGGCGCTGGGCGGGCGCTGATCCCTCTACGGACGAACGGCCCTCACGCGGAGGACGCGTGAGGGCCGTTGCTTGTCCGCCCTGCGAAAGAAAGCGGCGGTGCGCACCTGCGCACCGCCGCTTTCGTCATTCAGAAGATGGCTCAGTTGTCGTCGTCCATCTGCTCGGCCATCCGCTCGATCTCGTCCTTGTGCTCGCGAAAGAAGCGCACGTTGTCCTTGAGCACGCCGTTCTGCATCTGCGCAAAGGCGTTCTCGCCGCCCATCTCAATCATCGCGGCGTTGAACATCGTGTGGATCATGGCGAACAGAAACGTGACGTACTCGCGGCTGGTGAGCCCCGCCTGCCCGATGGCGTTGCGGATGCGCGGCTCACTGTCGAAGGCCGCGGCGATCTGGGCCACTTCGGGCATTTCGCCGTCCCTGGGCTGAATCTGGTCTTCGAGGTCGATGTTCTCGCCCTCCAGCGCCTTGAGGTTGTTCGTGGCGGCCACGAACTTCTGCATCCCCTCGGTGGAGAGGCGATAGCTGGTCACCTCGGGCGGAAAGACGGGCAGCTGCGCGCTGGCGGCCGGGGCGTGCGCGGCCACGGCGCCCAGGGCCAGGCTGCCGAACAGGGCGGTGCGGGCCGCAAAGCGGCGGACGGATTCACGAATCTGCACGGGATGAGCTCCTGAAAAGTCGGACGGGAGTGATCGTGCGCGGCGGCACGGGCGGGTGCTGAACAGTAATCGCGCACCCCTGCGGCGTCCACCGCCGCTGCATGCCCCTACGGAGGGCGATCCACGAAAGTTGCAGCGCGGTTCTCCTGCAGTTCCCCGGCGAACCTCCGAGACCTCCGCGACTCGTGAGGGCAAATCATCCACGGGACCCCGGCAGAAACAAAGGGCGCGGCCGATCAGCTCGGCCGCGCCCTCGTGCATCCGGCGGGTCCGGACCTCAGTGCGCCGCGCGGGGCGGCGTGGGGTCCAGAATGGGGAGCGAGCCGGGAGGCCTGCCGTTGTACCCCGCGCCCAGCGGCACCTTGATGCACGCCGCAAAGTGGCCGCCGCCCTTGTCCGCCAGCGGCGGAACGATGTTGGCGCAGTCCTGGTCCTTGAGTGGATGGTAGCAGCGCGGGTGGAACGGGCACCCCGACGGCGGGTTGGCCGGCGAAGGCACGTCGCCCTGCAGCATGATGCGCTCGCGCTTGATGCGCGGGTCCGGAATGGGCACCGCGGAAAGCAGCGCCTGCGTGTACGGCATCAGCGGGTTGCGGTACAGCTCCTTGCTGTCCGCCAGCTCCACGATGCGCCCCAGGTACATGACCGCCACCCGGTTGGCCATGTGCTCCACCACCGACAGGTCGTGCGCAATGAACAGGTAGCTCAGCCCCAGCTGGTCCTGCAGGTCCTGCATGAGGTTGATGACCTGCGCCTGCACCGACACGTCCAGCGCCGACACCGGCTCGTCGCACACGATCAGCTCCGGCTCCACCGCCAGCGCGCGCGCGATCCCCAGACGCTGCCGCTGCCCGCCGCTGAACTCGTGCGGATAGCGCACGGCGTGCTCCGGCCGCAGCCCCACCACGCGCAGCAGCTCGGCGATGCGGTCCTTGGCCTTCTGCCCGGTCGCGATCCCGTGGATGCTCAGCACCTCGCGCAGCATGTCGCTGATGGTCATGCGCGGGTTGAGCGAGCTGTACGGGTCCTGGAAAACGATCTGCACCCGGCGCCGCATCCTGCGCAGCTCCGTCTTGTCCATCGCCAGGATGTTGCGCCCGTCAAAGGTCGCCTCGCCCGACGTGGGCTCAATGAGCCGCAGAATGGCGCGCCCCGTGGTGCTCTTGCCGCAGCCGGACTCGCCCACCAGCCCCAGCGTTTCGCCGCGGCCCAGAAAGAACGACACCCCGTCCACCGCCTTGACGTCGCCCACGTGGCTGTTGAAGAAGCCCTTCCGGATGGGGAAGTACTTCTTCAGCTTGCGCACCACCAGCAGCGAGCCTTCGGGCGCCTCCATGTCGTCCGGCGTTTCGCCGCGCAGGTCGCTGTCGCCCTTGGCGGGGGGCAGCACCGGGCGTTCCGGCCCCGTCTTGTGCACGGCGCGGCTGGCGGCGTCCGGCGCATTGCCGCCCGCGGCCCCGCGCTCCACCCCCGCCCCGATCAACGGCTCGGCGCCGGCGTGCCCCTGCTCGCCCCCGCTGCGCAGTCCGTCCCCGGCGCCCTGTCCCCCCGCGGGGGTGCGCCCTTCCGGCGTGGCCGCCATTACAGAGCCTCCGTGTCGTCCGCGGCCGCGCCGGCCGGCAGTTCGCCCGCGACCGGGGCGGCGCCGGCGACCGTCACCCCATCCGTCCATCCGCCCATCTGCCGCCGCTCCGGGTACTTCACCAGCCAGCACTTGTTGCGGCGCCCCGGCCCGATCTCAAACAGCGGCGGCGCCTCCGTCTCCGTCTTTTCCCACCGGTACGGGCAGCGGTCGTTGAAGCGGCACCCCACCGGCCAGTTGAGCGGCGAGGGCACCACGCCGGGAATTACCGCCAGCCGGCCCACGTCCTGGCCCAGCTTGGGCATGCTGCGCAGCAGCCCCTCGGTGTACGGGTTCTGGGGATTGTGGAACACGTCGTCCACCGTCCCCTCCTCAAACACCTGGCCGGCGTACATCACGATCACTCGATCGCATGTTTCCGCCACCACGCCCAGGTCGTGCGTGATCAGGATGATGCTCATCCCCAGCTCCTGCTGCAGCCGGTTGAGCAGCTCCAGGATCTGCGCCTGAATGGTGACGTCCAGCGCCGTGGTGGGCTCGTCGGCAATCAGCAGCTTGGGGTCGCACGCCAGCGCCATGGCGATCATCACGCGCTGGCGCATGCCGCCGGAAAGCTGGTGCGGGTACTCGTCCACGCGCTGGTGGGGGATGGGAATGCCCACCAGCTGCAGCATTTCGATGGCGCGGGTGCGCGCGGCCTTCTTGCTGAGCCCCTGGTGCAGCGTGAGCGACTCCATGATCTGCGCCCCCACGGTGAACACCGGGTTCAGCGAGGTCATGGGCTCCTGAAAGATCATGGCGATGTCGTTGCCGCGGATCTGCCGCATCCGCGGCTCCGTGGCGGCCGCCAGGTCTTCCATTTCGCCGTTGGCGCCGCGGAAAAGAATGCGCGACCCCTCCTGGATCTTGCCCGGCGGCTGCGGAATCAGGCGCATCACCGAAAGCGAGGTGACGCTCTTGCCGCTGCCGGACTCGCCCACGATGCCCAGCGTTTCGCCGGGGTTCACGTGAAAGCTCACGCCGTCCACCGCGCGCGCCACGCCGTTGTCGGTGCTGAACCAGGTGCGCAGGTTTTCCACCTGCAGAATGGGCCCGGTGCCCGCCGCCGGTACCACGTGGATGTCGCTCTGCGTCAAATCAGCCCCCATTCCCTGTACGCCACGAACTCATCCGGATCGTCGGCCCACATCCACACTGGATCAATCCACAGCCCCGGGATGATCTCGCTGGTCACGCGCGCCGGGTCGCCCAGCGCCACGGCCTGGTATCGTCCGTCCGCCCCGAGGCGAAACACCTCGATCGTTTCTGCGTCGGGGTCGATCAGCCAGTACTCGCGGACGCCGGCGGCGGCGTACTCCCGGGGCTTGTCCACTCGGTCGCGCACCCGGCTGTCCGGGCTGATCACCTCCACCGCCAAGTCCACCGGCCCGTCCACGAACGTGCGCGTCAGGCGCCCCATGTTCTCCGCCGTCACGTACGACACGTCCGGCTCGCGCCCCCGCCGCGCGTTCAGCCGCACCTGGAAGCCGGCCTGCATCACCCGCCCGCCCAGCCCCTTCAGGCGCACGTAGCCCCGGAGTGCGCTGAAAAGAAATCCGCTGATCAGCAGGTGACGGTCCGTCTGCGGGCTCATGTACAGGATCTCCCCATCGACCCATTCAGCCCGGACACCCTCGGCGGACGCGAGGAAGTCCTCGTAGCTGATCCAGTCCGATTTGCGCTGCGCCTGCGTCATCATAGGCTGCCTCGTTGCGTCATCGGGCCGGGGGATCGCCCATCGCGGCGTCCTGCCGTCCAGCCGCCCGCCATGCCGGCGGGCGGGTTCCACTCGTCAGGTGCGGAGCCGCGGGTCCAGCGCGTCGCGCAGGCCGTCGCCCAGCAGGTTGAACGCCACCACCGTCAGCACGATCGCCAGGCCGGGAAAGGTGGCGATCCACCACGCCTGCGTGAGCGCGTCGCGCCCGTCCGACACCATGTTGCCCCACGTGGGCGTGGGCGGCTGCACCCCCAGCCCCAGGAACGAAAGCGACGCCTCGGTGAGGATGGTGAGGCCGATGCCCAGCGTGGCCGACACGATCACCGGCGCCATGGTGTTGGGAATCACGTGGCGCATGATGATGCGGAAGTCGCTCATCCCCAGCGCCCGCGCCGCCTGCACGAACTCGCGCTCGCGAAGGCTCAGCACCTCGCCCCGCACGATGCGCGACGTGCCCATCCACCCCGTGAGCCCCAGCACCACCACCACCAGCCAGAACGACGGGTTCTCGAAGATGGCGATCACCACGATCAGCAGCACCAGGCGCGGAAACGCGAGCATCATGTCGGTAAAGCGCATCAGCACGCCGTCCACCCACCCGCCGAAGTAGCCGCTCAGCGCCCCCACCATGGTGCCCAGCGTAATGCTGATGGCCACCGCCACGAAGCCGATGGAAAGCGAGATCTGGGAGCCGTACAGCGTGCGGCTGAAGATGTCGCGCCCGAACTTGTCGGTGCCGAACAGGTGCTGCGACGAGGGCGGCAGGTAGCGCGAGGTGATGATGTCGCCCTGCGCCGCCGGGTCGTACGGGGCGATCAGCGGGGTCAGCAGCGTCACCACGTACAGCAGGATCATGATGGCCAGCCCGAACATGGCCAGCCGGTTCTTCTTGAAGTGCCGCGCCGCGATGCTCCACTGCGAGTCGCCGCGCACCCGCCCCTTGGCCAGCTGCCTGGGGCTCACCGACTTCCACGTCCACCACAGCATGGTGAGCACCACGGCCGCCAGCGCCACCAGCGCCACGTACCAGTCCCACCGCACCCGCACCCCGCTGGGGTTGGCGCGCCGCGCCTGCAGGGTGCTCCAGCTGATGAACAGCACCGCGAAGGTGAAGCCCCAGGCCAGCACCAGGGTCACCACCCGCGTCCACACCACGCCGCCCCCGCGGGGGCCGGTGGCGGGGAGCGGCATGCCGCCGGCGGGCATGGGCTCGGGCGGTACGGACTCGACGTCGGGAGACACGCGGACCATGGTTCAGTCGTTCCGGATGCGGGGGTCCACCACGGCGTACAGCGCGTCCGACAGCAGGTTGCCGAACACCACCATCGCCGCGATCACGAACGAGGTTGCCATCACCATCGGATAGTCGCGCGCCAGAATGGCCTCCACGATGGCGCGCCCCATGCCCGGCCAGGCGAAGATCGTTTCCACCAGCACCGCGCCCGAAAGCAGAAAGGGCAGGTACAACCCCAGCAGGGTGATGATGGGGATGAGCGCGTTGCGCAGCGCGTGCCGAAAGATGACGGTGCGCTCCGAAAGCCCCTTGGCGCGGGCCGTACGGATGTAGTCCTGGTGAATCACCTCCAGCATGGCGCCGCGCATGTACCGCGCGACGCCCGCCGCCGAGCCGATGCCCAGTGCGATGGCGGGAAGGATCAGGTGCAGCAGCCGGTCGCCCGCCTTGCCCCCCGCGCTCAGGTAGTCGTAGTCGATGCTCGTCATCCCTGACGCCGGCAGGCTGAGCGGCCACCCCGCCTGCCCCGCGTGCAGCGAAAAGATCAGGATGAGCATGAGCGCGAACCAGAAGCTCGGCATCGAATAGAAGAACAGCGCGATGAAGGTCAGCACGTTGTCGGCGAGCGAGTACTGCCGCACCGCCTGCACGATGCCGATCAGCATGCCCACTACAAAGATCACCACCAGGGAGATCAGGGTGAGCTGCAGCGTGTTCCACAGGATCTCGGGAAGGATCTCGTTGATGGGCCGCATCTGCCCGAACGAGTAGCCGAAGTCGCCCCGCACGAAGCTCCACAGCCACTTGAAGTACTGCACGTGCAGCGGCTGGTCGAGCCCGAAGTTGCGGCGCATCTGGTCGAGCACCTCGGGGCTCACGTTCGGGCTGGCGAACTTGAGCACCGGGTCGCCCGGGGCCATGTGCAGCACGAAGAAGATGAGCGTCAGGATCCCCAGCAGAAGGGGAATGGCGCCGAGCAGCCGCCGGACCAGGTATGCGATCATCCCCTTATCTCGTGCCTCCCTCTGAGCTGTCGGCCCGGGCTCCGCGCCCCGGCGCGTCGCGAACCCACCATTCCCAGCTGCGGCCGTACGCGCCGAAGCTGGTGACGTGCAGACCCTGCAGCCGGCTGCTGACGCCGGTAACCGGGTCGTAGTAGTACAGCGACGTGTACGGCTGGTCCTGCACGATCCTGGCCGCCACCGCGCGCCACAGCGGCGCCGCCTGTTCCGGCCGCGCCTGGGCCGTGGCCCGGGCGATCAGGCTGTCCGTTTCGGCGCTGGCGTACCCCGTGAGGTTGTACGACCCGCCGGTGGTCCACATCGGCGAAATGTCCGGTGTGAGCGACACGCTCCAGCTCGTCAGCGCGGCCTCGAAGTCGTGGTCGCCCAGCAGCCGCTGGTTGAGCGTGTGCAGCTCGATGGCCTGCAGCCGCGCATCCACACCCACCGCCCGCCACTGCCGCTGCAGAATGGTGCTCACGTCCTGCCGGCGCTGGTTGCCCGCGTTGGTCACCAGGGTAAAGCGCAGCGGCTTTCCGTTCTTTTCGCGAATGCCGTCGCCGTCCCCGTCGCGCCACCCCGCCGAATCCAGCAGCGCGCGCGCCTGCACCGTGTCCCAGGCCAGCGGGCGCACCGAGGGGTCGTACAGGTCGCGGAAGATGGGCGGGTACGGCCCCGTGGCCGGGGTGGTGAACTCGCCCATCTGCAGCGTCTGAATGATCCCCGGCACGTTGGCGGCCATCCCCAGCGCGCGCCGCACCCGCACGTCGCGAAACGCGGGCACCTTGCGCTGGTTCCACGCCACGAACTCCCAGAACCGGTCGTCTTCGCGCTCCCAACGCAGATTGGGTGCCTGCCCGCGCAGCTGGCGCACCAGTTCAAAGGTGATGCCGCGCGCAAAGTCCACCGTGCCGTTGCGCAGCTCGGTCACGCGGGTGACCGGGTCCGGCACCACGCGCAGGACGATGCGGTCCAGCCGCGGCCGGAACTCGGCCGGCCAGTACGGGTTGTGCACCAGCTCGGTCTGCCGCCCCGCCTGCCGCGAGCCGATCTTCCACGGCCCGCTCACCACCAGCGTCTCCAGCCGCCCCAGCACCGGGTGGGTGGCCATCCCCTCGGGCGGAGTGGAGGCGTACACGTGCTCCGGCATGATGCCGAGGCCCGCGTCAAAGAGCATTTCGGGGTAGTGGCGCTTGAAGTGGAACACGACGGTGGAGTCGTTTTCCGCGCGCACGGAGTCCAGCTGCTTGGTGACGCCGGCGTGCAGCGAGGCGGCGCGCGGGTCGGCCAGGGTGCGGTAGGTCCACACCACGTCGCGGGCGGTGATGGGCCTGCCGTCGGACCAGCGCGCCGCGCTGCGCATGCGAAAGCGGATCGCGGTGCTGTCGGGGCCCAGGTACTCGTAGAGCCAGGCCAGCGCCATGGGTGAGTCGTCGCTGGTCTGGTACACCAGCCGGCCGTTCTCCCACGCCTGCGCGGTGAGCCCCATGTACATCATGTCGATGAGGTCGCCGTCGGGGTTCCCCGCAAACAGGAGGGGAAGCGGCTGCTGCACGTCGCCCACCTCGGCCACCACGGCGGTGCCGCCGAGCCGGGGCGCGCCCTCCGCCGCGGGGGCGGCCTTGCTCCGGGCCTTGGCCGCCTCCGCGCCGCCGTTCCGGTCTCCGCACGCCCCCAGCACCAGCGCGAGCGCCACCGCCATCCGCCGCGCGCGCCGCATCGATCCGCCCGCCGTGTGTGTCATCCGGTTATCCGCCGCCGCCCTGCCGGGCCCGGCCGTTGGGGAGAAGGTACCACTTGGAAATGCCCACCAGGTCGCCGCGCGCGTCGGGGTGCACGTTGCGCATGCGGTTGCTCACGCCCTCCAGCCGCTCCTGAAAGTACAGAAAGGTGTAGGGCTGGTCCTGTGCGATCAGACGCTGGTACTCGCGCCACAGCGGGCGCGCCTGCTCGCGGTCCACGATGCGCGGCAGGGTGTCCAGCAGCGCCGTCGTGCGCGGGTTGCAGTACTGCGGCCACTGGTACGGCTCGTCCAGCCGCCTGCACGAGAACAGGTTCTCGTCGTCGATCTTGAACTCCGACACCCACCCCATCACCACCGCCTCGAACGGCCGCTCCCGCACGTTGTTCAGCTGCGAAATCAGCGTGCCGAACTCCACGATCTGGATGCGCGCGTCCACCCCCACCTTGGCCAGGTCGCTCTGGATGACCTCGGTGAGGTCTGCCCGCTCGCGGTTGCCCGTGTTGGTCTTGAGGGTAAAGCGGAACGGCTTGCCTTGGGCGTTCTCGCGCACGCCGTCGCGGTTGCGGTCCGTCCACCCCGCGGAATCCAGCAGCGCGGCGGCGCGGGCGGGGTCGTAGTCGGCGATCCCCCTGCCCGCCGTGCTGTCGGCCATCCAGTAGATGTTGGGGATGGAGCTGTGCGCCACCTCGCCGTGCCCGCGCAGGATCCCGTCGATGATCCCCCGCTTGTTGATGGCCATGGTGAGGGCGCGGCGCACGCGCGCGTCCTGGAACATCTCGCGCTTCTGGTTCCACACCACCATGGCGTACGAGCGGTTGCGGAAGGTGACCAGCCGGGCGTTGCGCGACGCCTCCAGCTGCGGCAGCTGCTCCGGGGTCACCTGGACGTAGTAGTCCACCGTGCCGTTCAGAAGCTCGGTAAGCCGGGTGGCGGCCTCGGGAATCACGCGAACGATGAGGCGGTCCAGGTACGGCCGCCCACCGAGCTCGGCGGGATAGTCCGGGTTGGCGGCGAATACCCAGTTCTGCCCCGGCGCCCGCGACACGAAGCGGAACGGGCCGTTGCCCACCGGCCGCTGCGTGTTGAACGGGTGCGAGCGGAGCTCCGCCGGCTTGGCGTCCTTGAAGATGTGGCTGGGGACGGCGAAAAAGGTGCGCCACGGGTCCATGTACTCGGCGTGCGGGCGCAGCCGGACCCGGAAGGTGAACGAGTCGGGCGCCGCGGCGTCGCCGTAGTACGTCCAGAACGAGCTGTTGGGGTACCCCGTTTCCTTTTCGCGCGCCAGGTCGTACGCCAGCTTGAGGTCGTACGCCGTGGTCTTGCGCCCGTCCTGCCAGCGGATGTCGTTGCGCAGGTGAAAGGTGAGCTCGGTGCTGTCGGCGTTGAGCTCCCACGAGCGCGCCAGCGCGGGAACGGGCTCCAGCTTCTCGTTCAACGCCACCACGGGGGTGAACAGCACGAACGACTGGATGTTGTTCGCGTTGTTGTCCGCCGAGGTGAGCGGGTTCATGTCGGTGATGTCGGCGCCCAGCGCCACCACGCCGGTGCCGCCGAAGCGCTGCGCCTCCGGCACCTCGGGCCCGTCGGCGGCGCCGCCGCCCGCGGTGCGGCGCGCGTCGGCTCCGTCGCCGCACGCGGCCAGCAGCGCGAGCGCCAGCAGCGGAAAGGATCGTGCTTTCATGAGTGGAACGTCCGGATCGCGGGTCGGTGCGCCGGGGCGGCCCCGGGAAGGGCCGGGCGCGAGGAAGCCCCGCGCCAGGCGGGGCTCCACCCGATGTACTTGCCTGCGGCGGCGGGAGTTCCGGCGTTCAGCGGCCGCGGACCCACCAGTCGGCGATGTTCACGATCTTGCTGCGGGCGTCGGTCTGTACGTTGCGCACCCGCGGCCCCAACCCCGCCAGGTCCTCGCTCCACCACAGAAAGGTGACGGGCTGGTCCTGCTGCAGCAGCTGCGACCACTGCGCCCACAGCTGCTTGGCCCGCGCGGGGTCCGTGCTGCGCATGGCCTCCTCCGCCAGCCGGTCGCCCTGCTCGTTGCAGTAGCCGGTGCGGTTGGCGCTCCCCTTGACCCGCGCCTGCGCGCAGCTGAACAGGGGCGAGGGATCGACCTTGAAGGTGTCCAGGCTCCAGTTGGCCAGCACGGCGTCGTACTCGCGCGCCTTGTACTGCTGCAGCATGGACTGGAACTCCTGCGGGCGGATCTGCAGGTCCACGCCAATGGCCTTGAGCTGCCGCTGCACCACCTGCGCGATGTCGCCGTGCGACCGGTTGGCGGAGTTGATGGTGAGCACGAAGCGCAGGGGCTGGCCGCCCTTGTCCACGAAGCCGTCGCGGTTGGTGTCCGTCCACCCCGCCTGCTGCAGCAGCGCCCGGGCGCCCGCCGGGTCGAACGGAAGCGGCTGCAGCGGCGTGTACATGGGGCTCCATGCCGGGATGATCCCCGTGGCCGGCTGCCCGAAGCCCTGCAGCAGCCCGTTGATCAGCTGCTGCCGGTCGATGCCCATCGTAAGCGCGCGGCGAACGCGGGTGTCGGAAAACAGGGGCCGCGTGTTGTTCCACGCCAGGAACGTGAACTCGCGCGAAGGATAGTGGCGAAGCTCCAGCCCCCGCTGCCCGCTGATCTGCTTGGCCTGGTCCGGCAGCAGGGTGTAGCCGATCATGTCGGCCGTGCCGTTCACCAGTTCCGTGACCATGGTGGTGGCCTCGGGGACGATGCGGAACACCACGCGGTCCAGGTTGGGGCGGCCGCCCAGCGCCTCGGGAAAGGCGGGGTTGGCCTCAAAGGTCACGGACTGCGAGGGCTTCCACTCCGCGAACTTGAACGGGCCGCTCCCCACCGGGTTGCGGTTGAAGGGCGCGGTGGAAAGCTGGCCGGCGGGCGTGCTGCCCAGCAGGTGCTTGGGCAGCGGCGGCCACCAGAAGGCGTCCAGCGCCTGCGCGTGCGGCGCCACGAAGCCGAAGCGGATGGTGTACGGGTCCACCACCGTGGCGCTCCGGATCATGTTGACGTACGCCGAGCCCAGCAGCGACGCGGTGGCCGAGTCCTTGGCCAGGTCAAAGGTGAACTTGACGTCCTCGGCCGTCACCGGCTTGCCGTCGTGCCACTTCACGTCGCGCCGCAGATGAAAGACGACGGCGGTGTCGGTGAGGTCCCAGCGTTCCGCGAGCCACGGCTTGGGGTTCAGCTTCTCATCGTACTGGATGAGGGGCGTGAACAGCATGTGCTTGATGACGTCGTCCGTCGTAAGCGCCGTGTTGGTGACGGGGTTGAACGCCTGAAAGTCGGTCAGGACGTCGAGCACGCCGGTGCCGCCCTGCTGCGGCGTTCCCGCGTCCTTGCCCTTGCCGCCCTGGTCGGCGCCGCCGCCGCCTCCTCCGCCCCCGCAGGCGGTGAGTGCCGCAACGAGCAGCGCGGCCAGCGCGGTCCTGGCGTATCTGGCGTTCATCCCCATTCCCCGTGATCGTCGGTGTCGGATCGCGCGGCCCGTGCCGCGAAACCCTCTACCGATGCCAAGTCCATGCCGGGTCCTCGTAGCGCGCCCGGTGCACCTCCGCGCCTGCCCGCTCCGCGGCGGAAAGCGTGTCCTCGCGCAGGTCCCCGCCCACCGCCTCGCGCCACCCTTTCGCCAGCGCCGCCGCCAGTTCCGCCCACGCCGGCACGGTGCCCAGGAGCGCCGCCAGCGTGGCGGGGGGCGCGGCGGGCGGCACGGGCACGCCGGGGCGCATGAGCTCCGCCAGGAGCGACTGGTCGTCGTGCAGAGGAAGCGAGCCGTGCTGCAGAATCACACCGCGCTCCCGCCGCTGCGCGCTGCCGACGAGTTTACTCCCCCCCGCCACCACCTCGCCCTCCACCGGCTGCTCAAAGCAGGGGGCCAGCGAAGGGAGCGGCGCCCGTTCCCCGCTCTGCGGCTGCAGCCGCGCGTCCACGCCCAGCCGCCGCAGCCCCGCCACCAGCGCGCGGTTGATGGCGGCGTACGCCTGCCGGGGCGTGCCCAGCACATTGTCGCACATGGCGACGGAATAGGTGAGTTCGCGCGCGTGCAGAACGGCGCGTCCCCCCGTGGGGCGCCGCACCACGTCCAGCCCGCGGCGCGCGATCTCGTGGCGGTCGTAGCCGTCGGAGGGCTGGTTGCGGCCCAGCGACAGGCAGGCGGGATCCCACCGGTAGATGCGCAGCACCGGGGGGCCGCCCCCGCGCACGGCGTCGGCCAGCGCCTCGTCCACGGCCATGTTCCACGCGCCGGGGGCCGGCGCGGTGTCCAGCAGGCGCCAGGCGGGGCGGGGCTTGGTGGTGTTCTGCATGAAGGGGGATGGTAGGCCGCCGGGGGGCCGGGCGTCAAGGCGAAACAAACGTTTTCCGCCAGTCGGTTGCCGAGGTGGACACGGCGGTGGCCCTCACCCCGCGCGCTGCGCACGACGACCCTCTCCCACGAACAGATGTGCGAGAGGGAGCTCACGGCAACTGCGGTCGTGAGCGGGCCGGATGGGTTGGCGCGGCGGAGAGGGGCCCCCATCCCCATCCCTTCCCCCAACAAAGCCTTGGGAGGAAGGGAGCACTGGGTACGCGTTCCGGGATCTCGTCCGCACAACAACCCTCCCCCCAGTCCGTTTTGGGGGAGGGTGGGCCGGTGGTGCCGGCCCGGGTGGGGGCCGCCCTGAAGCCCGGCACACACGAGAAAGCGCCCTCCCGTAAGGCGGGAGGGCGCTTTTCATCGACAACGGGCGGACGGTCCGCGGGTTACAGCTCGTAGGCGCTGCCGGGCTGCAGGATCTCCACGCGCGCGGTGTCGCCCACCATCTCTCGGAACCCCTCAGGGTTCTGGTTGATGACCTCGAACGTGTTGTAGTGCATGGGGATCACCACCTCCGGCTGAATCATCTCCACCGCGCGGGCCGCATCTTCCGGCCCCATGGTGAAGTTGTCGCCGATGGGGAGCAGCGCCACGTCCACCCGCCCCTGCAGCAGCTGCAGGTCCATGATGAGCGCCGTGTCGCCCGCGTGGTACACCGTGGGCCCGCCGTCCAGGCTGATGAGGAAGCCGCAGCAATCCGTGGTGTACGCGCCGGCCTTGTCGCCGTCGATGCTCCCCGTGTGCAGCGCGGGGGTGAGCTTCACCCGGCCGAACGGAAACACGTACGCCCCGCCGATGTTCATCCCGTGGCCCTTCTTGACCCCCTGCTCCTGCTGGCAGAACGCCACCAGCTCAAAGGTGGAGATCACAGTGGCGTCGTGCTTCTTCGCCAGCTTCACGCAGTCCGCGAAGTGGTCGGAGTGGCCGTGCGAGACCAGGATGTAGTCCAGCCGCTCCACGTCCGACGACTTGATGTCGCTGAGCGGATTGTCGTCCAGGAACGGATCGATCATGATCCGCGTCCCGTCCGGCGCCTCCAGCGTAAAGCACGAATGTCCGTGGTAGAGCAGACGGGCCATGAATCGCCTCCGGCGATGGAAAGCAGTACGAGAGTACGAAAGTACGAAAGAGGACGGAACGGGCAGCGCCGTTCCGTCCTCTTTCAAGCCTCAGCCGATGAGTTCGCTGTAGGCGGCGGCGTCCAGCAGGCCGCTGACGGCGGACGGATCGGCAAGGCGCACCTTGATCATCCATCCCTCGCCGTACGGATCGCTGTTCACCAGCGCCGGGTTGCCGTCCAGGGCGCCGTTGGACTCCACGACCTCGCCCTGCAGCGGCATGAACAGTTCGCTTACGGCCTTGACCGCCTCGATGGTGCCAAAGGGCGCCATGGCGTCAAAGGTGGCGCCGGGCTTGGGCAGCTCCACAAAAACGATGTCGCCCAGCTGGTCCTGGGCGTACTCGGTAATGCCGACCGCGAACACGCCGTCCTGCCCGTCAACGGGGCGGAGGTACTCGTGCTCACGGGTGTAACGCAGGTCCTGCGGGACGTTGGCCATGGTTTCTCCGCGCGGTTCAGCCGGTTCGGAACGCCGGGAGAATAGGCCGGGCACCGGGGCCGGTCAAGCGACCGCCGCGCCGCGCCCTCATCCCCACGGCACATACATCCACAACACCGCCACTTCCGCCGCCTCGCACACGGCGTCGCAGACGGGCCCGTTCACCCCCGCGAACCGGTCCACCAGGAACGCCGCCGCGGCCAGCGCCAGCACCGCGCCGGCCGTGACCGCGTACGCCGTGCGCGCCGGCTCCGGCGAGGCCAGGGTGAGCAGCGACAGCACGGCGACCGCCACCCAGGTGGCCGACCAGAGCGGCACCGCGCCCGCCGCGGGGAGCCGCGCATCGTGCGGCGGGGCGGCGGCGTAGGTGTGCAGGGCGTGCACGGCGGCCCATCGCCCCAGCGCGGCCGCCACCATGGGCGCCACGGGCGGGGCGTGCCCCAGCGCCGCCGCCTTGGCCAGCAGCAGCACGCCCAGCGCCGTTCCACCGACGACGCCCAGCCGCGAAGCCTGCAGCGCCTCCGTTCTCCTGCGCCGTGTCTCATCCTCCGCATCCACCGGCGGGGCGAACGCGGCATCGCAGGCACGCGCCCATCCGCCCAGCGTGCCCGCGCCCGTGACGATGGCCCAGGCCGCCAGCGCCAGCACGCCGCGCGCGTCCGCCGGGTACGGCAGCAGCAGCGCCGCCGCGGGAAACAGGCCGATGGCGAGCCCGATCAGCGGGTAGAACGCGGTGGCCTGGCGAAGCTCCTCCGGGTCCGGCGGAGGGGCGCCGTGCGGTCGCCAGAGCGTAAGCAGCCCCGCCGCCCAGCGGATGCGGCGCAGGGGCGAGTGGGGTGGGTCGGTGAATTCCATCCGGCCGGATCGCGGTGCCTCGGGCCGCGGCACGATGCCGCGGCGAGCAGGCGCCCTCCGCACGCGGCGGGCCGGGAGACATCCGGTTTCCGCCACAGGCGTTGTCAGTTGACCACGGCTGGCGCATAATGGGCGGGAGACCGTCCTCCCTCCGCCGAACGCCCGTGATGCTGCGAACCGAGCGCCTGATTCTCCGCGAATTCCAGCGCGACGACTGGGCGGGGATGCACGCGTACCAGAACGATCCGCTGTACCTGCGCTACTACGACCGCGAGCGGATGGATCCGGGCGAGTCGCAGGCGCTGATCGCGGCGTTCATGGCGTGGCGGGTGGACCGGCCGCGCATCAAGACGCAGCTGGCCATCGCGCTGGCCGGCACGGGCGAGATGATCGGCAACGTGGGCGTGCGGCGCAACGATCCGGCGGGGACGGACGCGGAGATCGGCTACGAGCTGAACCCGGAGCACTGGGGCCACGGATACGCCACCGAGGCGGCGCTGGCCATGCGCGACTGGGGATTCGGCGAGCAGCGGCTCACCCGGCTGCACGCGCACTGCATCGCGGACAACGTGGCCTCATCCAACGTGCTGGAAAAGCTGGGGATGCGGCGGGAGGGGCTGCTGCGGAACCACGTGTTTCAGAAGGGGCGCTTCTGGGACGTGATGATGTACGGGCTGCTGCGCGAGGAGTGGGCGGAGATGATGGCGGAGTCGGCGGGGGGGGGGGGGGAACGGCAGGGAATAGGGAATAG
>NZ_DASVTX010000571.1:0-24117 GCF_036387355.1 Longimicrobium sp.
GGTGGACCTGGCCGCCATGCGCGACGCCATGGCCACCCTCGGCGGCGATCCGTCCAAGATCAACCCGCTGCAGCCGGTGGAGCTGGTCATTGACCACTCCGTGCAGGTGGACGCGTTCGGCACCGCGGAGGCGTTCGAGCAGAACGTGGAGCTGGACTACGAGCGCAACGCCGAGCGCTACGCCTTTCTGCGCTGGGGCCAGCAGGCGTTCCAGAACTTCAACGTGGTGCCGCCCAACACGGGGATCGTGCACCAGGTGAACCTGGAGTACCTGTCGCGCGTCGTCTTCAGCACCGACGAGAACCCCAACCTGAACAAGGGCGGGCTTCCGCAGGCGTACCCCGACACCTGCGTGGGCACGGACAGCCACACGCCCATGGTGAACGGGCTGGGCATTCTGGCGTGGGGTGTGGGCGGCATCGAGGCCGAGGCGGCCATGCTGGGCCAGCCGATCAGCATGCTGATCCCCGAGGTGATCGGCTTCCGGCTTACGGGCGAGCTTCCGGAGGGCGCCACCGCGACGGACCTGGTGCTCACGGTCACCGAGATGCTCCGCAAGAAGGGCGTCGTGGGCAAGTTCGTGGAGTTCTACGGCCAGGGCATCGCCAGCCTGGCGCTGGCCGACCGGGCCACCATCGGCAACATGAGCCCGGAATACGGCGCCACCTGCGCCATCTTTCCCCCGGACCAGGTGACGCTGGAGTACCTGCGCCTCACCGGCCGCCCCGCCGAGCGCATCGCGCTGGTGGAGGCGTACATGAAGGAGCAGGGGCTGTTTCACACGGCCGACTCGCCGGAGCCGGTGTTCAGCGACACGCTCACGCTGGACCTGAACACGGTGCAGCCCAGCGTGGCCGGCCCGCGCCGCCCGCAGGACCGCATCAACCTGAGCGACGTCAAGAAGGCGTTCGCCAAGGCGCTCCCCTCGCTGATTCCCGAGAACGCGGGCTCCAAGGCGGCGGTCAAGGACTCCGCCGCGGTGGGGCTGGAGAAGGCGGACGACAAGGAAGCCGGCGTGTGGGGCGAGGGCAGCGGCGCGGCCGACGCGGCGCAGGCGGCCAGCACGGCGTCGCCGCACGGCGGGGCGGGGCAGATCGACCACGGCTCCGTGGTGATCGCCGCCATCACCAGCTGCACCAACACCAGCAACCCCGCGGTGATGATCGCCGCCGGCCTGCTGGCCAAGAAGGCGGCCGAGCGGGGGCTGGAGCGCAAGCCGTGGGTCAAGACGTCGCTGGCGCCGGGGAGCAAGGTGGTGACGGCGTACTATGAAAAGGCGGGGCTGACCGAGTACCTGGACCGGCTGGGATTTCAGACCGTGGGCTACGGCTGCACCACGTGCATCGGCAACTCCGGCCCGCTGCCCGAGGACATTTCCCGCGAGATCCAGGAGCGCGGGCTGGTGGCGTGCTCGGTGCTTTCGGGGAACCGCAACTTCGAAGGGCGCATCAACTCCGACGTGCGCGCCAACTTCCTGATGTCGCCGCCGCTCGTCGTCGCGTACGCCATCGCGGGGCGCATTGACTGGGACGCGTACAACGAGCCCATCGGCACCGATCCGGAGGGGCGCTCGGTGTTCCTCAAGGACATCTGGCCCACGCAGACCGAGGTGCAGTCGGCCATCCAGTCGTCCATCGACAGCGCCATGTACGAGGCCAGCTACGGCAAGGTGTTCGAGGGCGACGACCGGTGGAAGAGCATGCCGGTTCCCGCCGGCGACCGGTTCGACTGGGCCCCGGACAGCACGTACGTGCGCCAGCCGCCGTACTTTGAGAACATGTCCAAGACGGCGCCTGAGTCGGTGAGCGACATCACCGGCGCGCGCGCCGTGGCGCTGCTGGGCGATTCGGTGACCACGGACCACATCTCGCCCGCGGGGAGCATCAAGAAGGATTCGCCGGCCGGGCGCTACCTGGTGGAGCACGGCGTGGACCCGCGGGACTTCAACAGCTACGGCGCGCGGCGCGGCAACCACGAGACGATGGTGCGCGGCACCTTTGCCAACGTGCGCATCCGCAACCAGCTGGCGCCGGGCACGGAAGGCGGCTTTACGACGTACTTTCCGGACGAGGAGATCACCACGATCTACGACGCGGCCATGCGCTACCAGGCCGACGGCACGCCGCTCGTGGTGCTGGCCGGCAAGGAGTACGGCAGCGGATCGTCGCGCGACTGGGCGGCCAAGGGCCCGTACCTGCAGGGGATCAAGGCCGCCATCGCGGAAAGCTACGAGCGCATTCACCGCAGCAACCTGGTGGGGATGGGGATTCTTCCCCTGCAGTTCCTGGCGGGCGACACGGTGGAGAAACTGAAGCTGACCGGCCGCGAAACGTTCGACATCGCCGGGGTGACGGAGGTCATTTCCAGCAACCTGGCGCAGCGCGAGGTGACGGTGCGCGCCACGGGCGAGGACGGCGCGGTGACGGAGTTCCAGGCGCTGGTGCGCATCGACACGCCGCAGGAGGTGCTGTACTACCGGCACGGCGGCATTCTGCAGTACGTGCTGCGGCAGCTGCTGGGCGGCCACGACACTCCGGAGGCGGTGGAGGGCGCGGTGCCGTCGGGCGCGGTGACGCCCCGGTCGCACAAGCAGAACGAAGGCAAGGTCACGGAAGGCTCCATCGAGAGCTTCCCCGCCAGCGACCCGCCGGCGTATTGAACGGCAGTGCGTGAGTGCTGGGTGCGTTGGGCTGGATGCTGAAAGCTGAGGTGCGGGAGTGCGAAGTTCGCGCTCCCGCACCTTGTTCATTCGCGGGCTGCTGTCGTGCCGTGGCCGTACTCCGCACTCAGCACTCCGCACTCCGCACTTCTCTACCGCACTCACGCACCCAGCACTCACGCACTTTCCTTCCCTCGTCTGTCGCACTCTCGCACGTTCGCACTATCTTCCCCGCATGCGCGACTCCCGTTCTTCCGCCGGCCGGACCGCGGCGGCGCCGCTGGGGCCCGGCCCCGAGTTTGACCTGATCCGCGGCTTTCTGGCCGGCGGATCGGCGGTGCGCGCCGACGTGCGCGTGGGGCCGGGGGACGACTGCGCGGTGGTGGCGGGAGACGGCATCGCGCTCAGCACCGACATGAGCGTGGAGGGGATCCACTTTCGGCGCGACTGGCTGTCCGCTGAGGAGATCGGGTGGCGTGCCGCCGCCGCGGCGCTGAGCGATCTGGCCGCCGTCGCCGCCCGGCCGGTGGGCATCCTCGTTTCCATCGCCGTGCCCGCGGACGAGGTGGCGACGCTCGCCCCCGCGCTGATGTCGGGGTGCCGCGAGGCGGTGGAGGCGGTGGGCGGCGCGCTGCTGGGCGGCGACCTGACGCGCTCGCCCGGGCCGCTGGTGATCGACGTGACCGTGGTGGGCGAGGCGCCGCGCCCCGTGCTGCGCTCCGGCGCCCGCCTGGGCGACGAGGTGTGGGTCACGGGGCTGCTGGGGGGCGCGGCCGCGTACGTGCAGGCCATGCTCGCGGGCCAGGCGCCCCGGCGCGGCGCGCGCGAGCGCTTCGCCCGGCCCCGGCCGCGGCTGCGCGAAGCCCGCTGGCTGGCGGACCGCGTGGGCCCGACCGCGATGATCGACCTTTCCGACGGCCTGGCCGGCGACGCCGCGCACCTGGCGGCCGCCAGCGGGCTCGCCCTGCTCCTGGTTCCCGAACTGCTCCCCGTGCACCCCGCCGCCCGCACCCGCTCCCGCCCGCGCACCGTGCACGCCGCGCTCACCGGCGGGGAAGACTACGAGCTCTGCATTACCGCGCCCGCCGGTGCCGTGGCGCCGCACGCCGAGGCGTTCCACGCCGCGTTCGGCCTGCCGCTCACCTGCGTGGGGCGCACGGGCGGCGGGGACGGCGTGTGGTGGGTGGACGCGGAGGGGCACCGCACGCCGGTGAACGCGGGCGGCTACCAGCACTTTCGGGAGGGGCCGTGATCCTGGGCGTGATCCGGGCGCTGTGGATGGTCTTCTGGACCGCGGGCGCCACCATTCTGTACGGCGGCACGGCCATCATCCTGAGCCTGTTCGGGGTCAAGGGGCGGCTGTTCGTGCGCTGGAGCCGACAGTGGGCGCGCACGGCGCTGTGGGCCAGCGGCTGCCGCGCGGTGGGGCACGGCATGGAGAACCTGAAGCCGGGGGAGCCGTTCATCCTGGCGGCCAACCACGTGTCGTGGTTCGACATCTTTGCCATTGCCACGCTGCTCAGGGTGGACTTTCACTTCGTCGCCAAGAAGGAGCTGGAGAGCATCCCCATCTTTGGGCGGGCGTGGCGGGCGGCGGGGCACATCAGCATCGACCGCAGCAACCGCGAGCGCGCGGTGGAAAGCCTGCGCCGGGCGGGCGAGCAGATGCGCACGGAGAACAGCGTCGTCGTCATCTTTGCCGAGGGCACGCGGTCCCGCAGCGGGCGGCTGCAGCCGTTCAAGAAGGGCGCGTTCGTGCTGGCGCAGGAAACGGGCATCCCCATCATCCCCACGGTGGTGACGGGGAGCTACGACATCATGCGCCCCGACACCTTCATCGTGCGCCCGGCCACCATCCACGTGTACTTCGAGTCGCCCGTGCACGTGCAGCGCGGCGAGGGCACGGACGCCCTGGTGGAGCGCGTGCGCCGCGTGTTCGTGGAGCGGCTGGAGGGGATGGACTCGCTTCCCCCCGCGGACGAGGAGCCGCAGTCCATCGAGATCGACCCGCCCGCCGCCGGCCCATCCTGATCCGCCCGCGCCCATCCCGAACCCGCCATGCCTGAGTCGGTGCGCTCGCGCGTGATGCGCCTGGGGTTCAACCTGTTTCCCGCCTATCGCGGCACGGGCGGACGCATCACCTACATCGCAGGCGACTGGCGCGAGGTCCGGCTGCGCATCCCCCTCAACTGGCGGACACGCAACTACGTGGGAACCATCTTCGGCGGGAGCATGTACGGCGCGGTGGATCCCATCTACATGATCATGCTGATCCGCGTGCTGGGGCCGGGATACGTGGTGTGGGACAAGGCCGCGTCCATCCGCTTCCGCCGCCCCGGCCGCACCACGCTGCACGCCCGCTTCCTCATCGACGACGCGGAACTGGACGCCATCCGCGCCGCCCTGCGCGACACGCCCACGGTGGACCGCGTCTATCAGATCGACCTGACGGACGGGGACGGCGTCGTGCACGCCACGGTGGAAAAGACGATCCACGTCCGCCGCAAGGACGCAGACCGCGCCGCCGTCCGCTGATCCTCCGCCAAGCGTTTCCGGTGCTGCACCTCTCGCGATTTCCTTCCCCCTGGTAGACGGCTCCGGATCGACTCCGCCGCGCATCCTCCGCCTGATTTTCAGCGGATCGATGGCGGGCACGATTGCTGCCCGCCTGGATACGCATGCGAATGCGTGGATTGGTGCTGGCGGTGGCGCTGGCGGGGTGCGGCGGCGGGAGCGGAGCGACGGTGGAAGGCACCTTCGCCCCGGGCGCGCCCGTGTCGGACGGGGTGTGGGTGGTGGAGTCGCAGCGCAGCGAAAAGGCGGACAGCGCTGGCTTTCGCGTGCAGGATCTGTCGTCCGGCCCGGTGCAGATGCGCCTGCTGCGCGGCAGTGACACGGTCGGCGTGCTGAACCTGGGCAGCCTGCCGGATGGAGCCCGCGCAACGCTTCGCGAATTGAGGGTGGACCCGTCGACCGGCCTCGCCTTTCCCCGCTCGGTGCAGCTGAACGGGACGGACGTGGTGACGGTGAACGGGCTGCGGATGGCGCCCGAAGAACGCGTTCCGGACCGGGTGGATGCCACCGGCTCCGTGCTGGGGTGGAACCCGGAATCGGGGGCGCTCCTGTTCCGCCCGGCCGATGCGTCCCTGCCCGACCTGCGCGTCGTGGTGGGGATCGCGACGGAGGTGCAGGGCGCCACCGGAGGCCCCGCGGATGCGGCCCGGCTGCAGCGGGGGGATTCCGTGCGCGTGGAAGGGACCAAGGACAACGGCTACGTGGTCGCGACGCGCCTGGTAATCCCCTCGCGCCTCGCCCTGAACGCGGACGGCGGGAACGGGCTCACCGCGGTCAATGAGGGTGACGGGGAGAAGAGTGGCAGCGGGGATGACGAGCCGTCCTCCGGCGGCTCCGGCGGCGGCGAGCGGGAGCCTCGGGCGGCGGCCGCCGTCCCCGTCCGTGCCGCGCCGGTCGCCAGGGCCCCGGTCCGTCTCCCCGGCAACATTGACCGGCGCGGGAATGACGAGCGGCGCGGTAACGACGAGCGACGGGGCCGGGGGCACGACAAGGAGCCGAAGGGGCGCGGCCGCGGACACGGGGGAGGGAAGGGAAAGGGCTGACACGCGGGAGTGTCGGCCCTTTGTCGTTGGGGGCAGACTGGGCGGGGCGGAGGTCACGGCGCGCGTGGCGGAGTTCAGGGCGGCCCCCACCCGGGCCGGCACCACCGGCCTACCCTCCCCCAAAAAAGACTGGGGGAGGGTTGGTGGCGCGGCGACGGGTTCGGCGCGAGCTGCGCACACTCGTCCGGCGCATGGTGTCCTGAGCGGATGAATCCGCCGCTCAAGAAGCGGGAAGCCCCGACTCGCGGCCGCTGACGCGTCCACGATCGGGGCTTCAACTGCATCTGGGAGCCACGCGGACCTGGGGTGTGCCCCCTCTCCACATCTGTTCGTGGGAGAGGGTCGTCGTGCGTAGCACGCGGGGTGAGGGCCCCAGCCGCGGACGCGAGCCGAACCCTCCTCCACACCGAACGGCGCCCCCGTTCTCGCGGAGCGGGTGGAGGCGGCTGGAGTGGGCCTCTCCGGCCGCACGATCCCGCCCGGAGTTCTCCCGTCTCCGTGCGTCTGTTTGCACGGGGAGGGGCCGGGGAGGTGCCCCGAAGCCAGAGCGCGCGCAGAGCTTCGTCGAGGGGGAAACATGTGTGCTCACTCGCCCGCGTCGATCGCCGGAGAAGATCAGCGACGTAACGGGAGGCCGGTCAGTCGCTCGCCGGGACGCGGGCCTCGTTGGTGGTCAGGAGCTGTTCGGAGACGACGTACCACTTTCCGTCATCGTCACGCTTCATCACGTACTCCTGCGTGCCGCGCCCCTGCCGCACTCCCGCGTCCCCGCCAAAGATCCACTCCTTGTCCACCAGCACCCGCGCGCGGTCCGGCTCCAGAAACTGCACCTGCATGCCGCGCACGTTGATCTGGCGCCGGTCGTAGCGGCGCAGGTCGCGGCGGCGGTCGCGCGCCACGCCGGCACGGGGTAGCCGGCGCGAGTTGTAGTAGTCCACCCGGCTGGCGTAGTGGCCGATGTGGCGGTCCAGCTCGCCCTCCACCCACGCCTGGTTCAGGTCGCGCACCGCGCCCTCGATGTCCACCCGCGCGCGCGCCAGCACGTCCGCTCCGGTGGGCACCGGCGCGGGCGGAACCGCGATGGCCGGAGACACCCCGCTGCCGGGCGCGGCGGCGGGAGGAACCACGCCCGGCGCCGCCACCGGCGGCACCACCCCGGTGGCCGGTCCGGCCGGAACGGGCGCCGCCGCGCTCTGCTGGCCCGCCGTGCCCTCCAGCTTCAGGAACTCCTCGTCCATCTTCGCCAGCTGCCCCGTATCCGCCGGGGCCGGGGCGGCGGCCACGGGCGTCTCCTCGTCGTCGCCGCCGCGCGTGGCGGCCCAGGCGAGCAAGGCGAGCAGCAGGAGCACCGGAACCAGCCACAGCGCGGGCGACTTGGGCATCCGCATGCCGCCGCCCGGGCGCGACACGGGAACGCCGGAGATGGACGGCTCCAGCGCGACGGGCGGCGCCTGCATGCGCGGCGCGGGCGCGTCCGCCACCGGCACGCTCACCGGGATTGGCGTGGGCGCGGGGGCCGCCTGCGTGGCATCGCGCTCGGCACGGGGCGCGGAAACGACGTGCAGCACCGTGGCGTCGTGCTCCTGCGCGTGCGCCAGCGCCTCCGCAAAGGCCGCCGCGTCGGGGTAGCGCTCATCCGGACGCAGCCGCAGCGCGCGGTGAATGACGCTGCACACGCCGGACGGCACCCCGGACCACGCCTCCGTCCGCGGCAGCGGCACCTCGGCGCCGCCCCGGATACGGGCGCGCTCGTCTTCCGTGTACGCCCGCCGCCCGGCGAGCATCTCGTAGCCGATCAGCCCCAGCTGGTACACGTCAGAGGCGGGCGAGATGGCGGCGCTGGCATCCAGCTGCTCCGGGGCGGCGTACGCGGGCGAGTGCGGCAGATGGCCCACCGTGGTGAGCGCGCGCTGCTCCGGATCTTCCTCCAGCGCCTTGGCGATCCCGAAGTCCAGAATGCGCACCGCCTCCACGTTGTGCTCGCCGACCAGAAACACGTTGGCCGGCTTCACGTCGCGGTGCAGAATGCCAGCGCGGTGCCCGGCGGCTACCCCGCGCGCCGCGTCCATCAGAATGCGGACGGCCTCGGGCTGCGGCATGGGCCCGCTGGCGAGCGCGTCCTTGAGGTCGCGCCCCCGCAGCAGCTCCATGACGATGAAGTCCAGCTCCAGCTCCGCGTCGGTGCCGTAGTCGTAGATGGCCACCACGTTGGGGTGCTGGATGCGCGCGGCGGAAGCGGCCTCGCGGCGGAACCGCTCGCGCAGCGTGGGGAGCACCTCGTCGGGCGCGGGGGCCAGCGACACCACCTTGACGGCGACTTCGCGGCCCAGGGTGTGGTCCAGCCCTCGGAACACCACGCTCATTCCGCCGCTGCCGATGAGCTCCAGGACCTCGTACCGGCCCGCCAGCGTGCGGCCCACCATCAGCCGCTCGAATCCGGGAGTGGTCACGCGGCTCCCTCGTGGCGGGGGAGGTGGATGGTCACGGGTCGCGGCTGCTGGGCCATTCGCGTTCGGATCCGGATTTGAAGAAGGAGGCTGCGGCGGCGCGCCAAAGCCCCACCAGCGAGCAATCGATGTGCCCCGGCGGATGAAACGGCGCCGCCCTCCGCTGCCGGTCGCGGCGGAGGGCGGGTGCATCAGCTTTGTTCAGACGGTCAGCGGGGCGTGTGCCCCGCGTGCTCGTCCTGCTTGGGGCGCTCCGGAGTGGTGGTCGAGGCCGGCGTGCGCGTCCGCGTTCCACTCGTCCCCGACGCGCCGGACGTGCCGCCGCCGGTCGCGGAGCGCGAGCCGGTCCCCGTTTCCGAGCGCGTCCCCGTGGTGCCGGAGCGCGTGCCGCTCGTCCCGGTTCCACTGCGCGTGCCGCTCGTCCCTGCCGCGCCCGTCCCCGTGCGACGCGTGGCACTGGAGGCCGAGTCCGGCGTGCGGGTGGAGCCGCCGCGCGCCCCCGCGGTGCCGCCGCCGGTGCGGCTCCCCGCCGCCGGAGCCGCGGAAGCGCCGCCCTCGGCGTTGGCGGGGTCCACCGCCTGCTTCTGGCCGGAGATGTCGCGGAACTCCACCGGCGTTCCGGGGCGCACTCGCTTGCTCAGGAACTCCACGTCCCAGTTGGTGAGCCGCACGCACCCGTTGCTGCTCGCGTAGCCGATGGTCTGCGGCTCGGCGGTGCCGTGAATGCCGTAGTGCGGCTCCGAAAGCGCCATCCACACGGCGCCCACGGCCACGTTGGGGCCCTTGGGGATCATGGCGTCCGGCTCGCTGTCCGGCACGCCGACCAGGATGTCGGGCTGGTAGTGCCAGGCCGGATCCTGCGTGATGGTGCTCACGCGAAACGCGCCGCGCGGGGAAGGCGAGTACGCGCCGCCCAGCGTGGACGGGAAGTGATACAGAATCCGGCCGTCCGCATCCACCCCGTGCAGGTACGTTCCGCGGCCCGACACCACCAGCTTGGCCACGTTGCCGCGCCCCTGGGCGTTCTCGTCGCGCACCGCGGGCACGTTCAGCGTCTGCCCCTGCCGCAGCCCGTCGATGTTCACGCCCGGGTTCAGCTTCTGCAGCAGGTCCGGGGTGATGTGGAACTTCTCGCTCAGCTTCTCGGTCAGGCTCTCGTAGCACGAGCACTCCAGCTTGGCGTGCTCGTAGATGTCTTCCGGGATCTTGGTGAACGGCCCGGCCACGTCGTCCGCCGTCAGCGAGCGGGCTACGACGAGCTCCTGCGGGCTGCCGCCCACCGTCTTGAGCCGCTCGAACGTGGCGGAATCCAGCCGCGCAGTGGCGGGAAGCCCTTCGCGCTTCTGGAACCAGTACAGCGCTTCCGCCGTGTTCTTGCCCCAGTTGCCGTCCATGATGCCCGGGCTGAACAGCGCGCGGTCCAGCAGGATCTGCGTGCGCAGCACCGACGGCCCGCCCACGTCGCCGTAGAGCGGCACGTGCTGCGGCAGGCTGTTGACGGTCTGCATGTTGATCTGCTCCCACTTTTCCGGATTGGGGCGCTCGTTTGCCCCGCCGGGAATGGGATCCAGCTGCACGACTTCCATCCACGACTCGTCCAGCCGTGCACGCTGCAGCTCCTCGGCCGACATCCGCGCCACGCGCCGGTTCCAGGCCACCTGCGCGGCGTTGGGGTTGGGCTGCTGCTGCACCGGCTCGGCGGTCTGCTTGGCCGCATCCGCCTTGTCGCCGCCGCCGTCCGCGCACGCGGCCAGGGCGAGCGCCAGGAGCGCGGCGAGCGAATGTCGTTGCATCTTCATGTTGCGCATGTCTTTATGAGGACCTTGAAAAACCGCTCGCACCAAGAGGGACGGGCGGCTTCACGGTCGCTGACAGGGCAGGTTTCGGGCCGTTCGTTCTGTTGATGCGGATTCGTTGTGCGGCTGCCGATAAAGGCTGGCGAGGGTTCGGGCTCGGTGAACTGCAGGTGACGCGGCGTGGGGAGGACGCGGGGGAACTTCGGAGGAGCGGGATCAGGATCGACGATGGCTCCTTCGTCATCCCCGGATAAGCAAAGAGCCCCGGCGGACCGGGGCTCTGACGACCTTTCGATTTGTAATCGCGTGCTCTACTGCGCGCGTGCCGTGTCCCTCGCCGCAGGCTGTGCGGGTCGCGCGACGGCGGGCCGATGCGCAGGCGTGGAGTCGCGCGCGGGAGCCGGCGTGTGCGCGGGCGCCGCTCGATGGGCGGTGTCGCGCGGGGCCGCTGCCGGCGTGGCTGGACGCGTGTGCGTGCTGTCGCGGGCCGGGGCGGTGCGGCGGACCGTGTCGCGCGGCGCGGGCGAGGCCGTCGCCGGAGCGGCGGGACGCGCGGTGTCGCGGGCAGCGGGGGCGGTGCGGGACCGGGGGCCGCTGCCGGCGCGCGTGTCGCGAAAGGAGACGGGCGTGCCGGGGGTGATCCGCCGGCTCAGAAAAAGCGCGTCCCAGTTGGTCAGGCGCACGCACCCGGCGCTCTGCGCGTACCCGATGGTCTCCGGCGACTTGGTGCCGTGGATGCCGTAGTGCGGCGCCGAAAGCGCCATCCACACCCGCCCCACGGAACTGTTGGGCCCGGGCGGGATCATGGCGCTCGGCCGGTCGTCGGGCACGCTGGCCAGAATGCGCGGCTGGTAGTTCCACCACGGGTTCTCGTGGATGGACAGCACGTAAAAGTCCCCGTCCGGCGACGGATCGTAGCTGGCGCCCAGCGTGGCCGCGAAGTAGTACAGAATGCGCCCGCCGGAATCCAGCGCCTGCGCATAGTTGTCCGTTCCCGACACCACGATCTGCGCCACCTCGCCCGCGGCGCGCGCATCCGGCGCACGCACGGCGGGAACGGACAGGGTGTCGCCCGCCTCCACGCTGTCCAGGTTCATCCCCGGGTTCAGCTTGCGCAGCAGCTGGCGGCCGGTCTGGAAGCGCTCGGAAAGCTTTTCGGACAGCGACTCGTAGCACGAGCAGCTCAGGCGCGCGTGCTGGTAGATGTCGGTGGGGATGGTGACGAACGGGCCGCGCACGTCCTCCGCCGTGAGCACATGGCGCGCGACGGTGATGGAATCCGCGCCGGCCGTCTGCACCAGGCGGGCGTACGTGGCGGAATCCACCACGCCCGTGCGCGGCAGCCCCTCGCGGCCCTGGAACCACAGCACCGCATTCTCGGTGTTGCGCCCCCACACGCCGTCCAGCATGCCGGCGGAAAAGAGGGAGCGGTTCAGCAGCACCTGCGCGCGCAGCACGGACGGGCCGGAGTGCCCGCGGCCGACGGGAAGGCGGTACGTGCCCGAATTGGCCGCCGCCGCGGTGAGCTGGTCCCACCGCTCCGGCGGGCGGCCGGCGTTGGTAACCGTGGAGTCCACGCGGACGGAGAGCACCGGGAGCACGCTGGGCCGCCGCACCACGGGCGCGGGCTGCGCGGGGCCCGTGGGCCGGGGCGCCAGGCCGCGCGGCGGCTGCGCCGGCGTGGCGGGGTTCGTCGCGGGCGGCGGGGTGGCCGGCTGCGTCTGTGCGGCGACGGGGATGACGTGTGCGGCCGCGGCAGCCAGTGCCGCGCCCAGGACGCGCAACCGCAAATGCATGACGGAGTTGTGGATCGAGAGTGCGGGCCCGTGTGGGCCGTGCAGGCGCGCCGGGCGCCGACTTTCGGGAAGATAACGGGTGGGGCGGGGCGGAGAAAGCGGTTGACCGGGTGCTCGCCCGAGCCCCGCATCCATCCATTCCCGTTGACGGACCGCGCCCGTGCCGCGAGATTTTCGCGCGTTCAGGAGGGATGGCAGAGCGGTTGAATGCACCGGTCTTGAAAACCGGCGGGTGGCGACACCTCGTGGGTTCGAATCCCACTCCCTCCGTTCATCTTCGATGCTCGTGCGCGCAGGCCCGCGGTCCCCCGGATCGCGGGCCGCGCTTGTTGCGGCGGCAACGTGGTCCGCTATCCTCAGGAGCCACCCTCTCCTCGCCCTCCCCGAACCACCGGTCCTCCATGCTCCGTCATCTGATCTTCCGCCCTTCGAGCCTTGTGGGTGCGGCCCTGGTGATTGCGTGCGCGCCGGCACGGGCGCAGACGGCGGCGGATTCGGCGCAGATCGTGGAGGCCGTTACCGGTGTGCTCGGCGAACAGTACATCCCGCGGATGAGCCGGCCGGGAACGCTGTATCTCGCGCAGCCCGTCCACCGTTTCGATGCGTGGGTCATGCGCCGCCTGCAGGACGTGCATGGTCTGCCGCTGATGCCCACCAATGCGGACACGGCCGACTGGATCGGCGCACGCGGGTTCATCATGGAGGGCGATACCGTGGCCGTGATGGTGGACATCGGCTCGACGAGGCGGGATCCCAGGTCCTCCATCCACACGTACATCGAACGGCGCCGGTTCGTCTTTGGCCGAACGCCGGAGGGCTGGCGCTTTGTTCGCGACGAGTTCGTGATGGGCGCGGATGTGGGCAGGGTGCGCGGGTAGCACGCTCCGGCGGGTTGTCGCATCGACAAAAAGGGAGCAGCCCCGGTGCGGGCTGCTCCCTGTTTCTCATCCACGTAATTGCTCCGCTACCGGGCCTCCCAGTACGCCTCGATGTCATCGCGAAGGCTGGGCAGAAAGTTGGTGCCGGTGCGGCTCTCAATGGCGTCCACCGTGGTGCGGTACGTTTCCCACGAGTTGGAGGCGATCCCGGTTGTGTTCGGCATGTCGACGGCGATCACCTGCAGGCTCCCCGTGCTGGTGGCCTGCGCCAAGCCCTGACCGTACGGCATCAGCAGCGCGATCTTGTAGTTGCGGGTCGCGATACCCACCTTGCCCGCCCCCAGCAGGGTGCCGCTGTACGAATATCCTCCCGCCACGATGTAGATCTCTTTGTCGTACGTCTGCGCCTGCGTTTGCAGGTACTGCTCAAACTTGTACCACGGCCCGCCGTTCAGGTCCTGGTACTGCGGCAGAATGTTGGTCATCAGGAACGTCTGCCGGTTGTGGTCGCTGGACCACGTACGTTCCTCGCTGCGCACCATGTGGCCGCGGCTGTATCCGGAGTTGGTGTAGTCGGACGTGGTGACGCGGTAGCACCCGGTGGGCAGCGTGCCGTCGCTGTAGAAGCTGGTGGAGCGCGCCGCGTCGCCGAAGTGGGTCTTGTTCAGGTTCCACGAAACCCAGTTGGGGCCGCCGCGCGCGCAGTTGTAGGAAATGGAGTGCGTGTTTTTGGAGAGCCGCACGTCGCTGCTCCACGAGCCGATGGGGGCGCCGAACTCGGTGTGGCTGCGGTAGATCGCGCTGGGATACGTGTAGAGGCTGGGCTTGTCGGACGGGGCCGTGAGGGTGGGGCTGTCGGTGGAACAGGCGGCCAGAACCGCCATGGCCACCAGCCCCAGTGCTCCACGCGTACGTTTCGCGATCCGTGAAACCATCATCCGCATCCATCCTTGGCAGGGGTGCCCCCGAACGGGGATCGCTCCGCATCCGGAGGGGGTGCGGGAGCGCTGCCGGGCCGGGGCGTCTGCCCGGAATCCGGCGTCGGGGTGCAGGATCGGAGTGCAGCGGCAGTGCCCGTTTCGCGTTTCTGTAACTGGTTTATGGAGAGCCGGTTGCGAATTCATGCGGAGAAGGGGATGCCCCATCCTGGTGCACGCCGCCCCGCCGGTAAACAAAAGGAGTCGGCGGATGGACAAAGGAGGGAGCAGCCCGGATGCGCGGGCTGCTCCCTCCTTGTCGTCCCTCGGGCGAAACGTGTCCGCGCGGTACGTCGGCCGCGAGTGCGGGGTCAGGCGCGGGCGTGCGGGTGTGCGAGAGACCGCCGGCGCGCGGCGGACCGGAGCCACGTCACCGTTCCCACGGCCGAAACCGCGCTCATCAGCGTGGTGGCGCCCATGAACCCGCCGCCCAGCTGCCACATGGGAACGGCGGTCGTCGGCTCCGAGATCAGCAGGGGAAGGGCGCCCACGAGAAGGCCCGCCACGGCACCACAGAGGGCGGCGCGACCCAGCGGCATCTCGTCCCATCGCCGGTGGCCGACTGCGATCGCCAGCACCGCGCTGAAGAGCACGCCGGCGATGAAGCCGGGGTAGGCTCCGATGGCGGCCCACGGCTCATCCATGGACCCGTCCGGATCCAGCATCAGCCCGATCAGCACGGCGACGGGCGCCCATGCCACCGCCCACGCCAGCGCCACCCCGGCCACACCGCCCATCCGCTTCAGCCTATCCGTCGTCATCGTCTCGATTCAGGTACAGGTTCTCGCCGGTCGATCACCGGGACGACTCTCGCCCGGCCGGGTGTGTCAGCCGTTTGAGCCCGCGCCCGCGGGGAGCCGCTGGCCGGAGAGGTAGCGGACCATCTGAAGGACGGCGGAGAACGCCACGCCGAGCACGAAGCCCGGGATTGCAAGCGTCTGCGGCCACATGTCGACCAGTTCGCCGCGCGGGTCGATGAATGCCTCGATGAACCCGCCGGCGAGCCCCCACTGCGCCGCCCAGATCAGGCCCATCACCACCGCACCGCGAATCCCCGTCAGCGACTTCAGCATGGTCCACTCTCCCGTGCACGTGAGTTTCCGTCCCGTCCCGCCGGCCCGGATCGACAGATCCGGCGCCTACTGCCTTGCGAAGTACTTTACAATGCAAAGGGTGTACGCGCAAGAGCGCGGATCCGAGTAAACCATCCCGGCGGGGAAACGCGGCTACGCCTCCGGAGGCGCACGCGCCGCAGGGGGGGAGTCACTGCAGGCGGCGCTGGCGGAACGGGTTGTGCCCGCTGATCAGGCGGAACCCGTGAACGAGGAGCAGTGGATGCGGTGGATGATGATGGCGGGGTGCGCGTCGCTGATCGCGGGGAGCGCCGCGGCGCAGACCACGGCGGATTCGGCGGCGTGCGGCGGAGCGGCAGCGGCGGATAGCGCGGCCGGCGCCATGATCCGCATCGACGCGCGGTTCACGGCCGAGACCATCCGGCTGAACGCGCCGGCCTCCGCGCGCGTCGTCCTGCCCTGGTGCGCCCCAGGGACGGGCGTGCGGGTGGAGCGGCAGAACCTGTCCGAACGGTTGGAGCCGGGGACCACCTATCGCAACGGCGGCATTCGGATCGTCATCACGGCGGACGCGGCGATCGCGTGCCGGCTTGCCGCCGCGCTCACGTCCACCGCGGCGGGGCTGGACGGGGTCGCGTGCGGCGCGAGCCCGCCGGCGGAGCGGGGGAGCCCGGCGCCGCCCTGATCATCCGCAGAATCGCGCAGACGCCGTTCATCCGCACAGAAAAGAAGGGCCCCTCCCGCGCCGCGGTGGGGCCCTTCTGGTACCAACGAAAGGGATCGTGTCAGGGACGAACGGCGCCGGTGGCCTGCTCCAGAACGCGGGTGGCGGTCACCTGTCCGGCGCGGTTGACCGTGACCTCGATCACGCGGCCGGCCTGGTCTCGCACCCGGCGAACCACGCCCCCTGCGGCGCCCGCCGTTTCGCCGATTACCGGAAGGCGCAGCACGTCGCCCACCGTGGTGGAGCCCACCGTGCGCCCGGCCGCGTCCAGCGTCTGCTCCAGGATCTGCCCCGTGGGCGTCACCACGCGGCTGACCGTCTGGCCCAGCGTGTTGACGGTCTGGCTCAGCAGTCCGCCGGGGCGAGTGGTGTTGTCGAGCGTGCGGCCCACGATGCCCACCGCCTGGCTGCCCACGCCGCCGGGCTGCAGCACCGTGTTGCCCAGCTGGCCCACCGTGCCCACCGCGTTGTTCACGGTGCTGGTGAGGCTGCTCACGATCTGCGGGTTGTTGTCGATGAACGTCATGGTGCGGTCCACCACCTGAACCACGTCGTCCAGGTCCACCAGCAGGAGCGCCTGTGCCTGCACGCCGTACAGCCCCACGTCTACGCTGGCAATGCGGACGTCCGCGCCGGCGCTGACCTCCACCAGGTTGGCGATCTGCGCGTTCAGCGCCAGGTGCACGTCCAGGTTGCGCACACCCAGCTGCAGCGCGTCCACGCAGAGGGCGGGCACATCCAGCACCACGTCGTACGCCTGCTGGTCCGCGGGAGGTGCGTGCCCCGTGCGCGGCTGGGCGGCGGCCGCTCCCGGCGCCAGGCACGACGCCGCGGGCACGTTGGCCGCGCGCCGCCGCTGGGCCCATCCGTCCACCGCCGCCGCAATCGTCACGGCCGCCACCGCCGCGAGCACGGCCGTCCTGCCTGCTGCCTTCATCCGCCGCCTCCATCCACCCGTTTGCGCCAGCGATCCCCGTTCGCGCCGGGGCTAGCAAGATCCCGGCCCAAGGCATGGAAATTGACCCCCGGCCCGCCGACGCCGCCATCGCCGTGAGAACCGGACGGTTCCGCGCGCGGAGCCGTGCACCGACAGACGAAAAGGGCACCGTGATTCGAGGGCATCAGATCGTGCTGGCCGCGCTGGGCGCCGTTGTGGCCGCCGCCCCGCTGGCCGCGCAGACCCGGCAGGCGCCGCGCACCCCCGTGGACTCCATCCGGGGCACGCCCAACTACGACGTGGTGCTGGAGGTGTCGCGCCTGTCCGTGGACTCGCTGCTGCTGAACGTCGACACGCTCGACGCGCGGCTCGCCGCGCGCGCCCGGGTGCTGAACTTCGTGTCGCTGGATGCGGGCGCCACGGTGCACATCGACAGCGTGGGGCTGCGCATTCATGGTGTCGGGGCGCAGGCGTTTCTGTACGTGGACCTGGACAACGTGGCGCGCATCGTGAACCGCGTGGTGCAGACGCTGGACCGCAACCCGGAGATCGTCACCGGGCTGCTGGGCGCGGTGGACAACACGGTGCAGACGGTGGGCGGCGTGGCGAACACGGCGCTGCAGCCGGGAGGCGTGGTGAGCCAGACGGTGGGCGCGGCGGGGCAGGCGCTCAACAACCTCACGCAGCCCGGCGGCGTGCTCACGCAGACGGTGAACACGCTCGGCCAGACGGTGCAGACCACGCTGACCACCACTGGCGGCCTGGTGACGCGCACGCTGGACACCACGGGCCGCGTGGTGGGGCAGCAGAACCTGGGCGCGCTCACCAGCCTTCCCGCGCTGAGGCAGACTACCAACGCCGCGGGGCAGATCGTTCGGCAGGTGCGCACGCCGGCGGGGCAGACCTTGGAGTACGTGACGGACCAGGCCGGCCGCGTGCTGGGTGCCCGCATCCTGGGCCAGGCCGCCCCGCGCTGACCTGCGGGCGAGATCAACGGCGGGGGGTACAGAGGAACAGAGAACAGCCAGAGGAACAGAGGACTGCACGGGTTTCCTCTGTTCCTCTGGCCTTTCTCTGTTCCTCTGTGATTTCGCAGTTAAACGAGCGAGCAGCCGCGCCCGTTTCTGCATCCCCGGTTCACATCACGGTTGGGAAAGATCCGGAGGAAACCGGGGCGGCCGTGCGGCGCGCGACCTCGGCGCGGACAGCGGGGGCCACCACGGTGCCCAGCAGCTCGATGGAGCGCATCACCCGGTCGTGCGGCACGCTGCCCACGGTGAACTGAAAGAGCGCGCGCTGGTGACCGAAGAGCTCGTGCTGGTACAGCAGCTTGTCGATGACCTGCTGCGGGCTCCCGACCGCGAGCGCGCCCCGGGGCCCGCGCAGCGCCTCGAACTGGTGCCGCCTCATGGGCGGCCACCCGCGCTCACGCCCAATGCGCGTCATGACCCACGCGTACGAGGGCCAGAACACGTCCGCCGCCGTCTGCGAATCATCCGCGATGAAGCCGTGCGTGTTGATGCCGACGGGGAGCGCCGCCGGGTCGCGCCCCACGCGCCGAGCCGTCTGGCGGTACAGCTCCACCAGCGGCCGGAACCGCTCCGGCTCCCCGCTGATGATGGCCACGGCCAGGGGCAGCCCCAGCGAGGCCGCGCGCACCACGGACTGCGGCGTTCCCCCCACCGCGATCCACACGGGCAGCGGGTCCTGCACGGGGCGCGGGTACACCGGCTGGTCCAGCAGCGGCGCCCGGTGCCGCCCGGACCACGTCACCCGCTCGCTCTCGCGCAGGGCCAGGAGCAGCTCCAGCTTTTCTTCGAACAGCTCGTGGTAGTCCCGCAGGTCGTACCCGAACAGCGGGAACGACTCGGTGAACGAGCCGCGTCCCGCCATGATCTCCGCGCGCCCGCCGGAAAGCAGGTCCACCGTGCTGAACTCCTGGAACACGCGCACGGGATCGTCGCTGCTCAGCACCGTGACCGCGCTGCTCAGGCGGATGTTTTTCGTCCGCGTCGCCGCGCCGGCCAGCACCACGGCGGGAGTGGAGACGGCAAAGTCCGGGCGATGGTGTTCGCCCACGCCGAATACGTCCAGACCCAGCTGGTCCGCCAGCTCCATCTCCTCCATCAGGTCACGCAGCCGTCGTGACGAGCTGATGGTGGCCCCGGTCTCCGGATCCGGCGTGGTTTCGGCGAAGGTGACGATCCCGATTTCCATGCGTGCGTCTCTCCGTCTGGCTCCGGCAGCGCCGCCCGGCGCTGTCCGCGGGACTGACCGTATGCGCCGCGCCCCTGCCTGGCAAGCGCGCGGCGGCGTGCAGGCGCGTTCCCTCCGCGCGCCAGAACGCTTCTTGCCAGACGGACGGGGATTGCCCCGCGCCATGTGTTCACGGCGCGCGCCCGGCCCCGTGACGAACCGCTGTCCGTGAACCATCCGTCCGCCCCCGCGCCGCACGACGGCGGCTCCGCCGCGCGCGAAGAGCACCTTCGCCGCCAGCTGGAGACCATCGCCCAGAACGCCACGCTGGCGCTGTTCATCATGGACGAGCACCAGCAGTGCACGTTCATGAACCCTGCGGCCGAGCGCCTGACCGGCTACGCGCTGGCGGAGGTGCGCGGCCGCGCGCTGCACGACGTCATTCACCACACGCGGCCGGACGGCTCGCCGTACCCGCTGGCGGAATGCCCCATCGACCAGGCGTTCCCGCAGAACATGCGGGAGCAGGGCGAAGAGGTGTTCGTGCACCGCGACGGCCACTTCTACCCCGTCGCCTTTACCGCCAGCCCCATTCGCGACGGCGGGCGCACGGTGGGCACCATCATCGAGGTGCGCGACATCACCGACGAGCGGCGGATGCGGCGCGAGCGCGAGGCCACGGAGGCGCGGCTGCACTCCGTGTTTCAGCAGGCGCCCGCGTTCATGGCCACGGTGCACGGGCCGGATCACACGTACGAGCTGGTGAACCCCGCCTACCACCGCCTTGCCGGCGGCCGCCCGATCCTGGGCCGGCCGGTGCACGAGGCCATGCCGGAGCTGGCGGAGCAGGGGCTCGTGGAGCTGCTGGACCGGGTATACGAGACGGGAATCCCCTTCAGCGCCACGGAAATGCGCGTGCTGCTGCGCCCCGCGGCGGACGAGCCGCCGCAGGAGCGATTCCTGAACTTCGTCTACCAGCCGCTGGCGGACCGCGAGGGGCAGATCTTTGGCGTGCTGGTGCACGGCGTGGACGTGACGGACGTGGCCCGCGCGCGGCGGCAGGCGGAGGAGCAGGCGATCCTGCTGGAGGAGCAGGCGGAGGCGGTGCGGCGCCAGGCCGAGCAGTTGCGCGACGTGCAGGCGGAGCTCAAGGCCGCCAACGAGGAGCTGATGGAGGCCAACGCCGACCTGATCTCCCGCGCGCAGGAAACCGCCGCTGCCCGCCGCGCCGCGGAGGACGCCAGCGCCGCGCTGGACGCCTTCAACCAGGCCGCGCCGCTCCCGACCGCGCTTGTGGACCGCGACTTCCGCTTTCTGCGCATCAACGCCGCGCTCGCCGCGTTCTACGGGCTTCCGGTGGACCAGGTGGTGGGCCGCACGCTGCGCGAGGTGATTCCGGGGTACGCGCACCGCGTAGAGCCCAACTTTCGCCACGTGCTGGAGACGGGGGAGGCGCTGTACAACCTGGAGATGGTGGTCCCCAGCCGCACCGAGCCGGGCGGGGAGCGCGCCGTGCTGCTCAACTACTTTCCTGTGCGCGCGGGCACGGGCGAGGTGGCCGGCGTGGGCTTCATTGGCCTGGACGTGACGGAGCGGCACGCGGTGGAGCGGGCGCGGCGCGAGCAGGCCATGACGGTGGAGTCGCTGCACCAGGTGGGGCAGGCGCTGGCCTCGGAGCTTACGCTGGACCGCATCGTCCAGGTGGTGACGGACGCGGCCACCCGGCTTACGGGAGCGGAGTTCGGGGCGTTCTTCTACAACCTGATCAACGAAAAGGGCGAGTCGTACACGCTGTACTCCATCTCCGGCGTGCCGCGCGAGAAGTTTTCGCGCTTTCCCATGCCGCGGGCCACGGCGGTCTTTCAACCCACCTTTCACGGCACGGAGGTGGTGCGCAGCGACGACATCACCCGCGACCCGCGGTACGGCAGGACGGCGCCGCACTTCGGCATGCCGGCCGGGCACCTTCCCGTCACCAGCTACCTGGCCGTCCCCGTGATTTCACGGACGGGCGAGGTGCTGGGCGGGCTCTTCTTCGGCCACGAGCGCGCGGCGGTGTTCCAGGAGCGCCACGAGCGGCTGGCGGTGGGCATCGCGGGATGGGCGGCGGTGGCGATGGATAACGCGCGGCTGTACGAGGCCGAGCACCGCGCCCGCGCCGAGGCGGAGCGCGCCAACCGGGTCAAGAGCGAGTTCCTCACCACCATGAGCCACGAGCTGCGCACCCCGTTGAACGCCATGATCGGCTACACGGGGCTGCTGCTGGAGGGGGTGCCGGAGCCCATCTCCCCCGGCGTGGCGGGCAAGGTGGAGCGCATTGGCATCAGCGCGCGGCACCTGCTGGCGCTCATTGAAGAGATCCTCACGTTCTCCCGGCTGGAGGCGGGAGAGGAGCGGCTGGAGCTCAGCACGGTGCGCCTCCCCGAACTGCTGGACGAGGTGCAGGCGCTCACGGAGCCGCTGGCAATGGCCAAGGGGCTGGAGTTCACCTGCCATGCGCCGGACGGTCCGGATATCATGCAGAGCGACGTCCGCAAGATCCGGCAGATCCTGGTCAATCTGCTGGGGAACGCCATCAAGTTCACCCGCGAGGGACAGGTGCGGCTGGACGTGGAGGAGGTGGCGGACTGGATGGTGTTCCGCGTGAGCGACACGGGGCCGGGGATCGCGGAGGAGCACCGGGTGCGCATCTTTGACGCGTTCTGGCAGGTGGATGGCGGAACGACGCGGCAGGAGGGCGGCACCGGGCTGGGGCTGAGCGTCACGCGCCGCCTGGCCGTGCTGCTCGGCGGGACGGTGGAGGTGGAGAGCCAGGTGGGGCGGGGCACCACCTTCACCGTGCGCCTTCCGCTGCACGCGCCCGCTTCTCCGGCATGAGCGCCCCGGCTCGCGCCCATTCCTTTTCCCGCCGGTGACGGGCGGCGGCGTTCCCGCCGTGACGGTGCGCACGGAGGTGCGGCCGGGCGACCTGGGCGCGGTGATCGCGCTGCACGGGACGGTGTACGCGGGCGAGCTGGGCTTCGACCCGGAGATGGAGGCGCTGGTCGCGGTGCCGCTCGCCGAGTTCTTTCGCGCGCGGCGGGAGGGCGAGCGGGTGTGGATTGCCGAGCGCGGCGGACGGCTGGCGGGGTGCATCGCCATCACCCGGGTGGATGGCGAAACCGCCCAGCTGCGCTGGTTCGTGGTGCACCCGGACGCGCGCGGCGCCGGGCTGGGGCGTGCGCTGGTGCGCGACGCCATCGAGTTCTGCCGGGCGGAGGGATACCTGCGCATCGTGCTGTGGACGGTGGATTCGCTGCGCGCCGCCATCCGCCTGTACCTCGCGTCCGGCTTTCGCCTTGCCGAGCAGAAGCCCGGCCCGGTGTGGGGCGTGAACGTCACCCAGCACCGCTACGAACTGAACCTGGACTGATCACCATCGGCAGAAAAGCGATCGCGGCGGAGCGGCTGGAGCGCCCCGCCGCGAGTCGTTTGCGCATTTTCTCCGCCGAGCAACGTGCTGCGCCGCCAGCGTTGGCGTTGCTAAGATGTCGCGCTTCGTACCCGCGACAATCACATCAGACAACCCGCGGCGCCCCGAACGGCGCGGGGTTCGCTCTCGTCGGCCGCCACTCGCCGCGCAACCGCGCGAACCTGCTCACGATAGGCACTCGGCAGGGACGTTGCGCCCTGCTCGGGAACAGCCGGATGCATCCTGATCCCTGAGCATTGCGTTGACCCCGGAGCGACATCTGCCAATCTCACAAAGTGCTCGTAGCGCACACTCCGATCCGGGTGGGCGAGCGCGTACAGGCTCATCCATGCGACCACCCGGGCCGTGCTCGTTGCCTGCCGATCATCGGCAACCGCCAGCACTTCCTGGAACAGGGTTCCATCGTGAAGCACACCCAACGGCATCAACGCAGCTTGGGCAACTTCAGAGTCATGCGTGCTTCGGGCAGCGTGCATGGCAAGCACTCTCAGCGGAATCTGCTGGGCGAGCGGACAATAAGCCATGTACGCCCAGGCCCATTCGTGCTTGTTGGCGGGCTGTCCCGTACGAATCACCTGCTCGGCAAGGCGGCAGACGTTGCGCAGATGTCGGTCATCTCCCTCCGAAGCTTGCGCAGGCAACCATTGGGGGATCGTCACCCCCGCCGCGAGCATCAGAGCGAGCAGCTTCGGCCTGTTTCTAATCGTGATCCCCATCGAGACATCGGCAGGTCTGGTGCGACGGCTCCAGCTCCTGCTGGATGCGTCGTGCGTCAGCTAGTTTTCTATTGCCGTTCGGCCCAGGACGTCCAGACGGGGGTGGAAATGAGACATCCGGCGGCCTCACTTACGTCACGAGGTTGGCCCGACTCTGCCACCAAGGCCCTCCCTGCTGCACGAACCTGCGCAATCCAGTCGATCGGCAGAGGAGTTCCCACTGTGACCTCCAATTCCAACGAGGGCCCCAGACCGGCGGTGCATTCCGAGTAGCCGGTACCGCGAGCGGCGAGCAGGCGTGCATACCCGATCCGCACGCCGGGACGCAGTGCCCACAGCAATGTGCGGATCGCGAAGATACGAGCGGGAGTGGTCGCGCTACGATCCTTTGCAACTCGCACCGCAGCCTCGAACATTGCTCCGTCGCGGAGATCGAAACTTGGGTCCGTCAAACGGCTCAAAAGCGAGGTATCTGCGGAACTCCGCGCTTCGAGGAAAGCGCGTGCAAGCTGTGGCCCGGCATCAGGGCAGAGCCGTATGCGCCGCGTCGCGATCGCCAGGTGGGTTGCCGGACGGCCTGTCGTGACCACCTGAGCGGCGAACGACAATCGGTCCGGGCTTTCACGCTATCAGGCATAGTTGTCTGCGCGTGGGCACACGCGGGCAGAGCTAGCGCAATGCAAAGCGTAAGTCGCGGCAGTCTCACCTGTTCCGTCCTGGCCAGAAGTCTCGATCCGTCCTGATTCGTCGAAGACCCACTCCACGAAGAGTGATAACCGAATTGCCGCTCCCGCCCACTTCGCGATGATCATTGATTCTGCGGCAGCCA
>NZ_DASVTX010000572.1:0-8554 GCF_036387355.1 Longimicrobium sp.
AGGCGGACCCCGTGAACCGGGGTCCGGTGCTGGTGCAGGTGCGCCTGGCCCGAACGGACTTTCCGCGCGCCATCGGCTACGAGGTGAACGACCACTGCCCGCCCGCGCCGCACTGACGCGGGGCGGAAGCATCGGTGCGTCCGCGAGCGCGGGCGTGCCTGTCCGCGTCAACGCATCGATGGCAAGGATACCGCTCGCGTGCGCCCTCGAGTCCGGCGTGGCGGAATCCGCTGCTCCGCTCCACGCGGCGAGATGATCGCGCTGGGGTGCCCGGCAGGTTTCTCGACACGCTCCGGAGAACGGAGAACCTGCCACACGGGTCCGGAGCAGTCGTGACTGGACGGTCATTCCGCTTGCGGGCGGCGGGAAATCAGGCAGATTGTATGTACCCGGCAACTCTGCACCGGGACCCTCTCCTGCTTGATCCCCCGCACCATCCGATGTCTCAGAAGCACCGCTACCTCGCCCGATTTCTGGCGGAGGAAGCCGCGCACCGCATGGTTGACCAGACCGGCAAGCACCACGTCATCTGGCGCACGGGCCAGGACTGGCGCGTGGTGCCGCTGCACAGCTTTGCGGACCACTGGCTGCGCGCCACGCAGCCGGCCAAGGCCGCCACCCGCATCCTGGCCACGCGCGAGCAGCGCGCGCGCCGCCGCCGTCCGCGGCTCCTGGCGCTCTTTCCGCAGCGCGACCGGGACCGCTTTCGCGAGGTGGCGCACACGCGCTGAATCGTTGGAGGCCGGATGTCACATCGGGGGAGCGGACGCCGGGCGTCCGCTCCCCCGATGCGTTCCTGTCCGGCGCCGTCCTGTCCAGCCGGGTCGCCCGACCCTCGCCCGTCCGGGGACACCATGCTAGATTGGCAGTCCCTGGATCTGGACCCCCGTACCTGCACCCCGACGGACGATGGCCGAGGCCACTCTTCTGCGCACTCCGCTGCACGGCGAGCATGCCGCGCTGAATGCCAAGCTGGTTCCCTTTGCGGGCTACGAGATGCCGGTGCAGTACCCCACCGGCATTACCGCCGAGCACCACGCCGTGCGCCGCGCGGCCGGGCTGTTCGACGTGTCGCACATGGGCGAGTTCGACGTGCGCGGCGAGCGGGCGCTGGACTTTGTGCAGTACGTGACCACCAACGACGCCAGCAGGCTGGAGGTGGGCCAGGCGCAGTACAGCACCTTGCTGAACCACGAGGGCAAGCTGCTGGACGACCTGATCGTGTACCGCTACGCCGACCGCTACATGCTGGTGGTGAACGGCGCCAACAAGGACAAGGACTGGCGCTGGGTGTCGCAGTTCGCCGGGCGGTTCGGCGTGGAGCTCACGGACCGCACGGACGACATCGCGCTGCTGGCGCTGCAGGGTCCGCGCGCGCAGGAGATCCTGTCGCGGCTCACGGGTGCTGACCTGGACGCCATCGGCTACTACCGCTTTGCCGAGGGCGAGGTGGATGGGGTGCACGCCACCATCAGCCGCACCGGCTACACGGGCGAGGACGGGTTCGAGCTGTACGTGAGCGCGGCCGATGCCCCGCGGCTGTGGCGCCGGCTGCTGGAGGTGGGCGGCGAAGACGGCCTGCTCCCCGCCGGGCTGGGGTGCCGTGACTCGCTGCGGCTGGAGATGGGCTACGCGCTGTACGGCAACGACCTGGACGAGGACACCTCGCCGCTGGAGGCCGGGCTGGGGTGGGTGGTCAAGCCCGACAAGGGCGACTTCGTGGGCCGCGACGCCGTTCTGGCGGTCAAGGCGGAGGGACCGCGGCGGCGCCTGGTGGGCTTCCGGGTGAAGGAGCGCGGCTTTCCGCGGCACGGCTATCCAGTGGCGGTGGATGGGGGTGAGGCCGGCGTGGTGACCAGCGGCACGGTGAGCCCCACGCTGGGGGACGGGATCGGGATGGCGTACGTGCCGGCCGCCGCGGCCAAGCCGGGAACGGAGATCGGCATCGTGATCCGCGGGACGCCCATCAAGGCCGAAGTCGTTCGCCCGCCGTTCCACACCGGCGGAACGGTCCGCAAGTAGCCGAGGCGGATCATCCCCGGGAGGAGGATCATTTCGCCCGGGTTCCTAAGCGGATGAATCCGCCGCTCGAAAAGCGGTAAGCCTCGACTCGTGGCCGCTGTCGCGCCCACGATCGAGGCTTCAACCGACCCGCGGACCGTCCCAGCGCAGGCGGCGCGCGCGAGCACCGCGGATGCAGTCCGCGGAGGCGGACTTGGTGCCGTTCCAGCGGCGAATTCATGGACAGGCGGACGCGCCGATGCAGGCCTCCCGCATGGATGCCGCCGATGCAGTCCGCGAAGGCGGACTTCGCGCCGTTGTTGCCGCGGTTTCAACCGCCCGTGCCAGGCGCGCCACGACCGGCCGTTCCGCACTTACGCACACAGCACTCACGCACTTCAAGCACTTCAAGCACTTCACGCACTCTCCCACCCGGTACCGAGCACTGTCCCCGATCGTGGCGGAAGCCGTTCTCATCACCACCGACGACCTGGAGCCCGCGGTTCGTCTGCGCGCCGCGTTTGAGGCGCAGCAGCTTCGCGTGGAGCTGCTGGCGCCCGGCGAAAGCCTGTCCGACGCCCTCGCCGAGCCGGTGCTGGTGGTGATCACCGGCGGGCTGCGCGAGCGCCGCGCCCGCGCACTCATTGCGTCCGCGCGCGAGCGGGGCCGGCTTCCCGTCATCGGGCTCACGGAGCCTACGGAGCCCACCGGCCGCGAGATCTGCCGCCAGCTGGGCCTGTCAGAGTGCTTTCCCAAGCCCATCGACGCGGACGAGATCGCGCTCGTGGGCAAGCGGCTGGTGCAGCGCGAGGAACTGCGCGAGATGACCGGCATCGTGGGCGACACCGAGGCGATGGAGGAGGTGCTGGAGCGCATCGTCCAGATCGCCCCCGTCAATTCGACCGTGCTGATCCTGGGGGAGAGCGGAACGGGCAAGGAACTGGTGGCCCGCGGCATTCACCTGCTGTCGCCGCGGCGCCACCGCCCGTTCATCGCGGTCAACGTGGCGGCCCTGCCGGACAACCTGTTGGAAAGCGAGCTGTTCGGGCACGAAAAGGGCTCGTTCACCGGCGCCACCGACCGGCGCAAGGGCTTTTTTGAGCTGGCGAACGGCGGCACCATCTTTCTGGACGAGCTCGGTGAAATGCCGCTGGGCACGCAGACCAAGCTGCTGCGCGTCTTGGAGGAGCGGGAGTTTCGCCGGGTGGGCGGCGAGGAAAGCATTCGCGTGGACGTGCGCGTGCTCGCGGCCACCAACCGCGACCTGCGCGACCAGGTGCAGCTGGGCCACTTTCGGCGGGACCTGTACCACCGCCTGAACGTGCTGCGGATCGACCTGCCGCCCCTGCGCTCGCGCCGCGAGGACATCCCCCGGCTGATCGACCGGTTCATCCAGCAGTTCAGCGTGGAGCACGACCGCTCGTTCGTGGGAATCGATCCGCAGGCGCTGCAGAGCCTGGTGGAGTACGACTGGCCGGGGAACGTGCGCGAGCTGCGCAACCTGGTGGAGAGCATGGTGGTGCTCGCGCCGGGCCGCGTCATCCGTCCGGAAGACATCCCCGCCGAGGTGCGCTACCGGCGCCGCGACTCGCTGCTCCCGGTGCCGGTTTCTCCGCCCCCGCCGCAGGTGGCTACCGGAGCCGCGCAGCTCAACGGTGGCGGAAACCATCTGCCCACCGTGCCGTCGCCGGAAATGGAGTTCATCCTGCGGACGCTCTTTGAGCTGCGGGTGGACATGGAGGATCTGCGGCGCGAGTTCGAGGTGTACCGCTCCCGCCAGCACGATGGCGGCGGGGTGCCGGCCGGCCCGTCGTACGGCGGGTACCAGCCGATTCCCATCGGCCTGCCGGTGGCGGTGGAAAGCGTGCCGCGCGAGCCGGAGCCCGCCCCGCGCGAGGAAGGCACCATCGTCTTTCGCCCGGGGATGACCATTACCGAGATGGAGCGCGAGGCGATCAACGCCGCGCTGCTGCACAGCCGCGGCAACCGCCGCCGCGCCGCGGAGATGCTGGGGATGGGCGAGCGGACACTGTACCGGAAGCTGAAGGAGTTCGGGATCGGGGAGTAACGGCAGGGAATAGGGAATAGGGAATAGGGAATAGGGGGACGGCGGGGCGGGGGAGAGGGCGGCGCGTCGGGCGCGGGGTCCCGAGCGGATAAATCCGCCGCTCCAAAAGCGGGAAGCCCCGACTCGCGGCGCTGACGCGTCCGCGATCGGGGCTTCAACCGCATCAGGCGGATGGCCCGTGCGTGCGGCACGCGACGGCGGCCGCGGATGCAGTCCGCGACGGCGGACTTTCGTCTTTCCAAGGCGCGGCTCAAACCGCCGGACGACGGAGCCGGCCAGATGCGCCGGTGTCCGCCCCCGCGCCGAACGGCTCCCCCTCGCCCGTTTGCGGGGAGGGGGCTGGCGGGGGATGGGGCGCTTCAGCATGCGCCATCCTCCGAACCGCCCCGAACTGCCGTTGCGGTCTGATGAAGGTCCGCAGGCAACCGCATCAACCCGTCGGGGCGCACTCGCCCCGGCGGTTCGCTTTTTGTGATCGTTCAAACCACAGGGACGCCGCCGCCTCACGCAGAAGCCCGCCGAGGCGCCGAAGCACCTATTCCCTATTCCCTATTCCCTATTCCCTATTCCCTATTCCCTATTTCCTAGATGTTCGATCTCTTCGCCATCACCGCCCCCGGCCTGGAGCCGCTCACCGCGGCCGAACTGCGGGCCCTGGGCATCGAGGGCGTCGTGGAGCCCGGCGGCGTGGCGTGGACCGGGCCCGCCGCGCAGATGCACGAGGCCAACCTGCGCCTGCGCACCGCCAGCCGCGTGGTGGTGCGCGCGGCACGGTTCCGCGCGCGGACGTTCTTCGAACTGGAGCGGCACGCGCGCAAGGTGCCGTGGGAGCGCTGGGTGGGGCGGGGCGGGCGCGTGCGGCTGCGCGTCACCAGCCGCAAGTCCAAGCTGTACCACGAGGGCGCCATCGCCCAGCGCCTGCTGGACGCCATCGGCCGCGCGGTGGGGCAGGTGGAAGGCGCCACGGTAGCGGATGACGAGAACGACGGCGCCGCGGACGCGCAGCTCTTCATCGTCCGCTTTGTGCGCGACGAGTGCGTGATCAGCGCCGACAGCTCGGGCGCGCTGCTGCACCTGCGCGGCTACCGGCAGGCGCTCGCCAAGGCGCCTCTGCGCGAAACGCTCGCCGCGGCCATGCTGCTCGGCGGGAAGTGGGATCCGCGCACGCCGCTCATCGACCCCATGTGCGGTTCGGGGACGATCGCCATCGAGGCGGCGCTTCTGGCCCGCAACATTGCGCCCGGCTTGGCGATGGCGGACCGCGAGCCGCGCCGCTACGCCTTTGCCGACTGGCCGGACTTCGACGCGCCCGGCTGGGCCGCCGCCGTGGAGCGCGCTCGCGCCGAAATCCTGGCCTCCGCCCCCGCACCCATCCTGGGCTCGGACCGCGACGCGGGCGCCATCCAGGCCTCCACCGCCAACGCGGAGCGCGCGGGCGTGTCGGCCGACGTTGCGTTCAGCGTGCGCCCGCTGTCCGCAATCGAGCCGCCGGACGGGCCGGGGCTCATCCTCTGCAATCCCCCGTACGGGGTGCGCGTGGGCGAACGCGACCCGCTGCGGAACCTGTACGCCGCCATGGGCCGCACCGTGCAGGAGCGCGCCCCCGGCTGGACACTCGGCCTGCTCTCCGCGGACAAGCAGCTGGAAGGCCACGTGGGCCTGCCCTTTCGCGAAGCCTTCCGCACCAGCAACGGCGGCATCCCCGTCCACCTGGTGCTCGCCCGGGCCGACTGAAAAGCAGGTCTCACACAGAGGCACAGAGACACGGAGAAGGAGTCGAAGAACGAGGTGGCGGGATGCCTGCGCCGTTCCTCTCCGCGTCATCCGCGTGATGATCGTCTGTTCTGGATACGCGAAAAGGCCGGCCCCCGCGCACGGGAGCCGGCCTTTTCGGCTCGAGGGATGAACCGCGGTTTACTCGCGCGGCGGATCGCCCGGCTGGTACGGAAGCTGGTTCATCAGGTGGCGCACCACGCCGTCGATCTTGGAGGTGCGCAGCCGGTCCGTGCGAATGGTGACAATGGCCGACGGGCCGTGGCGGTGCACTTCCACGTTCACCGTGCCCTCGCCGCCCGACCAGGTGCGGCTGTGATGCCCCTCGCCGCTGGCCGCCAGCTCGCCCCGCGTGGTCAGGATCTCGTCCGCCACCGCAAAGATCTCGCGGGTGGAAAGCACCGTGGTACGCTCGTAGTCCGACATCGCTCTCGTTTCCTGTGCAAAGGGGCGCACCGCGCCCCGCCAAATCACGATCCCAGGATCTCCGCCCGCAGCTCCGCGAACGGGCGCGCGCCCACGATCCACCGTGCCTCGTCCCCCGTTCCCGCCACCAGCGTGGGCGTCCCCGTCACTCCCGCGCCGACGGCCGCCTCGCGCTCGGCGTCGATGCGCGACGACGCGGTGTCCACGTCCAGCACCACCTTGGTTTCCGTCACGTCCAGCCCCAGCGACGCCGCCAGGTCCACCAGCACGTCGATGCGGCCGATGTCGCGCCCCTCCGCAAAGTACGCGCGGTAGAGCGCCTCGCGCATCTGCTCGCCCACACCCTTGTGCTCCGCGAAGCGCGCCGCCTCGTGCGCCTTGCGCGTGCGAACGGCCACGGCCGGCGCGGCGAGCGGCAGGCCGAGTTCGTCCGCCAGCGGGCGAAGCGCGTCCATCCACCCCGAGTCCGGCGCGGGGAGGGGCGCCGGCGCGGGATGCAGCTCGTAGGCGAGCCGCGTCACCTGCACCTCGCCCGCCGCCTCCATGCGCCGCACCGCCGCCTCCGTCACGTACGAAAACGGACAGGCGAAGTCGGCAAACACCACCAGCGGCACAGCGGCCATGCGCGCTCCACGCGGGGACAAACGCCGTTCAGGAGCGCGGGAATCTGCCCCGCCGCCCCGTGCCCCGCAAGCCCGCGCCGGTCACCCGCCGAAGCAGCGGAGCGGCGCGTCCAGCGGGGGGAAGTCGCCGGGCATGCGGAAGTGCCACCACTCCTTGTCGTAGTTCTGAAAGCCCTCCGCTTCCATCGCCTGCACCAGCCGGCGGCGGTTGGCGGCCACCGTGCCCATGGCGTTGGCCGTGTGCGCCGCCTCGCTGAAGGTGTCGTACGGCGTGCCCATGTCCACCTCGCGCCCGGTGCTCAGCTCCACCAGCGTGAGGTCCACCGTGGCGGCGCGGTTGTGGCCGCTCACGCCAGCCACGTAGCCCTGGTCCAGCACCCACTGGTTACCCGTCCGCTGCGCCCAGTTCACCATCGCCTGCGTGGCGCGGATGGGGCGGTACGCGTCGTACACCTTGAGCCCCACGCCGTCCACCCGCAGCCGGCGCTGCACGCGGCCCAGCGCCTCCGCCGCGTCCATCCGCAGCAGCGCCAGGGGCCGCTCGTAGCCGGGAAGAACGGCGCCGGTAAAGTTGTTGGCGGTCGCGTAGCGCACGTCCGTGCGAATGCTGCGGTCGCCGTGGCGCACGTCCACCAGCACCGTGCCCTCCGGCAGATCGCACTCGCGGTCCGCTCCGGCCGCCGTCCTCGGCGCCGCCGCCACGGGCGCGGAGCCGGGAGGCGCCGCCGCGGGACGCGCGGACACGGCCGGCGCACAGGCGGAAAGGACGGCTGCGGCCGCCACGCCCCTGATCCACTCAGAATTCATATCGGCCCCCGTCGTGGCCGAACTCCGTCGCGGGAAAGAGGGCCCGCGCGTCGTTCAGCAGTTCATCCGTCATCCCCGGCGGCAGGTGAACCAGCACCAGCCGCGCCGCCCCCGCGTCGCGCGCCACCTCCGCCGCCTGCTCGCGCGTGGTGTGCCCGCCCTGCTCCGTCCCCGTGGCCTCGTGCACCAGCACCGAGGCGCCGCGCGACAGTTCCGTAATGGGCGCGCACTTCGCCGTGTCGCACGAGTACGCGCACACGCCGCCGCCGCGCAGATCCTGCACGCGCAGCCCCACGACGGGGACGCCGTGCACGCCGGGCGCACACGTGATCCGCCACCGCTCGTTCCGCAGCACCTCCGCGCCGGCCTCGTACGGCACCTCGGTCCACCGGATCTCCGGGACGTCCCACGTGTCCGTGCGGAACGCCTCCCACACCCGGCGCGCCTGGTCGATCGCCGGGCGGATGCCGAAGACGGGGAGCGGATCGCGGCGGCCGCTGAGCCAGATCTTTTCGATGAACAGCGCGAAGCCCGAGACGTGGTCCGGGTGCTCGTGCGTTACGATCATCGCCTCGATGCCGTCCAGGTCCACCCCGGACGCCAGCAGCCGCTGCACCACGTCCCCGCCGCAGTCCACCACCACGGAACGCCCCTCGCTCTCAAAGGCCAGCATGGTGGTGGTCCGGTCCGGGCCGCTGAATCCCGCCCCGGTGCCCAGCAGGTGTACCGTCGCCATCCCCTCATCCCCTGAGAAGTCCACGTGACGCGCGGGGTTGATGATGCGCGGCGCGGCGCCGCCCGGCAAGCCGCCGCGGACGATCCGCCCGCGCTCCGGTGAAGGGAACGGGATCGTCCG
>NZ_DASVTX010000573.1:0-5134 GCF_036387355.1 Longimicrobium sp.
GAGGAGTGCGAGGGCAAGCGGTTCCAGGCGGCGGTGCTGGAGTACCACCTCGGGGGCCGCGACATCAGCGAGGTGCTAGCCATGTCGGTGGCCGAGGCCGAGGAGTTCTTCGGATCCGGACCGGCCCACACCATCCTCGACCGGATGGCCGCCGTCGGTCTCGGCTACCTGAGCCTGGGGCAGCCGCTGACCACGCTGTCCGGCGGCGAGCGCCAGCGCCTGAAGCTCGCCACGGAGATGGGCGAAACGGGCAGTGTCTACGTGCTGGACGAGCCCACGACGGGGCTGCACCTGGCCGACCTGCGGCAGCTGCTCGGCCTGCTGGACCGGCTGGTCGATGGTGGCAAATCGGTGATCGTGATCGAGCACCACCAGGCGGTGATGGCCCACGCCGACTGGATCATCGACCTGGGCCCCGGCGCCGGCCACGACGGCGGCCGCATCGTCTTTGAGGGCACGCCGGCGGACCTGATCGCGGCGCAATCCACGCTCACCGGCGAGCACCTGGCGGCGTTTGTGCGCCTGGATGCGGAGGTGTGTTCGTCGCGGTGAGCCAGGCCCTCGCGATTGGGGCACTCTGACAGTTGTTCCCGAACAGCCGAGCCGATACTGTTTGGGTGGGCCGTCCAGGAAGGAGACCGATGGAGCAAGATGCGCACGAGCGCCGAGGATCACCCGCGCTGCGCCGAACCTGCGAAGGCGAGTGGCTCGAGTGGTACCGGCTCACGCCCCAGGAGCGCTGGCTGGAGAGCGCGAAACTGTGGGACAGATTCCTGACGCTCGGAGGCTCGCTTGACCCCGAACCCGATCACCAAAGTCCTTTCTACTTTCCGAACGCACGGAGTGCAGGCGCTCCTCATGGGAGGCCAGGCGTGCGTGTTGTACGGCGCAGCGGAGTTTAGCCGGGATCTTGATCTGGCGCTCCTCGCCTCTCCTGAAAACCTCGCCCGGCTTGCAAGCGCGCTTGCGGAACTGCAGGCAGCACGCATCGCGGTTCCCCCCTTCGAGCCGGAATATCTCGAGCGTGGGCACGCCGTTCACTTCCGCTGCAAGCATCCGGATGCAGAAGGGATGCGGGTTGACGTGATGTCACGCATGCGTGGCGTAGCTCCTTTTCCCGAACTCTGGGAGCGGCGCACGATCCTCATGGTTGAGGACGCGGAGGAGATCGCGGTTCTCTCCCTGCCGGATCTGGTATGTGCCAAGAAGACGCAGCGGGACAAGGACTGGCCGATGATCAGACGGTTGATCGAGGCGAACTACGAGGCATTCTATGCCGAGCCGACGGCTGAACGCGTGCGGTTCTGGTTGAGGGAGATGCGCACGCCGGAACTGCTCGCGGAGGTCGCTGAACGCTTTTCCCACGAGGCGCGGCTTCTCTCGGACGGGAGAAAAGCCATACGGTTCGCGCTCTCCGGGGACGATCGCGGCGTGCAGCGGGCGCTCGATGAGGAGATGGAACGTGAGCGCGACGCGGATCGGGAATACTGGCGGCCGCTCCGACAGGAACTCGAGCAGTTGCGAAGGCAGCGGGACCGCGGCCGCTGAGCCGTCCAACTCAGGTTGCGGACGCGGGCGTCGTCTACGTGCTCGACGCGCCCGCGCCGCCGTCTTCACGGTGCTGTCCAGCGCCTGACGGCGCTGCGCGGCCTGCTCGGCACGGCCTGCACCTGGCTGACCTGGGACAGCTGCTCGGCGTCCTGAGTCGGCCGGTGGACAACGGCTCGGCAATCATCGACAACGCGCGCAGACGGATCATTGACCTGGGCCCCGGCGCGGGCCACGACGGCGGCCGCATCGTCTTCGAGGGCACGCCGGCGGACCTGATCGCGGCGCAATCCACGCTCACCGGCGAGCACCTGGCTGCGTACGTGGGCTGAAGCCGCTGGTCGCTGCGATTGCCTGTCTGGTGGGCAACCGCGGATTGCAGTGGCGCTCAGCGTAGGCGTTACGGGAAGATGGAGAGCGGTAGACCCTCGCCATCCGTTGGCCTATGCTTCATCATAGGCCAACAGGAGGTTGATCGTGAGTCCATATCGTCGTGCCAAGCTGTTCAGGAACGGCCGGAACCGGGCGGTACGTATTCCTCGTGAATTGGAACTGTCCGGCGGGGAAGCCATTCTGCGCAACGGGGGCGAGCGGCTGATCATTGAGCCTGCGCCGCCCCGATCGCTGCTGGCGTTGTTGGCCGCCCTGGAACGATCGACGAGGCTTTTCCGCTGATCCCGGAACTGCCGACTGGCTTCGTGGATCTCTGATGCTGTCTGCTGGACATGAATCTCAGAATGTGCATGACCGCGCCACGATTGGAGCACCAGTGCCTCGCTCTCCCCTTTCACTCGCGTTGCAGGTAAATTCCGGGGGAAAACACAACCAGAGGTGACCCCATGAGCGTGCAGGAACTCGAAGCGGAAGTCCTCAGGCTCCCCGCGGCAGAGCGGGAGGAACTGGTCCGGCGCTTGCTCGCCCATGTGAGCGCGGGAGGGGCGGCGGACCCGTTGCTCGGTCTGGGATCCGATCCCGTGGCCTGCGGTCTCGCCGACGCGTCTGCGCATCACGACCGCCACCTGTACGGAGCGGCGGATTAAGTCCGACGTTTCTCGATTTACGTTGAGCGCGGCCCACTCCACGCCGACTGCGACCATCTGGCGGCGTCTGTGGGCGGTGACGATGTTGTCGTGGTGCATTGAATGAATGCATCCTGGCTCGGCGGCCAGTTCCGACGTATGGCAACGTAGGTGCCTGCCACCGTGAGTGTCGATCGCCGCCTTATCAAGACGTGACTGCCCAATGAAAAGCCGACTCGCCAGAGGTCTGACGAGACGCCCCAGACCTGCTTCAAAGGAATATGGATGAGGAACTGAACAACCACGGAAGATCTAATAACTCCTGAGTGATGCACAAAACAGATAGCCAACGGTTGACTGGTCCCCTGTATCGACTTGCACTTCCGCACCGGCGTGATAGACCGAGCAGATTTAGACTGAGATTCTTGACCCAAATAAGCCAAATCCTTCGCCCCTGCCTCAACCCACCCATGAATGCTTCGCAGACCTCCACGACGCAGGCACCAGCGTCCGCAGGTGAAAAAGTCGCCTCGCACCGTGACCATTACGAGCGGATGGAACTCCTGTCGCGCAGCCTGCTTCCCATCGCCATCGCGCTGGCTACGGGGATCTTCTCGTGTTTCCGGGCGCAGACGGAGGAGAGCCGCTTCGCCGCCGCGCATGTGAGGGATAGTTTGGAGGCGCACTCCAAGCAGCGGATCGAGGTGTCCCAACTGGTACAGAGCTTTGTGCCTTCGCTCACCAGTGATAAGCCTGCCAACCGGATTATGGCGCTCCGGGCCATTGCGTACGTCGACACCGCACTTGGGAACGAGTTAGCCCTGGCTCTCACGGAAGACACCAGCGCAGCGGTTCGAGTGGCGGCGGCGAACGTGCAGTTGGCGCCTACGTACCCGTACCTGTCCACCATCGAGCAGGTGTTCGGCCCCTCCGGGCCCGCGCGCATCGCCGCCACACGTCAACTGCTGGCCGATCCCAAGCTGCTGGCCGATACGATGGTGGTATCGGCGCTGCTCGACGCCGCCGAGCGCCACCCCGACAGCAGTGACGGCCACTTCAATGCGATCACGATCCTGCGTGCGGTACCCCGAGAAACGCAGCAGGCTCGGCGCGACCCGATCCTGACGTTCACCGGACGTATCCCCGATACTTGGACCCGCGTCCGCGCCCGCGCCGACAGCTTAGCCGACCGGGTTGGGAGCAACCGCTAAGGCGGAAAAAGCAACAGTCCCAGGGTGGATTCACGCGAATCGGTAATCGTGATCAGGACCAGCAGGCGGTGACGGCGCACGCGGACTGGACTATCGCTTGGGATCCGGCGCCGGCCACGACGGCGGGTACATCGTATTCGCCCGATCCAGATCGCTCCCGGGATTCAGAGCGGCTCCTGCTCTTGGGCCAGCCCGCCTCCGGCCGCCATCTGCTCATCGCTGACTGAGCGCGGCGATTACGGTGCGCCTGATCAGCGCGGGGCCGATGACTTCATCGGCTGGCACGTCGGGCGCGATCAACGCTGGCGCGCGTGCACTTGGTCGGCGGTTATCGGCGTCTCAGAAACGAATGACAGAGAAGAACAGCAGCCCTGATTCTCAGTGCGCAGTTGAAGCCCCGAACCGGACGCGCCAGTGGCCGGTGTCGGGGGTTCCCGCTTTTGAGCGGCGGATTCATCCGCTCAGGGATGCCCGCGCCCCGTACCCGTCTCGTCCATCTCCCCGTTCCCGCTCTGGCCTCTTACCTCGGTGCAGGCGAAGGCGCCCCCGTTTTCGGCGGACTCGCTCCGTTGTTGTTGCGGCGGTGTCATCTGCTCCCGGCCTCCCGAGCGCATCGGTCAGCAACGTACTAGCTTGCTGATCAAGTCTGCGCGACGTCACTCTCCCGCCCGACACCGAGCCCTCCATGCTGCCGAACTTTCTTACCGCCTCCGGACTTCTCTCTCGCCGGGAGATGCTGGGTGCGCTGGCCTCCGCCGCCGTGCTGCCGCTGCTTTCCGCGTGCGGCGCCGCCCGCGCGCCGGCCTCGGCCGGGGCGACGGACGCGGACCGGAGCGCGCTCGCGCTGCTGGAGCGCATCGGCAACGACCTGCTGAACCTGTTTCCCGAGTCGGCCACCTCGCTGGGGCTGGACGTGGGCGCGCGGGCGGAGATGCGGTCGCGGCTGGCGGACCGATCAGCGGCGGGAGAGGAACTGATCGCGCGGCAGCTGCGCGCGGACCTGGGCGCGCTCGCGACGGTGGACGCCGCCCGCCTGTCGCACCCCGTGCGGACCAGCGTGGAAGTGGTCCGCAGCGCCTACACCACGGCGCTGGAAGGATTCGCGCTGCCCTACGGCGACATCACCGTGGGCGGCTGGCGCAACACGCCGTACACCGTCATCCAGAACGTGGGCGCGTACCTGGACGTGCCGCGCTTTCTGGACAGCGACCACCGCGTGGAGAACGCCGCCGACGCCGAGGCGTACCTGGCGCGGATGCAGTCGTACGCGCGGCAGCTGGATGGCGAGCTGGAGCGGGTCCGCGCGGCGCGCGGGATGGGTCTGGTTCCGCCTGCCTTCCTGCTGGACAAGGCGCT
>NZ_DASVTX010000574.1:0-8409 GCF_036387355.1 Longimicrobium sp.
GTCAGCGGCCCCAGACGTTGTTGGTGCGGTTCACGTCGGGCACGCGGTTGTCGGGGTCGATCTCCGCGCGGGTCACCTGCGCGGGGACGGCGACGGTGTAGGTGTACGCCGGCCCGCCGAACCACACCTGCTCGGGAATGCGCACGTCGCGCACCTCGCCGTTGGACAGCGTGAGGCGCAGGCGGACGGGCATCACCATCCCGCCGCGGCTGCCCAGGCGCACCGCCGCGGTGAATCCGCCGTTCCCCGCCGTGTTCGTCACCCCCTCCACCGCCTGGTCCAGCGTGCTGTGGGTGAAGAACCAGCCGCGCCAGAACCAGTCCAGCTTGCGGCCGGAAACGTCTTCCATGGTCCGGAAGAAGTCCGCGGGCTGCGGATGGTGGAAGGCCCAGCGGCGCGCGTACTCCTTGAACGCGCGGTCGAACGTTTCCTCGCCCAGCACCTCGTCGCGCAGCATGTGCAGTGCCAGCGCCGGCTTGCGATACGCCGCGATGCCCAGCTGCGTGCGGGGGATGCGGTCTGGCGGCAGCATGAGGATGGGGTCGTTGCCGGCCCGCTGAAAGCTCTCGTACTGCTGGCGATACTGCGCCTTGCTGTTGTTGCCGGGGTAGCGAAGGTCGTTGGCCCAGGTGTCGATGAACGTGTTGAAGCCCTCGTCCATCCAGGCGTACATCCGCTCGTTGTTCTGCACGATCATGGGGAACCACTCGTGCCCGTGCTCGTGCGCGATGGTGCTGAACACGCTCTGCTCGCTGCCGCCCGCGTGCACCATCACGAACATGGGGTACTCCATGCCGCCCACCGGCCCGGCCACGCTGGTGGCCTGCGGATACGGATACGGGTACCAGCGCGAAAACTCGCGGATGCTGAAGCACGTCATGTCCGCGGCGGTCGCCCACGCGGTGGCGTCGGGCTGGTAGAGCGCGTGGCACTGCACGCCGTTCCACGATTCCGAGTCCCACCGGAAGCGCGGCGACGCGGCCCAGGCAAAGTCAATCACGTTGGCCGCCCGGAAGCGCCAGGTGGCGGTTCCCGTGCGGCGCGGGGTGGAGGCCGCCGTTCCCGCCTCCGCCGCGGTGATGATGGCCACCTGCGCCGTGTCGCGCGCGGCGCGGGCCAGGCGTGCGCGCTGCTCGGCCGTGAGCACCTCGCCCGGGTTCTGCAGCGTTCCCGTGGCCCCCACGGTGAAGCCCGCGGGCACGGTGATGGCCACGTCGAAGTCACCGATCTCGCGGTAGAACTCCCCCTGCCCGATGTACGGCAGGGTGTTCCACCCGGATACGTCGTCGTACACGGCCATGCGCGGGTGCCACTGGGCGATCTCGTACAGGTCGCCCTCGCGCGCGGTGCGGTCGCTGCCGTACTCGGGAATGACGAACGACCACGCCATCGACATCTCCACCGTGCCGCCGGGAGCCAGCGGGCGCGGCAGGTCCAGCCGCATCATGGTTTCGTTGATGTACGGCGTCACGGGCTGCCCGGCCACGCGCACGTCGCGGATGGTGTAGCCGCCCCCCGGCCCGCGCGGCCCCCAGCGGCTGTCCGCCGGGTTGATGAACGTGCCGATGCTGTTGGCCGCGTACAGGTTCTGGTCCACCTGCAGCCACACGAAGCGCAGCGTGTCGGGCGAGTTGTTGCGGTAGCGGACCGTCTGGCTGCCGGTGATGGTTTCGGCCGCCGTGTCCAGCTGCGCGGTGATGCGGTAGTCCGCGCGCTGCTGCCAGTAGCGCGGCCCGGGCATGCCGGAGGCGGAGCGGTACTGGTTAGGCGTGGGGAGCGAGAGCGGCCGGAAGATGGAAGTGTCGCTCCCCGCTTCGGGCGCGTGCTGCGCCGCCAGCGGAAGCGCCGCGACGGCCGCGGCAAGCACCGCGGCCCGTGAGAATCTGCGCATCGTCTGCGATGGGTTGGGTGGACCGTGCCCCCGCGCGCTCTGCGCGTGGGGCGGGCAGAGTAGCTGCAGCAATCGCGCCGGGGGCAGGCACAGGCTTCCGGCGTGCGCGGAGAGGCGGATCACCGGGTCCCGGACGCGCGACACCCTCTCCACCGGCCGGGGGTGGAGAGGGTGCACACGCAGCGGCGAAACAGCGCGCGTCAGGCAGCGACGATTCCGGCTACGAAGCTCAGCCGCACTTCACGGCGTATACGGCGTCACTCCCAACGAAGTAGATGCGGTTGCCCTGCGCATGCAGCCGTGACTTCACGTAGCCTCCCGTTACGCTGCCCTGCGCGTCGAGAAAAAGCGTTGCGACCACTTTGCCATCCGACCGGTTGGCCATGTGCAGGCCGAAGGCGCCCGCAAACACCTTGTCGCCGCACACCGCCGACGACGACGCGCTCGCCTTCAAGGGCGTCTGCCAGATGATGCGCCCGGTTTCCGGATCCACTGCATAGAGGAACGTGTCGTTGGAGGCCACGTACGCGACACCGTCCACCATCTTGAACGTGTCCCACGCGCCCAGGTATTCGCTGGACGTCACCCGGCGCCACACCTCCGCTCCCGTGAACCGGTCCACACCGATCATGGTGCTGCCGTTCAGGTCATTCATCAGAAGCAAGCGACCCGACACCGCCTGACGCCCTACGTCGTGCGTCGTGCGGCTCGTTGGGCCGCTCGTTGCGGTAACGCCAGAGCACCCGGCCGGTGAAGCGGTCCATCGCGACCATCCAACCGCGTTTCAGGTGTCCCGTCGGCGAGGTTTCCTCGATTACCGAGACATAGAGAACGTCCTCGAAAGAAAGGATCGACGTCACGTCGGTGCGATACGTGCCGCGGGCGACAGCCTCGGCAGACCAGAAAGGCTGCCCGGTGCGCACGTCCAGCGCGTACACGGTGCCCGTGTCACTGCCGATGTAGAAGGCACGACCATCGACCGCCGAAAGGGCGTCGGACGTGGTGTCTGGATGAAAGCGCCACAGTTCTGCACCGGTCCCTGCATCCAGTGCGATCGCGGCGCTCGAAGAAACGAACACGCGGCCATCTCTGGAAACCACGTTCGGAGGCGCGATCGGTGCACGGGGCGCCCGCCACAGGCGAGCGCCGGTGCCCAGGTCGTACGCGGACACGCCGTCGACGAGGGTGAAGAGGCGCAGGCCGTCGGACGCCAGCAGGTCCAACGTGCCGGTGTTTCCTACAAGCGGCGTGCGCCAGGCCACCCGGATGGTATCGCGCGTACCGGGAGTCTGCTCCAGTGGACCATCAACTACGCACGCCGAGAAACTGCACGCGATCAGCGTGATCGCGACCCCCGCGAAGCCGCGCCTTGAGAAGCGGGGCAGAGCCAAATGCGCGGTCTGCACCAATACTCCGGGCCGCCGCAGCCCAGCGAAACGACTCAATCGCATTTGACGGCGTATACCGCGTCATTGCCCACGAAGTAGACGCGGTTTCCCTGAGCGAGAAGCCGCGACTTCACGTAGCTGCCCGTTACGCTCCCCTGTGCGTCCAGAAAGAGCGTCGCCAGCACTCGTCCATTGGTTCTGTTTGCCATGTGCAGCCCATATGCGTCCGCGAAAACCTTGTCCCCGCACACGGCGGACGACGAAGCGCTCGCCTTAAGCGGCGTCTGCCAGTTGATGCGCCCCGTTTCAGGGTCCAACGCATAGAGATGAGTGTCGTTGGAAGCCACGTACGCAACACCGTCGACAATCTTGAACGTGTCCCATGCGCCCAGATGCCCCCGGGGCCCGACCCGGCGCCAGACCTCCTGCCCCGTCACCCGGTCCACGCCGATCATCGCCCCGCCATTGAGGTCGTTGATCAGCAGCATTCGGCCCGCGACAGCATGGCTCCCCACGTCGTGGGGCTCGTCAGTGCGCTCGTTGAGATAGCGCCACAGGATACGCCCGGTGTTCCGGTCCAGCGCGACCATCCAGCCTCGCTTGCGACCGCCGCTCTGGTTCAACTCCTGGATCACGGCCCCGTACACCACGTCACCGTGCACCGCGATTCCCACCACGCTTTCACGGTACTCCCCGTCGGCGACCACTTCCTGGGACCAGAGCACGCGACCCGTGGTGACATCGAGCGCGAGAACCCGGCGTGAATCCGTGCCCACGTAGAATGCCCGCTCGTCGACCGCCGTTTCGGTGCGGGCGAGCGAATCGACGGGGGTGCGCCAGAGTTCGACGCCGGTGCGGGCATCAAAGGCGTGCGCAGAGACGGAGGAGACGAATATTCTCCCGTTCGACACAGCGAGATTCAACGCCCGATACATGGATTGCGGGGCGCGCCAGAGTAGAGCGCCCGTTTCCAGATCGTAGGCGGAAATGCCGTTTACGAGCGTGTAGAACCCGTGCTGGTCGATGGCGAGATCCTCACGGCTCACGCTCCCGTCCGACATCGGAGTCCGCCACGCGACCTGGATGGTGTCACGCGTCGCGGGTGGCTGCTCCACCGGGCCGTCGGAAGCGCACGCCGGAAGGCTCAAAGGAATCAGCGCGACAGCCGCGCACTGGAAACACCGCCTTGGAAGATTGTGCAGGTTCGAAGCGACGCTGAGAGCGGCGAAGCCGGAACACCGCATTGGGTGTGCGCGGCTCAATCGCACTTGACCGCGTACACCCCGTCGTTGCCGACGAAATAGACGCGATTAGCCCAGGTCTGAAGGCGTGACCTCACGTAGCTGCCCGTCACAACTCCCTGCGCGTCCAGGAACAGCGTCGCTGTGACCTTGCCATCCGACCGATTGGCCCTGTGCAGCCCGTACGCTCCCGCGAAGACCTTGTCCCCACACACCACGGACGACGACGCGCTCGCCTGCAGCGGCGTCTGCCACTTGATGCGGCCCGATTCCGGATCAAGCGCGTACAGGTAGGTGTCGTTCGAGGCCACGTACGCCACGTCGTCCACCACTTTGAACGTATCCCAGGCTCCGAGGTAACCGCTGGAACTCACCCGGCGCCACACCTCCACTCCCGTAAACCGGTCCACGCCGATCATGGCGCTGCCGTTCAGGTCGTTGATCAGGAGCATCCGCCCCGCGACGGCGTGGTTCCCTACATCGTGAGGCTCGTCTGCGCGCTCGTTGAGAAACGTCCAGAGAACGCGGCCCGTGTTTCGGTCGAGCGCGAACATCCATCCGCGCTTGCGGCCTCCGCTCTGGTTCAGCCACTCCAACACGGCGGCGTACACCGTATCACCGTGCGCCACGATCGCATTCACACTGGATGGGTACGTCGTAGGGGCCAGTACTTCCCGCGACCACAGCGTGCGCCCGGTTGCGACGTCGTACGCGATCACCCGCCTGTTGTCAGTTCCGATGTAGAGCGCCTTGTCGTCCACCGCGGCCTCTACGCGGCCGAACGAATCGGGGGTCACGCGCCACAGTTCTGCCCCGGTCGTGGCTTCAACCGCGAACACATCACTGGCCGGGACGAACACACGCCCGTTGTGAGTGAGGAGGTTCAAGGGGCGGCCCGCCGGGCGCGGCACTCGCCAGAGCAACGCCCCCGTTTGCAGATCGTACGCGGAAACGCCGTTCACGAGCGTGTAGAATGCACGCCCATCAATTGCGAGATCATCCAGCCCCGAGCCGGCGTCAGAAACGGGTGTGCGCCAGACGACCTGAATGGTATCGCGCCGGGTGACGGGCTCTGTTGTGTCGCCCGGGGCACAAGCCGTCGCGCCCAAGAGTGCGAGTGCGGTGCAGAGAAGCGGAGTCTTCATGATTGCGCGTCGATGTCGAACAGTGACTGATTGATCAATGCTTCCTTCACGGCCTCATGGACCAGTTCGCTGGTCGTGGTACCGGTATGGGAATCCCCGTCCGGAATCACCCGGTTGAACCGTGCCCCCGGGTAGTGCTGCGCCGGGCCGGGGATGAAGCCGTCAGAAGTCAGATCGCCCGGGGCGGTGAGCCAGTTCCAGGTCGCATCGAAGCCGTTCATCAACCGGGCTTCTTCGCCGGCGGGAATGGAGTGCCACGGCCGGTACCAGAACTTCGACGTGTGGCGCATGTCATCATACCGCCTCTGAATTCTGCGGACGACCGCGAGCTCGCATTCATGGCGGGGCAGGCAATCGCCCGTCTTGATGACTCGCCACGCGACCCACCGTTTGGGGGTATGCGTCCGGATTCCGACGTTGATGAAAGCCTCCTGCGTCGCGTTCAGATTCTGTAGAAAGGAGCTTCCAGGGATGTCGTCGATAAAGAACGGGTGAAACTCCATGAGGCTCAGCCCAAGGCCGAGCGCAGCCGCTCCCGAGCCCAGAGCCTCATGGACAATTCTTACATTACGGGCGACAACCGCACCCTGGTTGGGGCTGTCGAGCGTGATGACCCCCTTCACCAGCCCCGGCTGGTTCACCTGCGCCCACTGGGCAAGCGAACGCACCACGAGACCTCCGTTGCTGTGCCCGATCATGACGATGTCGTGCATGTCGGCGTTGATCAACGGGCGAAGCTCGTCCCGCTGCGAGGTAATGCGGCGGCGCCAGTCGATGTCGTGGGCATCGAAACGCTTGTACACGATGTCACACCCCAGCCAAGAAGCCATCTCCGACCAGGTGTGCCGGTCACTCTTGATTCCGTGCTGAAAGACGATGTCTGCGCCTTGCGGAACCGGCCCGGGGCAACCGCCGCCCGGCAGCACGGGCGGCGGGTCCTCCGGAGGGCAGTCCTGTCCCACAACGCAGTTGTCCCCGGGCTGGTCCCCCAGCGAGGCGAGCACGTTGTCCGCGCCCTGCCCCGTCTCGCCGCGGCGGGCGCGGCGCTCGGCGTCGCGGCGGGCGTTCTGGTGAACGCGCACCATGCGGATGCGGTCCACCTGCCGCTCCGTCCTGCGCACGCCGTCCGGCGCGGCCCACTCGGACGTAAGCTCCGTACGTTCCAGGAGGTACGAGGATCCGTGCCGCCTCCAGGTGCGAACGTACGAGCCGCGGGATGGGGGCGGCGCCTGCCCCGCCCCGGCCACCGGAGCGGCGTCGTCTCGCGAGAGATCGTTCACCACGCGGATGCGGTCGCTGCCCACGCGTTCCGCCCGGGCACGCGGACCCGCGGCGGCGGCCAGTTCCGTGGCCGCGACGGAAAGGACGCGAACGGTGTCCAGCGCCTCCGCGTTCAGCACCACCCCGTCGGTGATCTGCACGTGCGACGCGGCGATGGGTGCACGCAGGCCCTGTACGATCTCGTGGTCGGTCGGCAGGAGCACGCCGGCCGCGTCGTAGCTGGAGATCTCGTCTTCGACGGACCGGGTGCGGCGGCTGGAGTTCACGGCGCGGACCGTGGGATCGTCCGGCGACGTGGTTTCGTGCAGGACCTGAATGGCGCGGCCGAGTGCGTCGTAGCCCGCTTCGAGGCGCTGCGTCTCCGTCTCGTGCTCCACCGTCCACGTGGTCGCGCTCACGCCCGTAACCGGATCGATGACCGGGAGCGTCGTCTGGTACACCGTGCTTCCCTGCTGCACCACGTCCACCATGTAGTGCGTGTCACTCGCGACGATGTCAGGGTCCGGCGTCCAGGCGAGGGTTCCGGCCGGGCTCCCGTCGCCCGGGCCCGCGATGGGTGCGCCCGGGGAGCGGTCCGCGCACCCACTGCCTCCGAGGATCAGGAGGATGGCCGCGAACCCGGCAGCCCGTCCTGCGGATGGGACCTGCATGGTGTTCCTGGGGAGATTCGTACCGGCTGGACGTGGCCGGTGGCGGCGGGTGTGAAGGAGAGCGGATCAGCGATGCTTCCCCGGCAAGAAGACACGGGAAAGGGAAACCATCCGGGGATGCCCAGACCGGGCGCAGTGCCCGGCGGCAGGCAGGCACATGCCGTCGGTCCTACAACGTGTCCGCTTCCGGATTGTGACAAAGTGGCGCCGCAGTTGCGCTCGCACAAGGTCGTCGTTGTACCTGGCGTGGGGCTTCGCTACGGCTGATCCGCGTCGCGGCGCGCGGAGCCGAGGCCGAGGCGCGCGCGCAGCTTCTCCAGATCGCTCGCCAGCTCCTGCTGAATGCGCGCCGCGACCTGCTCGGCCAGGTCGCGGCGGGCCTGCTCTTCGTTCGCGGGCGGTTCCGTGGCGGGCGCGGGGCGGGTGACCTGTTCCATGAACAAACCCTTCTGAGTTCTCGCGTCGTGTCTTTCGGCCCGGCTTTCGCTCGGGGAGATCGGCGCCGTTCGCATCTACCGTGCGCGGAGCCCGCGCCATCGGCATCCCGGGGGCAGGCTGCGCGCGTGGGCGACCCCTTTTCCGCCATGTGCCGCCCGTGGCCCGCGCGGTGCCATGCGGATTGCGGGTAGGCTCGGCAACGGTTGTGCAGTCGGGAGCCGTGTTCCCCTCCACCGCGCTTGCAGCAATGGAAGAGTTACCGGAAGGGCGGGTCTGGTACTACCGGCACGAGGGTTCGCCCGCGGGGCCGGCGACGCTCGACGAACTGGTTTCGCTGCTTCGGCAAAAGGTGCTGCCTCCCGATACGCCCGTGCG
>NZ_DASVTX010000575.1:0-4685 GCF_036387355.1 Longimicrobium sp.
CTTTGCCCCGCCCCGCCGGACGGCGACGTCATCCCCCTCCCCCCGCCGCCGGCTGGCTCCGGCAACGAACTGGTGGGGAGCAGCCCCGCGCTGGTGGAAGCGTTCAAGACGGTGGGCCGGGTGGCGGCGAGCGCCGCCACCGTGCTGGTGACGGGGGAATCGGGAACGGGCAAGGAGCTGGTGGCGCGCGCGCTGCACGCGGCGAGCGGGCGGGCGGCCGGCGCGTTCGAGGCCGTCAACTGCGCGGCCATTCCCGAAGACCTGCTGGAAAGCGAGCTGTTCGGGCACGAGCGCGGCGCGTTCACCGGCGCCATCGCGCGCAAGGTGGGCCGCTTTGAGCGGGCCAACGGCGGCACCCTGTTCCTGGACGAGATCGGGGACATGAGCCTGGTGCTGCAGTCCAAGATCCTCCGGGCCCTGCAGGAGCGGGAGATCGAGCGGCTGGGCGGCGGGGAGCGCATTCGCCTGGACGTGCGCGTGGTGGCGGCTACCCACCGCGACCTGCCGTCGCTGATGGCCTCGGGCGACTTTCGCGAAGACCTGTTCTACCGCCTGGCGGTCGTCCGGCTTCACCTGCCGCCCCTGCGCGAGCGCCCGGGCGACGTGCGGGCGCTGGCGCTGCACTACGCCACGCGCTTTGCGGGGGAGCACGGGCGCGCGCTGCGCGGCATCTCCCGCGCGGCGCTGCGCAGCCTGGAAGCGCACGCGTGGCCCGGCAACGTCCGCGAACTGCGCAACGTGCTGGAGCGCGCGGTGCTGCTGGCGCCGGGCGACGTGCTGCAGGCCGGTCACCTGCAGCTGGGCCCCGCGGCACCCCCGCCCCCCGCGGCGGAGGGCGCCGCGGACCCGCTCCCCGGCTACTCCGCGGAAATGACGATGGCGCAGGTGGAGGCGCTCCACATCGGGGCGGTGCTGCGGCGGGTGAACGGGCACTTCGGGCGCGCCGCGGAGATCCTGGACATGCACCGCAACACCGTTTCGCGCAAAGCCACCGAGTACGGCGTCCTCCCGGATTGATCCGGCCCCGCGCCGCCCTCTCCCCCCGCCTGCCGTTTCCCGCGGCACGATGTCACAAAAAGCAGCAACACCCTCGTCGCCGAGCATTCCCGGCTCCGCGAAAATCTCAGTGTTCATGCGGACTTCCGCACGCGGGACGATGGAACGCCGGGTGCACGGACAGGCCGCATGAACGCAGCCGACCGCTCATCCAACAACCCCGCGTGACCCGGCGAGCCCTCCGGATCGACACCGCGCTCAAGGCCATCCCCGACACGGATGACCTCGCGCCCCTGCGCCAGGCGCTGCTGTCCGCGTCGCACGCGGAGGGCGGGGCGGCGTGGGGCCTGGAGGAAGACCACCGCACCCTGGGCACCCGCCTCGCCGACCCGGCCGCGCTGGAACGCCGGATCGAGGCGCTCGCGGAGCGGGTTCGCCTGCGCGTGGAGGGGGTGATGCGCCACACCGTGCGGGCCCTGGCCGCGCTGGAGCGGGGGGATGCGGCCGAAGGCGGGGAGCACCTGGTGGCCGCGGGTGAATTGGAGGAGGGCGCGGGGCGGCTGGAGCAGGCCCGGGAGTTCTACGAGCGGGCGCTGGACCTGGGCCGCAAGCCGCGCGACCGCCGGGGAGAGGGGCTGGCGCTGCGCAGGCTGGGGCGCGTCGCCCGTGCCATGGGCGAGTGGGAGCTGTCCGCCAGGCGATACCGTGAAAGCTACGACGTGTCTCTCGCCCAGCGGGACGACATGGGCGCGGTGGTGGCGTGCCAGGGGCTGGGCAACGTAAGAGTGGACCAGAGCCGCTGGAGCGAGGCGCGGGAGTGGTACCATTGCGGGGTGGAGCGCTGCCCGGCACTCCCGCCCCGCGCGGAGTACGTGCACCTTTGCCTGGGCCTTTCCGTGGTGGAACGGCGCCTGGGCGCCCTGGACGCCGCCGCGGAGTGGCTGGCGCGCGGGGAGAAAACGGCCCGCGCGCTGGGCGGCGGCCTGATGCCGTACCTGGACCACGCCTGGGGGCGGCTGCACCTGGCGCGGGGCGAGGCCGCGGAGGCGGAAGCGGCCTTTGGCCGGGCGCTGGGGCGGGAGCTGGACCCGGTGATGCGCGTGGCGGTGCTGGTGGGGCTTTCCGAACCCCTTCTTCTCCAGGGCCGCACCCGCGAAGCGCTGGCCGCCGCGCGCGACGCCGAGGCGCTGGCCATCCACTCCCGCGCGGTGCTGCGGCTGCCCGACGTGTACCGGGCCCTGGGCGCGGCCTCCGCGGCGCGCGGCGACCCGGAAGCCTACCTGTTCTACGAGCAGGCGCTGGAAGTGTGCCGGGAGCACCGGCTGCCGGCGTGGGAAGTGGCCGCCACGCAGCAGCACTACGGCGGGCTGGAGGCACGGCGGGGGGATCGCGAGGCCGCCGCCGCGCGGCTCGGGGAGGCGCACCGCCTCTACACCGGGCTGGGTGCGCGGAGGGAGGCGGAGGAGGTGGCGCAGGAACTGGGGCGCGTGGGCGCCGCGGTGAACGACAACGCACGGGGGCTGGCGGTATGAGAATGATTGCGGGCGCGCTGGCGCTGCTTGTGGGATTGCTGGCCGCGGGATGCAACGGCGAAGTGGTGATCGGCGGCCAGAAGCCCGCGCGCGTCCTGGTGGTTTCGGGCGACCTGCAGGCCGACACCGTCGGCCGGGAGCTCAAGCAGCCCCTGGTGGTGCGCGTGGTGGACGACAGGGACAAGCCCATCAGGAACCAGCTGGTCAACTTTGTGGTCACCGCGGGCGGCGGATCGGTGTTCGCCGGATCGGCCCTGACCAACGCCGACGGCGAGGCGCGCGAGCGCTGGACCCTGGGCCCGGTGGCCGGAGACACGCAGCGCGTGGAGGCCCGCGCCGTGGACCCCGCGACGGGGGAGGCCCTCGTGTTCGCCACCTTCCGCGCCGTCGGCGTGCGCGACGCCGCCGCCGCGCTGGCGGCCGCGGGGCCCACCTCCTTCAGCGGAACCGCGCAGGACCCGGTCGCCGACTCGCTGGCGGTCCGGGTGGCGGACCGCTTCGGGAACCCCGTGCCCGGGGTGGCGGTGACGTGGGAATCCACCACGGGCGGGGGAACGCTCTCCCCGGCCAGTTCGGTCACGGGGCCATCCGGCATCGCCCGTTCGCGGTGGACGCTGGGCGCGCAGGTGGGCACACAGTCGGCGCGGGCCACGGCCGTTGGACAGGTGGTCACCTTTACCGCGGCGGCGGCTCCGCTGCCGGCCGCCTCGCTCGAGATCTCGCCGCGCGCCGTGACCTTTGCTTCGCTCGGGGAGCGGACGACGCTCACAGTGGTGGCGCGCGACCGCACCGGCGCCGCGGTCGGCGGAGTGCCGGTCATGCTGATCTCCGAAAACGCGGCGGTGGCCGGGCTGGACGGGTCCTCCACCGTGGTGGCCAGCGGCAACGGCACCACGCGCGTCATCGCGAGCGCCGGGGCGCTTCGCGACACGGCGGTCATCACGGTTCAGCAGGTGCCTGCGGGCGTCTCGGTCGCGGGCGGAGTGTGGCTCGTGGCACCCGACACTCCCGTCCCCGCCGCGAGGGCTGTGGTCACCGACGCGGAGGGGCGCCCCATTGCCGGCGTCGCGGTCACGTGGACGGTCACCTCGGGGGGCGGCACCGTGGCGGCCCCGGCGACGATCACCGGGACCGACGGGGTGGCTTCGGTGGATTGGCGGCTGGGCGGCGGAGCGGGCGTGCAGACCCTTCGCGCGCAGGCGGGCTCCCGGTCGGCCACCGTGAGCGCCAGGCTGCGGCTTCCGGGATACGTCTTCGTTCAGTCAGGCCCCGTGCTGGTGCAGCCCGGCTCCGCCAACACCTACACGGTTGAAGTCCGCGACTCGTCCAACCAGTCGCTGCCGAACACGGCCGTCACCTGGTCGGTGTCGGGCCCGGCCACCATCACCTCCGTCTCGGGCCGCACCGGTGCGGACGGTCGCGCGCAGGCCACGCTCACGGCGGGCTCCGCGGGTTCCAACTTCACCATCCGGTACCGCGCCGGCACCGTGGAGGGGACCATCGAGGTGGAGATTGCGAACCCCATCACCATCTCGAACGTCCTGCCGAACGACACGAATGGCGCGACCGTGTACCAGTCGTACGTTACCGCGCGGATCGCGTCGTCCGCGGGCGCCATCACGTCGGCCCGCCTTTCCATGGCGGGGCGGCAGGCGGCGATGCAGTACGATGATACAACCGGTCTCTGGAGGGGCTCCGTGGATCTGCGGGGGGTGCCGGGCGGGATCCTGGACGGCGTGCTCACGTCCACCGACGCGGCGGGCAACCAGCGCCAGTACCTGTACACCATCCGGCACAACCCCAACCCCGTGGTGATGATCGTGGAACCGGCGGGCGACACGGTGACCGCCACGGGCACTCTCCGCGTGCGGGTCACGTGCACGGGGCTCAATTCCGACGGCGCAAACGTCTGCCCCACGCTGTGGTCCACATTGTGGGCCAATTCCACCCAGGTCGTCGCATACGCGCAGGGCCGTTCGGAGATCGTCGCTGACGTGCCTCTTCCCGCGGGGGCGTCCTCCGTAAGGATTCTCGTGAGCTGGTCGGACTTCCGGGGCGCCTACTACGACGCCCGCGACGAGTTGATCGTCAACGTGCCCTGATCCGCGGCGGGGACGAACGGAAGCGGCCGGGCGAGTGCATCGCCCGGCCGCTTTC
>NZ_DASVTX010000576.1:0-4455 GCF_036387355.1 Longimicrobium sp.
CTATTCCCTATTCCCTATTCCCTATTCCCTACTCCCTATTCCCTGCCCTCCACGCACACCGCCTGCACCTCCTCCGCCGCGACCGGCACGCCGCGCGTGATCACCTCGCAGCCGTCCGCGGTGATGATCACGTTGTCCTCCAGCCGAATGCCGATGCCGCGCAGTTCCTCCGCCACGTCGTCCGCGTCCGCGGGAATATACAGGCCGGGCTCCACGGTGAGCACCATCCCGGGCTGCAGCGGCACCGGCGTACCGTCGCGCTCGCGGTACGGGCCGGCGTCGTGCACGTCCAGACCCAGGTAGTGCGCGGTGTTATGCATGAAGAAGCGCTTGAACGCCTCGGAGTCGATCGCGTCCTCCACCGTTCCTTCCAGCAGCCCCAGGTCGATCATTCCCTGTACCAGCACGGCGCGCGCGGCTTCGTGAATGCCGGAAACCGGCTCGCCGGGACGCGCCGCGGCGATCCCCGCGTCCAGCGCGGCGTGCACGATGTCGTAGATCTTCCGCTGCGCCTCGCTGAAGCGGCCGCTGGCGGGAAACACGCGGGTGATGTCGCCGCAGTAGAAGCCGGCGTCCGCCCCGGCGTCTACCAGCACCAGCTCGCCTTCGCCGATGCGCCGGTCGTTGGTGACGTAGTGCAGCACGGTCGCGTTCGCCCCCGACCCCACGATGCTGGGGTACGCGGTGCCGGAGTCCGGCGCGGCGGCGCGGAACATCCCGTCCAGCAGCGCTTCCAGCTCCCACTCCCCCACGCCCGCCTGCCCCGCGCGCATGACGGCCAGGTGCCCGCGCGCGCTGAGCGCCGCCGCCTCGCGGATGCGCTCCAGCTCGCCCGGCTCCTTGATCACGCGCATGCGGTCCAGCACGGCGGCGGGGTCGCGGATGTCGAACGGGCCCTTGCCCGTGCGGTGGCGGGTCCCGCGAAATCCCGTCACCAGGCGGATCATCCGCGCATCCATCTCGTTCCCGTCCGCCGAGAGCGCATACCAGAGCGCGTCCGCCGGCTCGATCAGGCCCTTCAGGTGCTCGCCAAGATCCGCGATGGGATACGCCTGGTCCGCGCCGAACCGCTCCACCGCGCCCTCCACCCCGGCGCGCGCACCCGTCCACGTCTCCCGCTCGGGGTCGCGCGGGCGCACGAAGAGGGTAAAGCGGTGCTCAGGGTCGTGGGGGGTAAGGACGGCGACGGCGCCCGGCTCCAGAAAGCCGGTCAGGTAATAGAAGTCGCTGTTCTGGCGGTAGCGCACGTCCGTGTCGCGCGACTTGATCAGCTCGGGCGCGGCGGCCAGCACGGCGACGCCCTCGCCGATGGCGTCCAGAAACCGCTCGCGGCGGGCGCGGAACGGATCGGCGGAGCGGAATTCAGTTTCGGTCATGGACGGATGCATCGGGAGTGCGGGCGGACCTCCGCCGCGGGACGTGAGGATAGACGCGGCGCCATCCGCACGCAACTCGCCTCACCGCCGTTGCGCGCTCCTTCGAAAGCGCATATCGTGGCGCGAACAGTTTCCCTCCCTCACCCACCCAGGAGCACGCCCCATGACCAAGCTCACCCTTCGCCTGGAAGACCTCACCGTGGATTCGTTCGCCACGGCGGACGCGGCCGACCCGCGCGGCACGGCGCACGGCCACATGATGATCACCGTCCCCACGGAAGATACGGCGGGGCCGCCGTGTACCGGCGAGTCGTGCCGCGACATCTGCAGCTACCAGATCTGCCCGGCCGCGCCCGTTCTCGGCGCGGCGTACCTGGCTTCCGAGCCGGCCGCCACGGAGCCGGTGGACACGGGCAACGGCGTCTGCCTCACCTGCGAGCTGACCTGCGCCCGCTGCTGACCCCAAACGCGCGGGGCGGCCCACCCCCGGCCGCCCCGCGCGTTCATCGTCCCGCCCGCCATCACACCTTGAAGAAGATCCGGCGCCGGTAGAGGATCTCCATGACGCCCGTCCAGAACAGGACGAAGCAGAGCGCAAAGGCCAGCGAGGCGTTCACGGGCGACAGCCACGACGCGAATGCGTGGTCAAAGATCCACGTCTTGAGCGAGACCGGCGCGGGCGCGGCCGGGATCTTGACCAGGTTCAGCACGCGCGCCATCAGCCCGGAAAGAAAGAACGCGGCGATGGCGTTCATCCCGAACACCAGGAACGGCCGCGCCCACCGGCTCTGCCCGCGCACGTCCACCACCCAGTAGCACATCGCCAGAAAGTTCAGCGCCATCCCCGCCGTAAAGACCACGTACGAGCTGGTCCACAGGTTCTTGTTGATGGGGAACACGGCGTGCCACACCAGTCCCGCCACCATCGCCACGTTTCCGGCGATGAACATCCCCGTCGTCTTTTCCGCGTCCGGCCGGTTGGAGCGCAGCCAGCGGCCAGCGAACACCCCCAGCATGACCGTGGCGATGGCGGGAAGGGTGCTGAAGAGCCCTTCCGGATCCCACGTCTTGGCCGAGGCCCACATGTGGTCCGTGCCGATGACCGCGCGGTCGATGAACGCGGCGAAGTTGCCGTCCTTGCTCAGGTTGCCCGCGCCGTAGCCCGGCACCGGGATGAGCCGCATGGCCGCCCAGTACACCAGCAGCAGCGCCGCCGCGGCCCACGCCTGCGCCCGCGGCTTCAGAAACAGCACCAGCGCCGCCGCCGCCACGAACGCCACGCCGATGCGCTGCAGCACGCCGGGAATGCGCAGGTGGCCCAGGTCCAGGTTGTACCAGGGAAACGACGCCAGCAGCAGCCCCAGCCCGAACAGCTTGAGCCCGCGCACCGCCGCCTTGCGCATCAGCGTGCCGCGCGGCGCCCCCCGCTGCATGGCCGGCACGAGCGAAAACGACATCGCCACGCCGACGATGAACAGAAAGAAGGGAAAGATGAGGTCCGTGGGCGTCCATCCGTGCCACTCCGCATGCTCCAGCGGCGGATAGATGGCGCTCCACGTCCCCGGATTGTTGACGAGGAGCATTCCCGCCACCGTGATGCCGCGAAACACGTCCAGCGACTGCAGGCGGCCCGCGGCGGCGGCGCGATGCGCGGCTGGCGGGACCGGCGCGGCGGAGATGGCGGAGGGAGCGGCGAGCGTTTCGGACATGGTTCCCCGGGCGATGCGGCGCGTGGCTGAATCTGACCATTATCCGCCCGTGCCGAGGGGATTGTCAAACCGGACACCCTCGATACGCGCGTGCTGCACCGGGCGTCGCGCGGATCGGGAACGCCTCTCGACCTGCGGGTCAGAGCGACGGACGAGGCGGCCCTGAACGCATGGCGCGTCCAGGGCCGCTTGTTCACGGCCGGCCCCGGCGAGGGGACCGGCCGCTTTCCTTCACGCGCGGCCGCTGCGACCGGTCAGCACAGATCCGGCGAGCACGAGGGATCGTCGCAGCTCAGGGCGACCGTGGGCGAGCAAGGGTCGTAGCCCTGGCAGGTAACGGCGTTGAACTGGGTGCCCCAGTTGCACTTGGACGACGGGTAGCAGCGGATGTCGCAGGTGAGGCCCCGGCCTCCGCCATCGGTTTCGCAGTACTGCGTGCACCCGGCGCCGTACGAGTAGTCGTCGCCCGTCGTGTCCACCAGGTTGCCGCGGACCGTCCCCCTGCGGCCGGTCGCGGCCTCGATGGAGAACGAGTCCACTGTGAGGTCGTCCAGCGCGAGCTTCATCTTCTTCATGGGATCTCCATGGGGGTAAAGAGGCGGATTTCGCATCCGCCAGCGTGGCGGAGCACACCACCGCGGGCCCACGGCGCTGCTCCACCCACGTATCGTGCGCGTGCTCCCGTCGCGGAGCGCGCAAAGCTGGCCGCGCGGCGGCTGACAAGGTCAGGGATCGATGGGTCGGCCGCCGATGCGGACCGGTTGATTGGCGATGCGAAGGCAGCTCGGAAGCGCGGGGTCGAGCGGTACGCTGGCGGCAAGGATTTCTGCCGCGCGTGCGGGGGTGCCGGAAAGCGCGCGGCAGAAGCGTACGGTGTCGCGGAGCGCGGAGTACCACAGAAGCGGCCGCGGCCCATCCACCACACCCAGAAAGCGGCCCGCCGCGTGGATCGCCGCGTGGGGCTCACCGGCGGCCAGCCGCTGGCGTAGGGTAAGCCAGGCACGCGCGTACAAATATGGATACGGGACGGTGCGGTCGCGGGCGGTCTGCTCGCGGGCCAGAAGGTCAAGCGCGCCAGCCTCGAGTTCGGGGTGCTCCGCCAGCAGCAGCGCGAGTTCGGTGACGATCTCGTTCAGAGACAGCGCGGCCAGACGCGGCGCTACCGTGGCTCCCGGCATCGCGTATGGGGCCCACGGCCACGCGGCTGCGTTCCCCTCTACGTAGTCCCACAGGCGGCAGACCGTCGCGAGGACCCTCTGCGGAGCGGTCGCGCGCCGCGCTTCCACACGCACGACGAGGTGCGCCAGGTGCAGCCGCCGCGCCTCTGCGCCGGCAAAGCCGTGGTCGTCGTGCAGCGCGTTGGTAGAGGC
>NZ_DASVTX010000577.1:0-15834 GCF_036387355.1 Longimicrobium sp.
CGGGTTGATGGGGATGGAGTCGCACCGGCGTCGACATGCGCAGGATCGCGCCTGTCGAAGCGTTCCGCCACACAGTAGACCAGCACGACTGGTTGACTTTGTGCCGCGGAGTATGGGTGTCATTCTGAGCGAGGCGCCGCGCCCGCACCGTCCGCCACATCAGACTCTGGCGCCGACCGAAGAATCCCGCGCCACCGCATCCGATGCACGCCCGGTTGCGCGCCGTGCTCGGACGCTGCGGGTGCGGCGGGAGAGGCTGGAGCACGCCACGCCGGACCGCGGTGCGGCGGATGCTTCGGTCCGGGATTCTTCAGTCGCGCAGGGATACGGTGCCGGGGAAAGCGCGGCCCACGCTCCTTCAGAATGACGCCCCGGCGCCGAGGTGGGCGGCAGGACTTGTGGGGTGGGCGGTGCCGCCGCGCGTAACGCGGGCAGCGTGGGGCGGCACGGGCGGCGCCGGCCGCACGAACTGGCATCAGGCGCACCGGGTTCGTCACATCAGCCGCACCGGGATTCGTTACTCGGCTCGGACTTCGGGTGTCATTCTGAGGGAGGCGCCGCGCCGCACCGTCCGCCACACCAGACTCTGGCGCCGACCGAAGAATCCCGCGCCACCGCATCCGATGCACGCCCGGTTGCGCGCCGCGCTCGGGGGTTGCGGCTGCGGCGGGAGAGGCTGGAGCACGCCACGCCGGACCGCGGTGCGGCGGATGCTTCGGTCCGGGATTCTTCAGTCGCGCAGGAATACGGTGCCGGGGAAAGCGCGGCGCACGCTCCTTCAGAATGACGCCCCGGCGCCGAGGTGGGCGGCAGGACTTGTGGGGTGGGCGGTGCCGCCGCGCGTAACGCGGGCAGCGTGGCCGGCGCGGGCGGCGCGGGCCACGCGAAGTGGATCAGGCGCACCGCGTTCGTCACCTCAGGCACACCGGGATCCCCCACCCGGCTCGGACTTCGAGCGTCATTCTGAGCGGAGGCGCCGCGACGCGCCGTCCGCCACACCGGACTCCGGCGCCGACCGAAGAATCCCGCGCCACTGCTTCCGATGCACGCCCGGTTGCGCGCCGCGCTCGGAGGCTGTGGGGGCCGCGGGAAAGGCTGGAGCACGCCACGCCGGACCGCGGCGCGGCGGATGCCTCTGCTGGTCATGCATCACGCAGTGACGCAGAGAACAGACGAATGAGCGGAGAGCGGAGGCGGTTCCTCGTTTCTCGATGGCTCTGTGCCTCTGTGTGAGATCCTCGTTTCAGTCCTCCCAGCGAACCGGGTCGCCGACGCGGATTTCGCCGTCGTCCAGCACCTCGGCAAAGGCGCCGCCGCTCCAGGCCATCTCGCGCATGAGCGCCTGCAGCCCGGGCTGCACCTCGTCCATGCGCTCGCAGGGGCGCGTTTCGCCGCGAATGAGCACGCGGCACGCGCCGATGCGCAGCACCCGCCCGCGCGTTTCCCGCGTCAGACGCACGCCGCGCAGCAGCAGGTTCGCGCGGCGGGCGCTCGGTGCCGCCGTGCCTCCGGTGCGCGCCATCAGCTCCGCCCACACCTCTTCTTCAATGAGGGTCACCTGCCGGCGGCGTCCCTGGTCCGCGCTGCCCACCAGCCCCCGCCCCGCCACCAGCAGGCCGCTCTCGACCGCGTCCATCGGCCCGCGGTGCGCGCGCTTGACCCAGATGGCCGCCAGCGTCGCCGGCCCGGCCTCATCCATCATCCCCAATCCGCTTTGCGCCACGGGTGATCCGAATCCAAAGAAGTGAAGCGCGTTCCGCACGAGCGCCGGAACGCCTCCCGCCGTTCTCGTCCGCGTCTCCGCGTTTCTGCGCGGGGCTCTTTCTTCAGGACTCGGCATACGCACAATCCCGCCATCCAGAGACAGAAAGGGCCCGCCGAGTGGCGGGCCCGGACTGCGGAGCGCGCGGCGGCGGTCAGCGGTGCAGCTGCCCCACGAGCCGCATGTTGTGGTCCCGGATCATCCCCGGGATCAGAAGCGCATCCACCAGGACCCAGATGCCCAGAACAAAAAAGCCCAGCAGCCCCACCACCACGAACGTCAGCACGAACGACGCGCAGCAGAGAATCAGCATGGCAAGCCCGCTTCCCGTGCGCCCGGCGTAGAACCGGTGCCCGCCAATGCTCCCCAGAAAGAACCAGATCAGGTACGCGAGCCCCACCGACTTCTTCTGCGCCTCGTACATCATCAGGCGCTGGGTGTCCATCGCGGCGGCGGGAAAGGCATGGTTCACGGGCGGGGCTCCTGATTGGGGGATGACGGACGGGGCGGGGAAGATTGGCGCTTCAGTTTCGCAAAATCCGGGAGAAAAGACAAGCGTCCCCGATGCGCCATGCTCGTCCCGCCTACGTCCGCACCCGCGCCATGAGCACGATGGCGGCGATGAGCAGCAGTCCGTTGGGACCCCAGGCCGCCACCAGCGGGTCCAGCGCGCCGCTGCTCCCCAGCGCCTTGCCCACGCGGAACAGGAGCATGTAGACGATGGTGACGCCCAGGCTTACGCCGACGCCGTACGCCGCCCCGCCGCGCGCGGAGGACGTCACCAGCGGCGCGCCGAAAAAGACGATGACCATCACCGCCATTGGAATGGCCAGCTTCTGCGCCCGCTCCACCCGCAGCGGCCGGGCGTCCCCCCCCGAGCGCTCGATGGCGCCGATGAAGCGCGTCATCTCGGCGTAGCGCATCTCCTCCGGCTTGCGCGGGTCCGCCAGCAGCTCCGTGGGCGTTTCCACCAGCCCGGGAATACGCAGCGTGTCGTGGTGCACGGCCGTCTCGGTGCGGTCGGCCCGCAGCTCGCGCCGCCACACGTCCTCCAGCCGCCACCCGCCGCGGTCGCGCCACACCGCGCGCCGGGCCAGCAGGTGCACGCCCGCGCCACGGGTGCTGGCGTTCTTTTCCAGCACCACGTCCGTCATTTCGCCCACGCGCGGCTCCAGCCGCCGCGCGCTCAGGATCCCCTCGCGCTCCGTCTGAAAGACGAAGTTGGAGCGAGGCCCGGTGCTCTGCGCCTCGCTTTCGCCCACCAGCACGGCGCGCTTGCGCAGGGTCACGGGCACCACCTCGCCCAGCCCCAACGCCGCGACGCTGAGGACGACGGCCATGAAGCCGATGGGCATGAAGAGCCGGTAGAAGCTCACCCCGCCGGCCTTGGCGGCGGTGATCTCCTGGTGGCGCGTCATTCCGCCCACGGTAAACACCGTGGCCACCAGCGCCGCGATGGGAAAGGCGTAGACCACGAAGAGCGGGAACTGGTAGACGTACGCCAGCCCCAGGTTCTTCATCGTCACCCCCCGGTCCATGTACCGGTCGATGTTGTCGGTGATATCGGCGATGATGAACAGCAGGGGGAGCCCCGTCACCAGCATGATGAAGGTGGCGATGAACTGCCGCAGGATGTAGCGGTCCAGGAGCCTCATCCGCGCGCCCTCCGCCGGAAGGGGAGCGAGGCCAGGCCGCGCAGCCCCTGCAGCATGCCGTCCCACGCGCTGTTGCGGCCGGTGCTGCTTTCGCGCCCCATGGTCGCCAGCCCGATCAGCCCCAGCACGGTCATCACCACGTTCACCACCCACATGGCGAACAGCGGCGTCACCACGCCTTTTCCCGCCAGCGACTCGCCGCCGATGAGGCCCACGTAGTACAGGGAGAAGACCACCATGCTCGTGGCGATCACCATTCCGATGCCGCCACCGCCGAACCGCAGCGCCAGCGGTGCGCCCACGATGACGAACACCAGCGAGGCCACGGCGATGGAGTACTTCTTGTGGATTTCCACCTGGTAGTTGCGGATCTGCTCGTCCGTCGTTTCCACCGAGCGGCGCGCGTTGGACAGCGCGTCGGCCGCGCGGCGGGTGCGCGTGGCGGGCGAGCCCTCGCCGATGCCGTTCATGGCGCTGAAGTCGGCCCCCACCGAGGGCGCCGCGCCGCCGTCCGCCGCGGGCAGCCTGCCGGTGAGCGCGTAGCGAAGGTCGCCGCTGGCCGTCTGCCGCGCCTCGCGGATCTGCACCTCGCGCTGCCCCGCCAGCGTGTCGATCTCCGCCTGCAGCATGCCGATGGTCATCTCGCGGTCGCCGCGGTAGTCGTCCGGCCGGTCGCTGCGCTGCAGCTGCTGCCCGATCCCCTGGATGCCGAACACCTGCCGCTGAAAGTACACGCGGCGAAAGCCCGCGGGCTCGCTGGCGTTCACGCTGCGGGTGTGGCCGTTGTACAGCTGCAGGATCATGTCGGAGCCGTTGGCCGCGAACATGGCGCGGCCGCTGTCGGCAAACACGCTCTGCAGCTGCGACGGGTCGGTGACGTCGAACAGCTGCACGTCCCACATGCGGTTGGTGCCGGGCTCAATGCGCGCCGCGCGCAGAAAGATCACCTTGGTCCCGGTGGCCGGCGCAATGCGGTTGAGCGTCTGCTCCTGCAGCAGAAAGGTGGGCGTCGTGCGGCCGATGTCGATGATCAGCTGGCTCCAGCGGTGGTTGGCCTCCGGAAGCACCCGGTCGTTGAACACCACCATCCCCGCGGTAATGAGCCCCGCCGCCACCAGCAGCGGCGCCAGCAGGCTGCGCAGGTCCACCCCGCTGGCCTTGAGCGCCGTAATCTCGTTTTCCGCCGTGAGCGAGCTGAAGGTAAAGAGGACGGCGACCAGCACCGCCATGGGAAAGGTGAGCGCCACCGTGGCCGGAAGCGCCAGCACGAAGAATTCGGCGATGACGCGCGGGGGCAGCCCCTTGCCGGCCAGGTCGGCAAGGCGCTTGGCCAGGGTGTTGATCAGGATCACCCCGGTGAGCGCGAAGAACGCAAAAAGAAACGGGCCCAGGTGCGCCCGCATGAGGTACCGCGTAAGGATCTTCATCCGAGCAGAACAGGCCTTGCCGCTGGTCGCGAGTGGCTCCTAGTATACGCCGCCGGCCCGAAGGCGAACAGACCGACCGGGCGCCCTTCCTCCATCGCACCCGTCACTTCCGCGTGATACCGAACCGCGCCGCTTCCCGTTCCGTTCTGCTCGCCGCGCTGGCCCTGCCATTGGCCGGCTGCGGCGAGCCCAAGGCCCCCCCGCCCCCGGACTTTGAGCAGGACCGGGCCTGGGCCGCGCTGGTGCAGCAGGTGTCGTTCGGCCCGCGCTACGCCGGCGGGCGCGGCGCGGGGCGCCAGGCCGAGTGGCTGCTGGACCAGCTGAAGTTCCGCGCCGACACGGTGGTGGAACAGCGCTTCATGGGCGTCGGCGAGGGCGGCCGCGACGTTCCCATGAGCAACGTCCTTGCCCGCTTTCGCCCGGAGCTGAAGGACCGCGTGCTGCTGGTGGCCCACCGCGACACCCGGCGCCGCTCGGACGGCAGCATGGAGCCCCTGGACCGCCGGTTTCCCACCCCCGGCGCCAACCTGAACGCCTCCGGCGTGGCGGTGCTGATGGAACTGACACACCTGTTCCGCCAGCAGCCCCCGCCCGTGGGGGTGGACCTGCTGCTGACGGACGGCGACGGCGTGTCGCGCGAGTCCAACTTCGCGGGGACGCGGCACTTCCTCGCCTCCATGCTCGGCTATCGCGCCCGCTACGCCATCCTGGTGCAGGGGGTGGGCGACCGCGAGCTCCTGGTGCCCCGCGACTCCCTGTCCGTGGCCACCGCGGCGGAGGCCACGGCGCGGGTGTGGGCGGCGGCAGAGCAGCTGCGGTACGACTCGGTGTTCGTGGACAGCGTGGCGCGGCCGGTGGAGAACGGGGCGCGGGCGCTGGCCGCGGCGGGGATCCCCGTGGTGGTGGTCGCCGACCGTGAGTACGGCCCGGGGAACGTCCGCTGGCACTCGGTGGAAGACAAGGTGGAGTTCGTGTCACGCGAAACGCTGGGCGTGGTGGGCAGGGTCATCGCCGCCGCGCTGTACGCGGAAACGCCGGCCGCCGGCGGGGAGCCCTGACCGTGGCGGCCACCGCGCAGGAACGGCTGGCGCTGGGCGTGGCCGCGCTGCTGCTGGCGGCCGGCGTGGGCGTGCGCGCGCTGCACCGCGACCCCGCGGCGCAGCTCGCCGGCGCCGGGCAGGCCGCCGCCGCCGCGCCCGTGGCGCAGGTGCGCGACAGCGTGGCCCGGGGCGCCCTGCGCGCCCGCCCGCTGGCGCCGGGGGAGCGGCTGGACCCCAACGCGGCCAGCGCGGACGAGCTGGACCGCCTGCCGCACGTGGGCCCGGCGCTGGCCGCGCGCATCGTGGAGTGGCGCGCGCGCCGGGGCCGCTTCCGGACCCTGGCGGACCTGGACTCCGTCCCCGGCGTGGGCCCGTCGCTGCTGCGCGACGCCGCCCCGCACCTGGCCCTGGCCCCCGCGCCGCCGGCCGCGCGCCGCGCGGGCCTTGCCCTGGTAGCAGATCGGCCCGACATTGGGAGCAGGAGCGGCGCGCCCTCCGCCGCCGTGGACCTCAACACGGCGACCGAGGCGGAGCTGGCCGGGCTCCCCGGAATCGGGCCCGCGCTGGCCCGCCGCATCGTGCTCTCGCGCCAGCGGGACGGCCGTTTCGGATCGGTTCAAGAGCTGGAGCGAGTGTCCGGAATCGGGCCCGCGACGGTGTCCCGCCTGGGCGCCCGGGTGCGGGCCAGCCCTTGACAGGGCACGCACTTGCGGCGATTCTACACGTTCAATCCCGCACGATCCATCAGGCTCCGAATCCCTCCGGGGCCTGTCCTCTCGCCCGACACGCTGGGCTTCCATGGCAGTCAGTGCTCCCGCAGCAGACCGGATCGGCGAACAGCTGATCCACGAGGGTCTGGTATCCCGCGAACAGCTCACCAAGGCGCTGGACGAAGCCCGTTCCAGCGGCACGCGCGTGGGCTACAGCCTGGTGAAGCTCGGCTTTCTGAGCGAGCAGGACCTGGTGCGCGCCCTGGCCCGCCAGCACCGCATTCCCGCGGTGGACCTGGAGCGGGTCAAGCTGGACCCCAAGATCCTCAAGCTGATCCCCGCCGAGATCGCGGTGAAGCACCAGGTGCTTCCCCTGCGCCGGGTGGGGCGCACGCTTACCGTGGCCATGGCCAACCCCACGGACCTGGGGGTGCTCGACGACCTCAAGTTCGTCACCCGGCTGGACGTGGAGCCGGTGATCGCGGGCGACTTTTCGCTGCGCAAGATCATCGAAAAGGAGTACGAAGCCTCCGACGAGCGCATCAACGACCTGCTCAAGCAGATCGAGTCGGAGGAGATCGAGGTGGTGGAGGACCGCGAGGAGGAGATGAATGTCACCTCCCTGCAGGCCGCCGTCGAGGAAGCGCCCGTGGTGAAGCTGATCAACGGGATCCTCACGGACGCCGTGCACCGCGGGGCCAGCGACATTCACTTCGAGTGCTACGAGAAGGACGTCCGGGTGCGCTACCGCATCGACGGCGTGCTGCAGGAGATCATGCGCCCGCCGCCCAAGATGAAGGCCGCGCTCATTTCGCGCTTCAAGATCCTGAGCGACCTGAACATCGCCGAGCGGCGCGTTCCGCAGGACGGGCGCATCAAGCTGCGGCTGGGCAAGCGGGTGATCGACTTCCGCGTGAGCACGCTGCCCACGCTGTTCGGCGAAAAGATCGTGCTGCGAATTCTCGACAAGGGCAACCTTACGCTCGACCTCGAGAAGTTCGGCATGGAGGAGCGCGCGGAGAAGAACTTCATGCGCGCCATCATGAACCCGTACGGCATGGTGCTGGTGACCGGCCCCACGGGTTCGGGGAAGACGACGACGCTGTACAGCGCGCTTTCCAAGATCAACACCCCCGAGGTCAACATCATGACCGCGGAGGACCCCGTGGAATACAACCTCCACGGCATCAACCAGGTGCAGGTGCGCACCGAGATCGGAATGACCTTCGCGGCGGCGCTCAAGGCGTTCCTGCGGCAGGACCCCAACATCATCATGGTGGGCGAAATCCGCGACCTGGACACGGGGAGCATCGCCATCAAGGCCGCGCTCACGGGCCACCTGGTGCTGAGCACGCTGCACACCAACGACGCCCCGTCGACCATCACGCGTATGATCGACATGGGGATCGAGCCCTTCAACGTGGCCAGCGCGGTGAACCTGATCACCGCCCAGCGCCTGCTGCGGCGCATCTGCGGCAACTGCAAGGAGCCCACGACGTACCCCGCGGAGTACCTGAAGGCCGCGGGTCTCACGGATGCCGAGATCGCCGAGGGCACCTTCTTCAAGGGCGCCGGCTGCGACACCTGCGGGGGGAGCGGCTACAAGGGGCGCGCCGGGCTGTACGAGGTCATGGCGATGTCGCCCACCTTGCGGCGCATGGTGCTGCAGAGCGCCAGCACCGCCGACCTGCAGGCGCAGGCCATCAGCGAGGGGATGCTGACACTGCGCATGGACGGCATGCTCAAGGCACGCCGCGGCGTGACCACGCTGGAAGAGGTGTTCAAGGAGACGGCCGCCTGAGGCGGCCGTCATCTGTTTGTCGCGGCACGGTTCTTGGCCCTCTGCACCCCATCACTCACCGAAATTCGCGCCGTTGCTGGAGTTCTGCTCCGCTTCGGCATTGCACGCTGCACGGATCCGTGCGGAACGCGCGCCCCGGCGCGGTTCCGCGGGCGGGCCCGGCCCTGAACGGAAGCAGGAAACGATCATGAGCATGGCCACTGAAGCGGCGCGCGTCGCGGTTCCCGAAGCCCGCAGCCTGAACCTTCGCGCGCTGCTGGAAGAGATGATCGAGCGGGGCGCCAGCGACCTGCACGTGACCGCGGGCGAGCGCCCCAAGCTGCGGGTGGACGGGCACATCACCGACAGCGGTGTGGACCACATCCTCACCCCCAAGGACTGCCTGCAGCTCACGTACAGCATCCTGACGGAAAACCAGAAGAAGCGGTTCGAGACGGAAGACGAGCTGGACTTCAGCTTCGGCATTCAGAACCTGGCCCGCTTTCGCGGCAACGTGTACCGGCAGCGCGGGTGCGTGGCGCTGGCCATCCGGCAGATCCCCTTCAAGATCCAGACGTTCGACGACCTGCGCCTGCCGCCGATCGTGAGCAAGCTGGCGGAGCGGCCGCGCGGGCTGGTGCTGGTGACGGGGCCCACGGGTTCCGGCAAGAGCACCACGCTGGCGGCGATGCTCGACAAGATCAACAAGGAGCGCAAGGGGCACATCCTCACCATCGAGGACCCGATCGAGTTCATCCACCGCCACCAGGGGTGCATGGTGAACCAGCGCGAGGTGGGGAGCGACACCCAGAGCTTTGCGCGCGCCCTGAAGTACGCGCTGCGGCAGGACCCGGACGTGATCCTGGTGGGCGAGCTCCGCGACCTGGAGACGGTGCAGGCGGCGCTCACCATCGCCGAAACGGGCCACCTGTGCCTGGCCACGCTGCACACCAACTCCGCGGCGGAAACCATCAACCGCGTGATCGACGTGTTCCCCGCGCACCAGCAGCCGCAGATTCGCGCGCAGCTCGCGTTCGTGCTGGAGGGCGTGGTGACGCAGCAGCTGCTGCCCAAGGCGCGCGGCCGCGGCCGGGCCATGGCGTGCGAGATCATGGTGTGCAACCAGGCCGTGCGCGCCTGCATTCGCGACGACAAGGTGCACCAGATCTACTCGGTGATGCAGGCCGGCAAGAAGCACGGCATGCAGACGCTGAACGACGCGCTGTACCAGCTGTACGTGCAGCGCGAGGTGACGCTGGAGGAGTGCCTGAAGCGCGCCTCGGACCAGGCGGAGTTCCTGCGCAGCGTCGGGGAGCCGGTGCCGAACTGAGTGCGTGAGTGCGGGGTGCGTGAGTGCGGAGCGGACGGAAGTACGAAAGTACGAAAGTACGAAAGTGTTCGCCCGGCGTGCCTGATGGATGGAGGCGGTTGCAGTAGCGGGAGCGCAGGAGAAGCGGGAGTGAAGCACGCGGCCGGGTGCCGCGCCGCGGCCCTCCTATTCCCTATTCCCTATTCCCTGTGGGTTAGCCCATGCCCGTATTTGCCTACAGTGCCCGCGCGGCGAGCGGCGAGCTGACCACCGGAGAGATCGACCTCCCGTCGCGCGACGAGGTGGTCGGCTACCTGGTGCGGCAGCGGCTGCGGCCGGTGGCGGTGAACGCCAAGGCGCGCGAAATCAACATCCAGATCGGCACCGGCGTAAAGACGCGCGAGGTGGTGATCTTTACCCGCCAGTTCGCCACGATGATCAACTCGGGCCTGCCGCTGGTGCAGAGCCTCACCATTCTGAGCGAGCAGACGGAGAACAAGGTGTTCTCCAAGATCATCGCCGCAGTGCTCAACGACATTCAGTCCGGCATGACGCTGGCCGACTCGATGCGCAAGCACCCCAAGATCTTTACCGAGCTGTACACCAACATGGTGGCGGCCGGCGAGGCGGGCGGCATTCTGGACACCATCCTGCTGCGCCTGGCGGTGTTCCTGGAAAAGAACGACGCCCTGGTGCGCAAGATCAAGGGCGCCATGACGTACCCGCTCGTCATGCTTTCCGTGGTGATCCTGGCGACCACCATCCTGCTGTGGAAGGTGGTGCCCGTGTTCGCCACCATCTTCCAGGAGGCGGGGCTTGAGCTGCCCGCGCCCACCCGCGTGGTGCTGGCGCTGAGCCACTTTCTGCAGAACTACATCTTCTTCCTCATCGTGGGCATCGTGGTGCTGGCGTGGGGGGTGATGCAGTACTACAAGACGGAGAACGGGCAGCTGGTGCTGGACAAGGCCATGCTGCGCATGCCGGTGCTGGGCGACATGATGCGCAAGTCGGCCGTGTCGCGCTTTACCCGCACGCTGGGCACGCTCATCAGCTCCGGCGTGAGCATTCTGGAAGGGCTGCAGATTACCGCCAAGACGTCGGGCAACCGCGTGATTCACGACGCGGTGATGGCCTCGCGCGCCAGCATCGCCGGCGGCGCCACCATCTCGGAGCCGCTCAAGGCCTCGGGCGTGTTCCCGCCCATGGTGGTGCAGATGATCAACGTGGGCGAGCAGACGGGCGGCCTGGACGACATGCTCAGCAAGATCGCCGACTTCTACGACGACGAGGTGGACGCCGCCGTGAGCGCGCTGACCTCGATTCTGGAACCCATCATGATCGTGGTGATGGGCGTGGTGATCGGCGGCATGGTGGTGGCCATGTACATGCCCATGTTCGACATGATCCAGACGGCGCAGTAAGCCGGTTGTAGGGATTCATCCAACCGTGCACATACTCATCATACCGTGCACCAGGAGTGCACAAACGAATCACTCTACCGTGCACCTGATCCCGCGCTGACGGAGATCGATCGATCCCCGTTCACACGAGTGCCCTCCCGGCGTGCTGCCAGGAGGGCACTCGTGTGATTCGGTTCGTCATTGACACAACGTCCTCCACGCGCAACTGACGCTGCAGTTGAGCGCAGGTGGAGGTTGGGCATCTGGTGTTCTCGGTGTGCGGAGCCCTAGTACTCGGTGACTGATCGCGCCAAGCCCTCTCTTCAGATCTTCACCGTCGGAACGGTCTTTCGGCGTTCGAGTTCTTCAGTCACGGCGTTGATAAGATCTCGGTGATGCCAGTTTGCAGAAGATCCTGGGCTATACATCGCCTGCAAAGCCTTAAGTTGCGTATCGACTAGCTTCGTTGAGGTCACCATCGGATGAGAAGATCGGGTCTATTCTCGAGGACGGCATGATCGTAGGGTGTTCCGGGAACATTCCCGATGTACTTAGGTGCATTTGGGTGAGCCGATGGTTCATTAGGATGGGCCTTCCAAACCAGCAAGAACGCCTCAACTATCTTCGGGCTACCGTGGTCAACTGCATGCATCAACGGAGTCACTCCGGTTGGGCCAGGACTGTCGATAGAGCTAGGAGGGCCGCCCCAGTGCGCTCTGAGTTCCTCGAACCACTCATCGGTATGGATGTGCTCGGATGAGGCACGCGCAATTCTGGAAAGCGCGTCCATCTCGCTTGCCGCGAGCACATTGACCCAGAATACGGGCTCTGGGTAGTACCTCGCTTCAGGGGGGAGCTGAACATTTCGTCGGCTCAGCCTCTGGATCGTCCGTACATACCAGGTCTACGCGCAGGTCCGAGGGATTCAGCCCTTCCCGGCGGATCACAGTCCACTTACGTCCCTCAGGGTCTCTCAAATCCGTCAGCACAAGGGAAACCCCATCAAAAGTGGTCTTGAGATTCGGCCGGAAACGTACTCTGCGTAAGAGCCGCGCGCCAGTCAAAGGTCTCACATTCACGATTCGGGCTGCCGTCTATGAGCCTCACTTTCTGAGCGCGCTCTGAAGAGTTGCAGGGGAGACCACGACAACGTCCATTAGATTCGGTTGTTCATAGTCGGTGAATTTCGCCCGGGATCCCTGCCTGGAAGACTACCATTCGAATTCCAGACGTAGCACAAGCGCAACTCGCCCGCATTAGGGTCCGGCTGCGGTATAGCCCAGTTGACGAGATGCTGCTCGCCTTGAGAGATCGGGGCGCGGAGCTGCTTCCTTTCGTTGCGGCGGGCCTCGGCTCTTTGGCCGTACGCTTCTGCGGCCCGCCCACTGGCAGCGGAAAAGCGAGGCCATGGCCGGAGGTGACGCGGATAGCTCACGAGGTCACGAAGTACTTGCTCGCAGACCCGATAACGTTCGACAGAGAATTAAAACAGGAGTTCAACGACTCTAACCCGGCGCTGCTGCTGCTACGAGTGATCGGGAGCCAGTTCCCCTACCACGTGAACAAGTTCGAAGCGCTCGGCCGGTCCCTACTCCTCTTTGAGGAGATTCCCCGTGCGCTCCGGGATCAGTCTGTGATGCCAGACTTCGATCTTGAAGCGCGGTTTCGAGCGGTAAGCGGTGGCCTTAGGATTTCGCAGTTCGTAAAGCTCGGCTTTGTTGCTTGGTGCTTCTCGCAACACCCCGCAGGATTGACGAACCGGGTGCTCGAGGAATGTCAGCGGCGAGGCCTGAAGGTCGGCACCGCGACGGAGATTCGCGTCGCGTTTCAGCTGCTGTCATCGAGCGTGGAAGGATTTCGGGAGCTATACGCGCGGTCCAATCGCCAATCAGACGTGCGATTTGGGATGTACGAGTTCAACCCGCTTCATGTGAGCCCGCTGATTCGCCCTTGGGGCCATGAGCCTTTCTGGTCCGAGCGGGGCGGTCGGATGATCGCTCCTGTTCCTGACCTGATCATCTCCCGGGTGTCGCTCGGCATCTACCACCAGTTGCTCACCGCGTACGGGACCGAGTTCTCCCAGTATTTCGGACACGTATTCGCTGAGTACTGCGGGTACCTCATCCGTGCCGCAGGTCGCGGCTCCGTACTGACGGAGGATGAGATTCGGAAGCGCTATCCTTCGACCAAGGGGCGAAAGGCACCCGACTGGGTCATCGTTGATGGAAATACTGCCATCCTGATCGAGTGCAAGGCGACACGCTTTACACGGGCAGCAATTCAGACTGGGTCCGCGGCAACCGTGAACGACAGCCTCAAACAGGTACGGAAGGGATTGAAACAGCTCTATCAGTTTCGTGAAGCGTGTCGCGCTGGGGCCGCGGGATTGGAGGCACTTCACCACTGTACCGAGTACGTGCCGGTCGTGCTCACGCTCGAACCATACTACGCGGTAAACAGCCCGTTTTTCCGAGATGAACTCGATGCGGTGCTTCGGGCAGAGGGGGTTGCTAACCTTTCATGGCGACTCGTGGCGATGGAGGAGCTGGAGTTGATAGAACGGTACGTCCGCGGTGGAATCTCGTGGACCGAGGCGCTCACCACGTCCCCTACATCTGAGGTAATTGAAGACTATAAGGCTAGAACGGGGATGAACAGGAACGAGGATTCGTGTTTATCGCCCAAGTACAAAGAACTTCTTGGTCACTTGGGGCTGGGCTGAGGCAAAGTACGGCTCGAGGAGAAACGTGCTACTCTGAACACCAGTACGCCGCTGTTCTCGTATACACCTGCCACGACGATCAGCTACCCCGCGCGGCGTAGCTCCTGCGCACGGGCGCCTATCTGACGCTGAGCATCATCCAGTGTGCCTGTCCGCTCGATGTGCGTGAGGACGTGGGGTGAGATGAGCTTCGCCGTCTCAGGCTTGGCTTTGGCCTGGTGGAGGAACCCGTAGGTGCGCTTATCAACGAAGGTTAGATCCGAGTACGCAGCCCAGAGCACATGATCCACGTCCACGTAGTCACTCGGCGTGTACTCCATATCAGCGGCCTTCCGGCCTCGTTCGACTGCGAGGGAGAGGCTGCTACCCGGGGCGACATACGGGTCGAAGGCGTCCAGGGCAGCAGATGTGTCCTCGGCGGTATACCTCTGCAGGCACTCGGGTTGAATCCAGTGCCGCCCCAAAGCCCGCATGAAGCCGTGTCTTGAAAGATCTTCCTCAGGTGCACGACTAAGGGCAGCTAACCCTCGCAAGTCGTACATGCAGATGAGCGCTTCACGCTTTCTCTTCGCCTTCTTGTAGCACTCTTCCCCGCGCGCATCGATCTCCGCGATCCATTGGTCCGCGACCAGGTCTCCAGACCGTTGCTGCGGAGCCGTGCTCCGCACGAAGCGATAGAATCTCCAGCCCTCAGGATCCCACTTGGGCTTCTTCTTCCCCGTCGAACGCTGAAAACGCCTTCGACCCGGCGATGCTTCGATTCTCAAAAGCTGACATCTGCTTGCGGCCACGGAGTTCCTCCATCCACCCCGCCCGGTTCCGGCGGACAAAGCGCCGCAACGTATCGTGGTTCACTGGGCGGTACAGCTCTTCCCGGAGTTGCCCAGAACGGGACGGAGCCCAAGCTTCCGTGCTCTCAAGCCGATGTAGCGTTTGGTGACGGATCTCACGAATCAGTACACAGTCTACGTTCTCCTCCAAGGAAGTGGACCAGAGGGAGAAGTACTGAAGGACCTCGAGCTTGTTCTCCACATCCTGAGCCGTTTCGCTCTGCCCTATCTCGTGCAGGTGCGCGCGCGAAATTACCATCTGGCATCGGTGCTCCAGCCAGAACGCGAGGAACTCAGCGAACGTGCTCGGCTCGCGCCGGCGCAAGATGTCTAGCGCAACGAAATGTGCGTGATCGAGGTAGACGAGCATAAAGAGTTGCGGGGTAGGGGAAAGCAACCGCCGACCCGGGCGCGGGCCGCTCGCGGCCGCCGCGGGTCGCAGACGCGGTACCACGGGCAGGCTTGTCGTGGGGCAGCCAAGCCCTGGGCAGATTTGGGGTGGGGGTAGTCCATGTGAGGCCCGGCCCTTCCCGGGCCGGGAGAGGCTTGGCCCGGGGGCGGGCTAAGAAGAAGCTTCTCCGAGTCGAGGTCCGCGTTCAGGGCTGGGGTCCGCCGCAGGGCGGCGTTGTCCCGTTCCCCCGCATACAACACATTCCTCAGAGAACCCGCCGGGCCCGCTCAGCGTGCGTCCGCCGAAGCATTCCGCCCTACACCGGTCATGAGGGTCGATGCGGATCTTGGGCCGGCGGTGCTGGCGTCGCGCCGGGCGAGAACCGTTGGCGGGTGAACCCAACCCATCACTTCCCGACAACCCGTCCAGTGCCGCGGTGGCGGAATCGTGGTCACTCCCGGGCTTGAGCGCGGGAACTGCGTCGCGAGACGATTGCACCATGCCCGCCACCTTGGAACGTGTGAAGTGAATGGTTCGGCAGGAATATTCCCGATGTGGGCGACCCCCGCAACCGCCCCAATTCCCACCCTCGCCTCAATCGCCCACCCATGATCCGAGACCCCTTTTACCGGGAGATCGTCGCGCGCCTGAATGATTCGGACAATCGCCTCGATCCCGAACTGTTCGAGCGGTGCGCCGCCGACCTACTACGTGGCCTGTATCCCGGCCTGGTTCCCGTTCGTGGCGGGACGGATGCCGGGATGGATGGCGCAGTAGCGGACGGGGGAGGGTTGCCGTTCCCTCTGGT
>NZ_DASVTX010000578.1:0-3963 GCF_036387355.1 Longimicrobium sp.
GCCGCCCAGCCGCGCCCCGAAGGCGTCGGCCATTCTCTCGGGAAGAGTGCTGACGGCCCGCTCCAGCGCGCGCGCCAGCCCGTATTCCAGGCGGCGCCGCGCGGGGCTCCGCCGTGCCTGTTGTTCCGCCAAACCCGTTTCCGTGTGAAAGCCGGTCCGGAGCAGCGCCCCGGACCGGTCATGAACCTGCCTGTAGATGACGGCCCGCCGCGGCGGACGGCGCCGGATCAGCCCCGGCTGCCCACGCCGCCCAGCACCTCGGCCACCGTCTCGTCCGCCACCGGATGCCCCCACACCCCCGCGGGGCCGATGAAGGGGCGCCCGAAGTCCTGGATCAGGGAGTACTCCACCCGGCCGGCGCGCGCCTTCTTGTCCATCCGCGTGTGCTGCACCACCGCGTCGGCCCCGAAGTCGATGGGGAGCGAGGTGGGGAGCCCGATGCGGGTCAGCACGCGCCGCAGCCGGGCGCTCGTCCCCGCCGCCGTGACCCCGGCGCGCTCGCCGATGCGCGCCTCTTCCACCATCCCCACCGCCACGGCCTCGCCGTGCAGCAGGGTGTAGCCGGACAGCGTCTCCACCGCGTGGCCGATGGTGTGGCCGAAGTTGAGCAGTTTGCGGGCGCCGCACTCCATCACGTCGCTGGCCACGATCTCGGCCTTGATCTCCACCGACCGCATGATGAGGCGGCTGAGCGCCTGCGGGTCCGCCGCCAGGAGCGGGTCGACGTTGTCCTCGATCCAGTCCAGGTACTCCGCGTCGGCGATGGCGCCGTGCTTTACCGCCTCGGCCAGGCCGGCGCGCAGGTGCGCCTCCGGAAGCGTCTGCAGCAGTTCCGGGTCCACCAGCACGCACTGCGGCTGATGGAAAGCGCCGACCAGGTTCTTGCCCGCCGGTGTGTCCACCCCCGTCTTGCCGCCCACGGAGGCGTCGATCATGGCCAGCAGCGTGGTAGGCACCTGCACCAGCGGCAGGCCGCGCATGTAGGTGGCCGCCACAAAGCCGCCCAGGTCGCCGGGCACCCCGCCGCCGAACGCGATCACGGCGGTGTCGCGGCCGCAGCCGGACTCCATCATGGCGTCGCTCACCAGCGACCAGGTTTCGCGCGTCTTCTGCGCCTCGCCGGAGGTAAAGGCAAAGACGTCGGTGCGGTGCCCGGAGGAGTGCAGCATGCGCGACAGGCGCACGGCGTACAGTTCGGCCACGCGGTCGTCCGTCACGACGGCGTAGCGGTGCGCGGGGCAGAAGCGCGACAGCGCGGTGTGAAGGCTGGCGAACAGGCCGGAGCCCACCAGCACCTCGTAGCCGCGCGAGTTGCCTTCGGGAAGAGAAACCCTGACCCTGTGGGGCGTGCTCATACCGTTTCCTCGAGTCTCAGCCGGGCGCGGCGGTCCATCCCCACGCCCATTACGGTCTCATCCGCCAGCCAGTGCGTCACCGCGGCCAGGTCGCCGCCGAGCGACGCGGCGCGGGCGCGGATCGCGTCCGCCGCGCCGCCCTCCCGCAGCAGCGCCGGCAGCCGGGCCAGCTCCTCCGCCTCGCCCAGTTCCGCCGCGACGCCGGACAGCCGCTCCGCCAGCCGCAGCGCCGCATCCGCCACCGTGAGGGTGCGCGGCTCCGTCCCTTCCAGGTCGGCCAGCTCCGCGGCGATTCCGTGCCGGCTGGCGCGCCACCCGTTGTCGCTCAGCAGCGGCTGCAGGAAAGATTCGGGGAGCGGCGACTCCGCCAGCACTCCCTCCGCCGCCCCCGCGACCACGACGCGCGCCAGGGAGGCGACGAGCACCGCGTCCTGCAGCCGGGGCGTGCAGTCGGCCACCCGGATCTCCACCGTGGGGTAGACGTGGTGCGGGCGCAGCTCCCAGTACAGCCGCCCGGGCCCGTCAATGCGCCCGCTTTCCACCATCCACCGCACCAGCTCCGCGTACTCCGCGTCGCTGCTGAAGCGGGGCGGCGCGCCGGAGCGGGGCCAGCGCCGCCACAGGATGGAGCGGTACGACGCGTGTCCCGTGTCGCCCCCCAGCCACAGAGGCGACGAGGCGCTCAGCGCCAGCAGCACGGGGAGGTGCAGGCGAACCACGTTGCACACCCGCGCCCGGTCCGTCCCCGGCGGCAGCCCCACGTGCACGTGCATGCCAAAGATGGCCTGCGACTCCGCGAGCCGGCGGTAGTCCGCGCGCAGCTGCTGGTACACGGGCGCGGGGTTGAAGGCGTGCCCTTCCGCCGGGCTGAACGGGTGCGTGCCCGCCGCCACGATGCGCGTGCCCTCCGCCTCGGCGGCGATGGCGGCGGTAAAGCGCAGGCGGGCCAGGTCGTCGCGCACGCAGTCGGTGCCCTCGCACACCCGGGTTTCCACCTCCACGGTGTGCTCCTGCATTTCCGCCTTCAGCTCGTCGGCCCAGTCGGTGGCGATCACGTACCGCGCCCGGCTGCGCAGCTCCGCGGACCGCGCGTCCACGAGCTGGTACTCCTCTTCCACCCCGACCGTGTACTGCGCTCCGGCTGCCATCCTGCGTCGCGAAAAGGGGGATCGCCGGCGCGGGTCAGCTTAGCCGGACGGGGGCGCGGGGGCAAGCGGCCCTCCCGCGCCATGCAGTGCTCCGAGCCGTTGGACGCGCTCCAGTGCCGTAGCAGAGGAAAGCAACTCCCGCGCCGTGCGTTCCCGCGTGGGATGCCGCCACCCCGGCGCGATCTCGGCCAGCGGATGCAGGACGAATCCGCGCAGGTGCAGCCGGGGATGCGGAAGCGTGAGCGCGGGCGTGTCCATCACCCGTTCCCCGAACGCCAGCAGGTCCAGGTCCAGCGTGCGGGGCGCGTTGGGGAACGTACGCTCCCGCCCCAGCGCCGCCTCCACTCGCTGCAACTCCGCAAGCACCTGCTCCGGCTGCAGTTCCGTGGTTCCGGCCACCACGAGGTTGTAGAAGTCCGGCTGGTCGCGGTGCCCCACCGGCTCCGTGCGGTACAGCGAGGATACGCGGGTGACGTGGATGGCGGGCGCCAGCATGCGCACCGCGGCGCGAAGCTGCGCCACGGGATCCCCCACATTCGCCCCCGCCCCCACCAGCACCTTTTCCATTCTTCTCCTTTATCCCGAATGCGCCCTACGATCCTCGCCCGGCGTTCCCCGCGCGTCAACTCCCGCAAGGCAAATGGTCACACAGAGACACCCGTGCCGTTCCTGTTCCCTGATCCCTGACCCGGCGTAGCCGGAACCAGAAAGGACGAAGGCGGATGAGGGCGTGTCCCTGCGCTGCGCTCCGGGCCGGGCTGCGCGCGCCGTAGGCAACGATACAGCTGTTGCCAACGGCGCCGAGCCCCCTCCGCACCAGGGCACGATACGGCTGTGCCCTGCCGCTCCGGGTTCTCGGCCCTGCGGGCGCGCATCCCTCACGCGAGGTGGTCCGCGCGCATCTCGATCCCCTCCGATTGCGACAGGCAAACTCCAGCCCGCGCAACGGCTTCCGCGCGCGCGTCGAACGAATTACACGGCTCCGAGGAAGTTCGTGCCCGGTGGCGCCGCTCGTCCCCCCCGTCCTGCTGCCCACCCCGCCGGGCCTGCCGCCCACCCCGGCGCTGGGGCGTCATTCTGAAGGAGCGTGCGCCGCGCTTTCCCCCGTGCCGAATCCATGCGCGACTGAAGAATCCCGGACCGAAACGTCCGCCGCGCCGCTGACCGGCGTGGTGTGCTCCCGCCTCTCCCGCCGCACCCGCCGCGTCCGAGCGCGGCGCGCAACCGGGCGTGCGTGGGACGCCGTGGCGCGGGATTCTTCGGTCGGCGCCAGAGTCTGGTGTGACGGAGGGTGCAGCGCGGCGCCTTCCTCGGAATGACGCTCAAAGTCCGAGCCGGGTGGGGTCCCGGTGCGGCTGATGAGACCGATCCGGTGCGCCTGATGGCAGTTCGCGCCGCCCGCGCTGCCGGCGTCCCCCCGGCGTCGCCTCCGCTCCACCGGTGTCCTGCCGCCCACCTCG
>NZ_DASVTX010000579.1:0-17515 GCF_036387355.1 Longimicrobium sp.
CGTGCGCTTCGAGGGGTTCGTGAGCGAGGAGCAGAAGCGCGGCCTGCTGCGCACCAGCTGGGCGACGGTGCTCGCCTCGCCCAAGGAAGGGTGGGGGATCACCAACATCGAGGCGGGCGCCTGCGGAACGCCCGCCGTCGCCGCGGACTCGCCGGGGCTGCGCGAGTCCGTGATCCACGACCGCACCGGCCTGCTCGTTCCCTATGGCGACGCCGACGCGCTGGCGGACGCCCTCGCCTCCCTGGCGCGCGACCCCGCCCGCGTGCAGGCGCTCGGCGCGGGCGCGCACGCCTTTGCGCAAACGCTCTCGTGGGACCGCGCGGCCGAGCTCACCGAGGCGCACCTCGCCGCTGCCGCCGGGTCCGCAAAGGCGTAGACCGTCCGCACGCGGGCGCCGCGGGGGGTGCCGTCTGCGGTGCTTTCCGGACTTCGCGCCAGCCGCGCACGGCGGGCAGCGGGCCCTACGGATGGTTCACGCCGACGACGCGGACTGCTCGGCGCGGCGCCCGGGCAGCGGTGCCGGAGGCTCGAACCCGCACGGCGGAACGGAAGTGAACAAAGGGGGCGCAAGGTTTGCCTCACGTTCGGGGTCATGAAACCTCCGACCGCTGAACTGCACGCCAAGGCGCTGCTGGTCCACGACCGTCTGTGCGCCGCGTACGGCTGCCCGATCCCATACTTCCACGACTTTGATCCGCTGAGCGAGCTGGTCTCGTCGCTCCTCAGCCACCGCACGCGGAACAGCGATTCGGGCAAGGCGTTCCGGCAGCTTCGCGCGCGGTTCCCGGAGTGGGTGCAGGTGCGCGACGCGCCCGTGGGCGAGGTTGAGGAGGCGATCTCGCCCGCGACGTGGCCGGAACAGAAAGCACCGCGCATTCAGGCCGTGCTGCACGAGATCACCGCGCGGCGGGGCGGAGAATTGTCGCTGGACTTCCTGGGCACGCTCGCGGTGACGGAAGCGCGGGAGTGGCTGGAGTCCATCACCGGCGTCGGGCCCAAGACCAGCGCGGCGGTGCTCCTGTTCAGCCGCCTGCGCATGCCCGCGCTCCCCGTGGACAGTCACCACCATCGCGTGGCGCAGCGGCTGGCGCTCATCCCCGCCAACGTGGCCGTGGGTCCCGCGCACCGGCTGCTGGAGGCGCAGCTTCCGCAGGACTGGAACGCGCAGCAGGTGTACGACAACCACGAAGCGCTCATGCTGCACGGCCAGCGCTGCTGCTTTTACCAGAGCCCCGCGTGCCACCGGTGCCCGGTTCTGGACCTCTGCCCCTATGGCCAGCGCCGCGTCGCTACTTCGTCCCCCGCCGACCTCACGCTGCTCTGACCCGGCGCCTTGCACCCGACCGCCATTCTCCCCTCTCCGCGCGTCAGTTTGCACGGGGAGGGGCCGGGGGGAGGGGCCCGCGGCTGAGCGACTGAAGTCGCCGCAACAACGGCTGAAAGCCTCACGATACTGCCGTGAGGCTGGCAACCGCGGGGACGACGAGGTCAGTGCCGAAAGCCGTCCTCGCGCTGAGGTCTCCCTTTCTCCCGCTTGCGGGAGAGAGGGCCGGGGAGAGAGGGGTGCCCGGGCCCGCGCCGAACCACGCGTGCCACAGGGACGCCGTCCACCTTGCATCGGGCCGACGTCGGAGCCTCGCACCGAATCCTCTGCCCCATCCACCGGCCGCGGCGCCCGCCCGATTCCTGCATGGGCACCCGCGGGGCATGGTGCGGCCGCGGACGGGGCGTTATCCTGTCGCCCGCACCCCATCCACACCACGCACGAGGGCGCTTCTTGACGGTCGACGACCTGCTGAGCTCCAAACGGGAATCGCTCGCGCTGGAACTGCTGACCGACGAGCGCGGCCTGTCCCGCTCCGTGCAGACCCCCGACATCAGCTCCCCGGGGCTCGTGCTCACCGGGTACACCGAGCGCTTCCCCTCCGAGCGCATGCAGGTGCTGGGCGAAACGGAGTGCGCCTTTCTGGAGTCGCTGGACGACGACCGCCGCCGCGCCGCGCTGGTCACCTTTCTGGCCTTCAACATCCCCGTGGTGTTCATCACCAAGGGGCAGGAGCCGCCGGAGCCGCTGCTGGAGCTGGCCAACGCCACCGGCACTCCCGTGATCCGCACCGCGCTCAAGACCGCCGACTTCTACACGCGCATCAAGCCGTTCCTGGAAGAACGCTTCGCCCCGCGCACCACGCTGCACGGCTCGCTCGCGGACGTGTACGGCGTGGGGCTGCTCTTCGTGGGCAAGAGCGGCATCGGCAAGAGCGAAACGGTGCTGGACCTGGTGGAGCGCGGCCACCGCCTGGTGGCCGACGACCTGGTGATGATCACGCGGCGCGGCAACGAGATCCTGATCGGCAAGGGGCACGACCTGCAGCGCCACCACATGGAAATCCGCGGCGTCGGCATCATCGACATCCGCACCATGTTCGGCATTCGCGCCATCCGCCAGCAGAAGCGCATCGAGGTCGTGGTGCAGCTGGAGATCTGGGACGAGCACGCGGTGTACGACCGTACGGGGCTGGACACGCGCAGCATGGACATCCTGGGTGTGCCCGTGCCCATGGTGACCGTGCCGCTGGTGCCGGGCAAGAACATTACGGTGGTGTGCGAGGTGGTGGCCATGAACCACCTGCTCAAGTATTCGGGGATTGATACGGCCCGGCTGTTCAACCAGCGGCTTCAGGCCCGCATGGGGGGCACGTCGGAGTACCTGGAGGAAGATTATGAGTGAGCCCGTGCGGGGGCTGGTGGTGAGCCACGCCACGCTGGCCGAGGGAATGGTGCAGTCCGTCCGGCAGATCAGCGGCGCGCCCGAGGACGCGCTGCGGGCGGTGAGCAACGAGGGGTGCGGCCCGGAACGGCTGCAGGCCAGCGTGCTGGAGGCGCTGGGCGAGGGTCCGGGGATCGTGTTTACCGACCTGCCCAGCGGCTCGTGCGCCTTTGCCGCGCGCCGCCTGTCCGTGGACCGGCCCGACACCGCCGTGGTGTGCGGGGTGAACCTGCCCATGCTGCTGGACTTCGTCTTTCACCGCGAGCTTCCCCTTCCGGAACTGGTGGACCGCCTGGTCACCAAGGGGAAGTCCGCGATCACCGGCCAGTGCCGGGAAGGTGCGGTGCATGCCGATCGTGCTGCTTCGCGTTGACGAACGCCTGATCCACGGGCAGGTGGTGGTGGGGTGGGGCGGCCCCCTTCACGCCGACCGCATCGTCGTCGCCGACGACGCCATTGCGGCCAGCCCGTGGGAGCAGGAGCTGTACTGCCTGGGCGTGCCCCCGGAAATGGAGGCCGCCTTCGCCACGGTGGACGATGCCCGCGGCCACCTGGCCGAATGGCGGGGCGGGCCCCGGCGCGTCATCGTGCTGGTGCGCGACGTCCGCACCGCGCGGCGGCTGGCGGACGGGGGCGGGCTGCAGGGCGAAGAGGTGAACCTGGGCGGCATTCACGACGGGGAGGGGCGGCGGCGCGTGCTTCCGTACCTGCACCTGGGCCCGGGCGACGACGACGACCTGCGCGCCATCGCCGCGGCGGGGGCCAGGGTTTCCGCGCGGGACCTGCCCGGCAGCAGCCGGGTGGGGCTGGACCAGCTCCTGGCCCCCTGACGCGCCGTGATCCCCGATCCCCTCACCCTGGCCCTGCTGAGCCTGCTGGGCGGACTGCTGGCGCTGGACGCCACCTCGCTGGGGCAGTTGATGCTGTCGCGGCCGCTGGTGGCCGCCGGGCTGGCGGGGATCGTGGCCGGCAACCCGGCGGCGGGGATCGCCACGGGGCTGCTGCTGGAGGCGCTGCACCTGGCCGTGCTCCCCGTGGGCGCCTCGCGCTACCCCGAAGCCGGGCCCGCCGCCGTGGCCGCCGCCGGCGCCTTTGCGGGGTCCACCGACTCGCCCGTGGCGCTCATGGCGTGCGTGGTCTTCAGCATGGCGTGGGGATGGGTGGGGGGCAGGACGGTGGAGGCGCTGCGCCGGGCCAACGCGCGCCTGGCCGTTCCCGCGCCCGGGCCGCTGGACCCGGCGGCGGTGGAGCGGCTGCACCTTCGCGCGCTGGCGCTGGACGCCGCGCGGGGAACGCTGCTCACGCTCGCCGGGCTGCTGCTGCTGGGCACGCTGCTGGAAACGCTGGGGTGGATCCCCTTTCGCGAGCAGTGGACGCGCCCCGCGCTGGCCCTGTCCGCCGCGGGCGCCCTCGCGTCGGCGCTGCGGCTCTTTGGGCGGCGGCGGCTTCCCCTTTTTGCGGTGGGTGCGGTGGCGGGGGCGCTGGTGCTGTGGCTGAGGTGAACGGGCTGCCCCGTGGGGTGCGCCGGGCCATGCTTCTGCGCAGCTTTGCCGTGCAAGGATCGTGGAACTACCGCACCCTGATCGGCACGGGAATGGCGTTCGTGCTGGCGCCCGCGCTCCGGCACCTGCACGGTGCGGACGGGCCGCGGCTGCGCGAGGCCACGGGGCGGCACGCGGAGCTGTTCAACGCGCATCCGTACCTGGCCACGCTGGCCGCCGGCGCCATCGCGCGGCTGGAGGCGGACGGCGCGCCCCCGGAGCTCATCGGCCGCTTCAAGGCGGCGGTGCGCGGCTCGCTGGGCTCGCTGGGCGACCGGCTGGTGTGGCTGGTGTGGCGGCCCACCACGGCGCTGCTCATGGTGGCGCTGCTGCTGGCGGGGCTTCCCTGGTGGCTGGCCGTGTCCGCCTTCGTGGCCAGCTACAACGCGCTGCACCTGTGGCTGCGCGTGTGGGGGCTGCGCACGGGGCTGCGCGAGGGGCTGCAGGTGGCGCGCGCGCTGCGCGAGGCGCCCTTTGAGCGCATCGGCGAGCGCGCGTCGGACGTGGGCGCCTTTCTGTCCGGGTTTGCCGCCGTGCTGGCGGTGGGGTCCGGCGGGCGGAACGGATGGGACTACTTTGCCCTGGGGCTCGTGGCCCTGGTGGCGGGGGTCATGTTGGGCCCGCGGGTGCGGATGGTCGCGGGAATCGGCCTTACGGCCCTGCTCATCGCCGGCGTGGTGCTGGCGAGCAACTCGTGAACGTGAACGGGATGGAACACACCAACCAGGTCACCATCGTGAACCGGTACGGGCTGCACGCCCGTCCCGCCGCGGAGTTCGTCAAGCTGGCCAACCGCTTCACGTCCGACGTGTGGATCGGCAAGGACGACGTGGAGGTCAGCGGCAAGAGCATCATGGGGGTGATGATGCTGGCGGCGGAGTGCGGTTCCGAGGTGCGCATCCGCGCCTCGGGCGACGACGCGCGCGAGGCGGTGGACGCGCTCACGCAGCTGGTGCAGAACCGCTTCGGCGAGGACTGAGGCGGTGAGCTCCCTTCGCGAAGGCATTCCGGCCGCGCCGGGAATCGTGATCGGCCCCGCGCGCGTCCTGCGCTGGGAGGTGCCGCGCGTGCCGCACGGCGCCACCGTGCCCGCCGAGCAGGCGGACGCGGAGATCGCGCGTTTTCGCGAAGCGCTGGCCTACGCCAGCGAGCGCATCAAGGCGCTGCAGGTGCGCACCGCCGCCGCCATCGGCGAGGTGGAGGCGCGCATCTTTGAGCCGCAGGTGCTCATGCTGGAAGACGCGGACCTCATCGACGGCACCATCCGCACCATCCGCGAAAACCTGCTCACCGCCGAGCGCGCCTTCGAGTGGCGGGTGCTGGAGTGGGAATCGGCGCTGTCGCACAGCTCGCACCCCATGGTGCTGGACCGGCTGGCCGACCTGGCCGACGTGCAGACCCGCGTGCTGCGCCGGCTGATGGGGATGCCGGACCCGGACCTCGCCGCCCGCGTGGGCGACGGGGAGAAGTTCATTCTGGTCGCGCGCGAGCTGACGCCATCCGTGACGGTGCAGCTGGACCCGCGCACGGTGATGGGGATCGCCACCGACCTGGGCACGCGCACCTCGCACAGCGCCATCCTGGCCCGCTCGCTGGAAATTCCCTGCGTGGTTTCCGTCGGCAACCTGTCGGAAGAGGTGCGCGACGGCGACGAGCTAATCCTGGACGGGCGCACGGGGCGCGTGGTGGTGGGCGCGTCGGAGGAGGACCGCGAGGCGTACCGCCAGCGCGACTACCTGATCCGCGAGTGGGAGCAGGAACTGGTGCTGCTCGCCCACCTTCCCGCGGTGACGCGCGACGGGGTGCGCATGGCGCTGCGGGCCAACATCGACCTGCCCGGCGAAAGCGACAACGCGCGCATTCACGGGGCCGAGGGGGTGGGGCTGTACCGCACGGAGTTCCTGGTGGTGGGCCGTGCGACGGCACCCAACGAGGAGGAGCAGTTCCGCGCCTACAAGCGGGTCACGGAGTCGTTCCCCGGGCAGCCGGTGGTGATTCGCACCTTTGACCTGGGCGGCGACAAGTTCCCCGCGTTCCTGCACATCGGGCGCGAGGAGAACCCGTTCCTGGGATGGCGCGCCATCCGCGTGTGCCTGGACGAGCCCGCCATCTTCCGCACGCAGCTGCGGGCCCTCATCCGCGCCATGCCGTTCGGCGACCTGCGCATCATGCTCCCGCTGGTGAACGAGATCAGCGAGGTGACGCGCACGCGGGCGCTGATCAACGAGGCCATCGAGGAGCTGCGGGCGGAGGGGCAGCCCGTGCCGGACGCGTACAAGCTGGGGGCGATGGTGGAAACGCCCGCGGCGGCCATGCTGGCGCCGGAGCTGGCGCGGCACGTGGACTTCTTCAGCATCGGCACCAACGACCTGGTGCAGTACACGCTGGCGGTGGACCGCGGCAACTCGCGCCTGGCCTCGCGTTACAACCCGTTCCACCCGGCGGTGGTGCGCCTGCTGGCCGCCATCTGCAAGGCGGGCAACGAGGCGGGGATCGAGGTGAGCGTGTGCGGCGAGGTGGCCGCGACCCCGCTGGGCGCCTTTCTGCTCATCGGGATGCGCGCCTCGTCGCTTTCCGTGGGCCCGCCGGCGCTGGCGGAGATCAAGAAGGTCATCCGCTCGGTGACGTACGACGACGCGGCGGCCGGGGTGGCCGAGGCCATGGCCGCGCACTCGCCGGAAGAGGTGGTTTCCGTTCTCACCGCCCGCCTGGCCCGGGTGCTGGACCTGGGCAAGTTCTCCGCCTCGCTGGGGTTGTCGCGGGCGGACTGACCTTCTACGTTCCGCCGCCCGTCTCCCCTTTTCGCACGCCCTGAACCGCTTGAGCGCCACGTGACTCGCCGCCACTTCTTCACCTCGGAGTCCGTCACCGAGGGACACCCGGACAAGATCGCCGACCAGATCAGCGACGCCGTGCTGGACGCCATCCTGGAGGCGGACCCCGCCGGCCGCGTGGCGTGCGAAACGCTCGTGACCACCGGCGTGGCCGTTGTCGCCGGGGAGATCAGCACCAGCACGTACGTCGACATCCCGGCCATCGTGCGCGGCACGCTGATGGGGATCGGGTACACCGACGCGCGCTACGGCATCGACGGCAAGACCTGCGCGGTGATGACCACCATCGACCAGCAGTCCGCCGACATCGCCATGGGCGTCAACACCGGCGGCGCGGGCGACCAGGGGATGATGTTCGGCTACGCCGCGCGCGAGAACGAGGAGCTGATGCCGCTCCCCATCCTGCTTGCCCACCGGGTGGCGCGCCGGCTGGCGGAGCAGCGCAAGTCGGGGCACCTGATGTGGCTGCGCCCGGACGGCAAGAGCCAGGTGACGGTGGAGTACGAGGGCGACCGGCCGGTGCGCGTGGACACCGTGGTGGTGAGCACGCAGCACGACGAGGACGTCACGCAGGAGCAGATCGTGGACGAGATCCGCCGCCACGTGATCGCCCCGGTGATGCCGGAGGATCTGTTCGATCCCGAGAACTGCACGATCCACGTGAACCCCACGGGGCGGTTCGTGATCGGCGGGCCGCACGGCGACGCGGGGCTCACGGGGCGCAAGATCATCGTGGACACGTACGGCGGCATGGGACGGCACGGCGGCGGCGCCTTCAGCGGCAAGGACCCCACCAAGGTGGACCGGTCGGCGGCGTACGCGGCGCGGTGGGCGGCCAAGAACGTGGTGGCGTCGGGCGTGGCGGACCGGTGCGAGATTCAGCTGGCGTACGCCATCGGCGTGGCGGAGCCGGTGAGCATCCGGGTGGACACGTTCGGCACGGGGCAGGCGGACGAGACGCGGATTGAAAAGGCGCTGGGCGAGGTGTTCGACTTCCGCCCGCTGGCCATCATCGAGGCGCTGAACCTGCGCTCGCCCATCTACAAGCCGAGCGCGGCGTACGGGCACTTCGGCCGCACCAGCGAGGCGGGGGAGAACGGGGTGACGCTGTTCCCCTGGGAGCGCCTGGACCGCGTGGACGCGCTCAAGTCGCTGCTGGGGTGATGCGCCCGCGCGGTCAGGCCGCGCAGATTCCCGGTCGGACAGACCGGGGGAGCGTGATGGGCGCGCTGAGCGACTGAAGTCGCCGCAACAACGGCGGAAAGTCTCCCCAGACAGACGGGGAGACTTCACCTGCATGCGGGCGGATGGCCCCGTGCTGAGCGACTGAAGTCGCCGCAACAACGGCGGGAAGCCTCACGATATTGCTGTGAGGCTGCTCGGGCGCGGACGATGAAGCCGGTGCCGTACGCGGCGCTCGCACCGAGGTCTCCCTTTCGCCCGCGACAGCGGGGGAGAGGGCCGGGAGAGGGGGCCTCTCCGACCGCGCGGCCCTCCGAAGCGCACCGGACCGCCGTTCTCCCCTCTCCGTGCGTCTGTTTGCACGGGGAGGGGCCGGGGGAGGGGCCCGCGCGCAGCGCGACGCCGTTCCCGCCTCCGCCCGCCGCGCACCGCGCCGGTACGGTTCCACCGCCGCGGCGGAACCGGAAGCGAAACTTGCGGTACCCTGTGCACCGCCGGTCGCGCGGCACGCCTCGGCCCGAACGCACCCGCACGCACGCATGATCAAGGTCCGCGTCCAGAGCCTGGGGCTCGATCAGAACACCAAGTCGCCCGTGGTGATCCTGCAGGAGGAGGGCGGCAGCCGCGTCCTTCCCATCTGGATCGGGCCGGCGGAGGCCAGCGCCATCGCCATGCAGCTGGCGGGGATGAAGTTTCCCCGCCCGCTCACGCACGACCTGTTTCCGCTGCTCATCCGCGGGCTGGGCGGCACGCTCATCCGCGTGCTGATCACGCGGGTCAAGGAGAACACCTACTTCGCCGAACTGGTCATCCAGCGCGGCGACGAGCTGTTCACCGTGGACGCGCGCCCCTCGGATTCCATCGCCATCGCGCTGCGAACCCAGGCCCAGCTGTTCACCACCGAAGACCTGCTTACCACCAGCACCCTCATCCCCGCCGAGGACGAGGTGGTGATGCTGGGCGAAGACGCTCCCGCCGAGGGCCCGCAGCCGGGGCTGAACCCCGAGCAGCTCAAGGACTACCTCAGCAAGCTCGATCCAGAAGACCTGGGACGTTTCAATCCGTGACTCCGCTTCCTGTACCTGAGCGGGCGGTGCGCCACACGGCGCGCCGCCCGTTGCCGCTCCTGTTCGCGGTGCTCTGCGCCGCGCTGGCCTCCGCTCCCGCCGCCGCGCAGGCCCCCGCGCCCGCGCAGGCGCCCGCCGCCTCCGCCCCCGCCCGCGCGTCCATGACCGGGCGCGTGGTGCGCGAGGGACGCGGCGTGCCCGGCGCCTCGGTGGAGCTGCACCGCGTGGCGTCGGACACCTCCGGCCGCGTGGCGGTCACCGCCTCCGGCCCGGACGGCGCGTTCACCTTTCGCCTGCCGCCGCAGGACCCCAACGCCAGGTTCTCCGTCTTCTTTGCCACCGCCATGGTGGACGGCGTGCGCTACTTCGGCCCGGCGCTGCACCCCAGCGACCCCGGCGCCACGTACGAGATCGCCGCGTACGACACCACGTCCGCGCCCGCTGCGGTCAACTCGCTCACCGTGGGCCGGCGCGACGTGATCCTGGTTCCCGGCACCCGCGGCGCCTGGGACGTGGCCGAGGTGGTGCACGTGGAAAACCCGTCGCGCCGCACGGTGGTGGGGCAGGGGGGCAAGCCGGTGTTCGGCGTGCGCCTTCCCGACGGCGCCACGGACTTTCAGACGGAGCGGCCCATGACGGGCTCCGGGCCGGACGCGCAGGACCTGATGCTGGTGGGCGATCGCGTGGTGGCCGCCGTCCCCATCACCCCCGGCGGGCGCGACATGCTGTTCCGCTACCGTCTGCCGCAGGGAAGCCGCACGCTCGCCTTTCCCCTCACGCACGCCACCGACACGCTGACGCTGTACGTACGCCAGCCCGCGCCCGGCGTGGCTGTCGCGGGGCTGGCGAAGGCGGACACGTTCAGCGCGGAGGGCGACACCTACCTGCGCTACACGGGAACGTCCATGCGCCCGGACTCCCGGGTGACGCTCACCTGGCGCGCGCCGGGGATGGGGATTGATCCGCGGCTGCTGGCCGGGGTGCTGGCGGGGCTGGTGCTGCTGGCGGGCGCGTGGTTCGCGCTGCGCCGCCGCCCGGCGCGGGCCTGACGCGGGGGGCGGCGTGCCGCTGGTGAGCACGCGCGCGCTGGTGCTGCAGTCGTTTCCCTACAGCGAAACCAGCAAGATCCTGCGCCTGTACACGTGGGAGCACGGCCTGCTTTCCGTGATGGCCAAGGGCGCGCTGCGCCCCCGCAGCCGCTACGGCGGCGTGCTGGAGCCGTTCACGGAGGGGCAGGCCGCGTTCTACCTCAAGCCCGGGCGCGACCTGCACACGTTGAGCGGGTTTGACCTGGTGCGCAGCCGGCAGGCGCTGGGCCGCTCTCTGGTGGGCTTTGCCGGCGCCTCGCTGCTGGCGGAAATGGTGCTGCGCGTGGGGGCGGAGGAGGCGCAGCCCGCACTCTACGCCGCACTGGCCGGCGCCTGGGACGCCATCGCCGGGGCGGCAGACGGGGCCGAGGCGCTGGCCGCCTCGCTGGCCGGCGCCTGGACGCTCATCGGACTGATGGGCTTTGCGCCGCAGCTGGACGAGTGCGTGGTGTGCGGCGCGGAGGTGCAGCCCGCGGATCCCGTGCGCTTCGACGCCGTGGCGGGGGGCGTGGCCTGCACCCGCTGCCGCCCCGCGGGACGCGTGCTGGAGCCGGAGAGCCGCTCGGAACTGCGCGTGCTGCTTGCGGGAGAGGTGCCGGCGGGCGGGGTGGGGCGGCCGGGGACGCACCGCGCCCTCCTGCGTGCCTTTCTGGACGCGCAGGTGGCGCACGACAAGCCGTTCCGCGCGCTGGACCTGTTCCTGGAGAACGCAAGCGCCGCGCGTCCGGCGCCGCCCGCCGCGCCGGGCGTGGACATCGCTTGACCCCGGTGTCGCGAACGGGGTATGTTCAGCCGTACTCGCCCATCCCCCGTGGGACCGTATCAGGAGGGAGCAGACCACGCGTCAATCTGGTGAACAGTGAGGTGCTGATGCTTCGTGCACCACCTGTTCTGCTCCTCCTGCTGCTGCTGTTCGGTCCGTTCCCCGCTCCCCCGGCGCGGGCGCAGAGCAGCCCGCAGGCCACGGTGCAGGCCAAGGGCTTTCACCTGGAGCAGAACTACCCCAATCCCGCCAACCCGGACACCTATATCCCGTTCGTACTGGAGCCGGAGATGTTCGCAGACGGAGGCACCCGGGTGGTCTCCATGCGGATCGTAAACATGTTTGGTCAGCTCGTCGCCACGCCGCGCGCGGTGGCGCACCCCCGCGGCCGCAACGTGCCGGTGCTCAACCTGCGCTACACCGAGCCGGGGCGAAAGCAGGCGTACTGGGATGGAAGGGACACCAACGGCAACCGCGTCGCCACCGGGGTGTACGTGTGCATGCTCCAGGTGGACAACCGCACCGTGTATCAGCGCGTGATGGTCACCGCCCCGCCCAGGCGCAGGTCCCGCTTCTGGCCCTTTGGCCGCCGCGGCGACTGAGAGCCGGTCTGACTGCAGAGTCGGGCCGGCTTTTCGTTGGGGGATGATGGGGAGGTAGCGCGATCGGGATGGTTCGGCGGGGGATGATGGGATCGGTGCGCGCGGCCGGCTGGGGCGCTCACCCCGCGTGCTGCGCACCACGACCCTCTTCCCGCGAACGGATGCGGGAGAGGGAGCACACCCCGGTCTGACGCGCGCCGGACCGTTCGGCGCGGCGAGTGGGGGCAGCCGGAGCGGGGCGGACGGAGGGAAGCCGGATCCGGAAAACGACGAGGCCCCTCCGGGTGGAGGGGCCTCGTTGCGTCCGGCTGTCCGGCGAAGCGGATCAGTCGATCAGGTACAGAAAGCGGCCGCAGTTCTGGCAGGTGCGGACTTCCTCGTTGCGGTCGGCGTCGCTGGCCAGCGCCGTGGGCACCTGCACGAAGCAGCCGTAGCACGTCCCGCGGATCACGGGAACGACCACGCGGGGGTGCTTGGCGCCCACCCGCTGGTAGCGGCTGCGCACCTGAGGCGGAAGCGACTCTTCCATTTCCGTGATCTTGCCGTCCAGCTCACGAACCGCGTCGTCCACGCTCAGGCCGAACACGGATTCCTGCACCTCGCGCTCCGCCTGCTCCAGCTCGCGGCGCTGCGTCTTGAGGTCCTGGATTTCCAGCAGCGTTTCAAGTTGGGGATGCATGTCAGGCAGCCTTTTCCTCGAGCAGCGCCAGAAACTCCTTGGGGGTCTTTACCTGCGCCAGGCGGCCCGCCACGTCCGGCTCCTTTACAAAGCCGGCGATCTTGCCCAGCACCGGCAGGTACTGGTTGGACACCTCCAGGGGGGGCGCCACGATCAGGAAGAAGTACTGAACGGTGCTGTCGTCGATGGCCTTGAAGTCGACGCCCTCGGGCTTGCGGCCAAAGGCGACACGGAGGCGGTTGACCACCAGCGAGCGGCAGTGGGGAATGGCGATCCCCTTGCCGATGCCGGTGGAACCGAGGTTTTCCCGGCGCTTGAGCATCTTGAACAGGATGCCCTGCGACTTGTCGTCCAGCCCCAGAAGGCCGATCAGCTCCTTGAGGATCTCGTCCTTGCCGGAGCCCTGCAGGTCCAGGTTGATCGCGTCTTCGGTGAAGAACTCGCGAAGTTCCATATCGTTAAATCCCGTTGGCCTTTAATCACCATTCGCAGTGCCGTGTCCACACGGACCCGGCAATGTACACCGGCCCCTGTACCCTGTCAAAACAAGCACTTAGCCCGCCGCGCGAGGACGGCCCCCGCCCATCCGCTCCGTCCGCCCTTCCGCATCCGTTTCCCCGCCGTACTCCAAGCGGAATCATTGCGCGGCCATCTCACCCATCCGTTCTCCCCGCGCGACCTCCGCACCGCTGCGTCCTGCGCGTGAGTGCGGTTGCCGTTCGCGGTTTTCCGCTTTCGGACATCACGAGGCCAAATGTGTACGTCCGGTGGCGCAATCCGTCCCGTTGCCCTCTCCGTTCGCTCCGGGTACTTTTCGCGCCGTATCCGACGATGACCCCAAAGCCGCGCCCGCGGCCCGGTTCCGCGCTTCCAGCACCCCCCAGGAATGGCGTCCGAAGACACCCCGCTGATGCTGCAGTGGCGCGAGGTAAAAGCGCGCCATCCGGACGCGCTCGTGTTCTTTCGCGTCGGCGACTTCTACGAGCTGTTCAACGAGGACGCCGTCGAGGGCAGCAAGCTGCTGGACCTGACGCTCACCTCGCGCAACAACGGCGGCAGCAAGGCGCCGCTGGCCGGCATTCCCGCGCACGCGCTGGAAAACTACCTCCGCAAGCTGGTGGGCTTCGGCAAGCGGGTGGCCATCTGCGACCAGATCGAGGATCCCGCGCTGGCCAAGGGGCTCGTGCGCCGCGCGGTGACGGAAATGGTGACGCCCGGCGCCGTGTTCAGCGACGCGCTGCTGGAGTCGCGCCGCAACAACTACCTGGCGGCCATCGCGGGGGATGCGGCGGGGGAAAGCGAGGTGGGGCTCGCCCTGGCGGACCTTACCACGGGCGAGCTCAGCGTGCGCCGCGTGCCGTGGGAGGAGCTGACGGACGTGCTGGGCGCCTGGCAGCCCGCGGAAATCCTGCTCCCGCGCACGTGGGAGCTGTTTCCGCTCCCCGGCGCCGGAACGGCCACGCTCACCTACCGCGGCGACTGGCTCTTTGACCCGCGCGGCGCGGCGGAGGAGCTGTGCCGACACTTTCGCGTCGCCAACCTGGCGGGATACGGGTTCGAGACAGGGGACCAGTGGCTGGCGGCGGCGTGCGGCGCGCTGGTGGGCTACCTGGCCGAGGTGCAGCCCGCCGGCTTCGCGGGGCTGCGGCCGCCCGTGGTGGAGCGGGCGGGCGGCGCCATGGTGCTGGACGAGATGACGCGCCGCAACCTGGAACTGGTGGAAACGCTCCGCGGCGCGGGGACGGAAGGCACGCTGCTCAAGGTGCTGGACGAGGCGTGCACCCCCATGGGCGGCCGGCTGCTGCGCCGCTGGCTGCTGGCCCCGCTGCTCAAGCCGGACCACATCGCCGCGCGGCTGGACGCGGTGGACGAGTTCTTTGGCAGCGACGCCATGCGCCGCGCCGTGCGCGACGCGCTGGGCGGGGTGCGCGACCTGGAGCGGCTGGCCATCAAGGTGGGCGCCGGCCGCGCAACGCCGCGGGAGATGCTCGCCCTCGCCACCTCGCTGGGCCGCCTCCCGCTGCTGATCGGCGCGCTGGGGAACGCAAAGTCGTCGCTGCTCGCGATCCTGCGCGACGGGCTGGAGCCGCTGGACGACGTGCGCGAGGCCATCGAGCGCGCGGTGGACCCGGACGCGCCCGTTTCCCTCGCCGACGGTGGCGTGATCCGGCAGGGCCACAACGCGGACCTCGACGAACTGCGCTCCATCCGCGACGGCGCGGTGGACTGGATCGCGCGGCTGCAGGCATCCGAGCGCGAGGCCACCGGCATCAACACGCTCAAGATCGGCTTCAACCGCGTCTTCGGGTACTACCTGGAGGTCACGCGCGCGCAGGCGGACCGCGTTCCCGACCACTACCACCGCAAGCAGACGCTGGCCAACGCCGAGCGCTACTACACGCCCGAGCTCAAGGAGTGGGAGGAGAAGGTCCTGGGCGCGGAGGAGCGCATCGGCTCGCTGGAGCAGCGGCTGTTCGCGGAACTGCGTGAGGCGGCCGCGCGCGAGGTGCCCCGCATTCAGCGGGTGGCGGACCACGTGGCCGTGGTGGACGTGCTGGCCGGGCTGGCGGAGGTGGCGTGCATCCGCGACTTCGTGCGCCCGGTGGTGGACGGCGGCTTCGCGCTGGAGATCCGCGGCGGGCGCCACCCCGTGGTGGAGACGATGATGCCGCGCGAGGAGTTCATCCCCAACGACGTCAAGCTGGACGAAGACGCGCGGGTGATGATCCTTACCGGGCCCAACATGGCCGGCAAGTCGACGGTCCTGCGGCAGGTGGGGCTGATCGCGCTTCTGGCGCAGGTCGGCTCGTTCGTCCCCGCGCGGGCGGCGCACGTGGGCGTGGTGGACCGCATCTTTACGCGCGTGGGCGCGTCCGACAACCTGGTGCGCGGGCAGTCCACCTTCATGGTGGAGATGAACGAGACCGCGGCCATTCTGCACGGCGCCACGCCGCGCTCGCTGGTGCTGCTGGACGAGATCGGCCGCGGGACGAGCACCTGGGACGGCCTGTCCGTGGCGACCGCGACCACGGAGCACCTGCACGACCAGGTGGGCGCCAAGACCATCTTCGCCACGCACTACCACGAGCTGACGCGCCTTTCCGACACGCTGGACGGCGTAGTGAATTTCAGCGTCGCGGTGCGCGAGGTGGGCGAGGACATCGTCTTTCTCCGCCGGCTCGTGCCCGGCGGGGCGGACCGCAGCTACGGCGTGGAGGTGGCGCGGCTGGCGGGGATGCCGGAGACCGTCGTGGCGCGGGCGCGGCAGGTGCTGCACGAACTGGAGGAGCAGTCGGCCGCGGCGGCGGGGAACGCGCCGGACCCCGGGCTGCAGCTGGGCCTGTTCGACGGCGGCGGCCTGCCGCATCCCGCGGTGGAGCGCCTGCGCCAGGTGAACCCCGACGCGCTCACGCCCATCCAGGCCCTCGTCCTGCTCGCCGACCTGGTCCGCGCGGCCAGGAACTGACGCGTTCCCCCTCCCGGAGATTGCCGTGCACGCTGATCCGCTCGCCGGAAAGCCCGGCCTGGTCCACGCGCTGGCGCAGGTGGAGGGCGAGGTGGCCGCGTTCTTCGGCGGCCTGTCCGACGCCGGGTTCGTGCACCGCGTGGGCGATGCGTGGACGCCGGCGGAGCACCTGCATCACCTGAACGTCAGCGTGAGCGCCGTCGCAAAGGCGCTCGGCTACCCGAAGCTGGTGCCGGGCCTCCTCTTCGGGCGGGCGCGGCAGCCGTCGCGCACGTACGCGCAGGTTCGACACGCGTACCGCGCGGTGCTCGCGGGCGGGGGCGGCGCGTCGGGCCGGTACGTGCCGCCGCGAGTGGAGGCCGCGCCCGCGGAGGTGCCCGCGCGCCGCGCGGAGCTGCTGGCGCGCTGGGCCCGCGTGAATGCGAGGCTGCGCGCGGGGGTGGAGACGTGGAGCGACGCGCAGCTGGATCAACTTCGCCTGCCGCACCCGCTGCTGGGCAAGCTCACCGTCCGCGAGATGCTCTTCTTCACCCTCTACCACAACCAGCACCACATCGAGGCCGCCCAGCGCCGTCTGCCTCGCCTCGTCCCCGCACGCTGAGCCGCGGATGCTGTATCTGGTGATCGAGGAGTTTCGCGGCGGCGATCCGCGCGCCGTCTACCAGCGGTTCGCGGAGCGGGGCCGCCTGGCGCCGCCGGGGCTGACGTACGTGGCCAGCTGGGTGACGGCCGATCTGCGCCGCTGCTACCAGGTGATGGAATGCGAAGACCGCGCGCTGCTGGATGGGTGGATGGAGGCGTGGCGCGACCTGGTGGACTTTCGCGTGGAACCCGTGATGACATCGCCGGAAGCGTCCGCCGCGGTCGCATCGATGGATGCGCTCCCGCCCACCGCGTCCTGATGCGCGCGCCGTTCCAGGTGCTGGTCCTGCTCTACACATGGACGGTGGATGGCAAACCGCGCTACGCGGTTCTGCGCCGGGCCGATCTCGGCGTGTGGCAGCCCGTCGCGGGCGGCGGCGAAGATGAGGAGACGCCCGCGCAGGCCGCCGGGCGCGAGGCGTGGGAGGAAGCCGGTCTGCCGTTGGGGACGGAGCTGATTTCGCTCGGCGTCGTGGGCCGGGTGCCGGTGACGGAGTTTCGCGATCGGGCGCACTGGCCGCCGCATCTGGAGACGATCCCAGAACACGCCTTCGCCGCGCCCATCTCCCCCGCGGCCCTTCGCCTTTCCGCCGAGCACGACGCGATCGAGTGGATGGACTACGCCAGCGCCGCCGCTCGCCTCCACTGGCCCAGCAACCGCGCCGCGCTCGCCGCCCTGCATCAGCGCCTCACGAGCAGCCCCCCGGCCTAGTGGTCCCGGGCCGTCCGAGGTCATGCAGCGCAACAATCTGTCATTCTTGAGAGCGTGTTGGGAAACACGCTTGTTGTACCGCCTCGGCCTGTGAGTGTCATTCTGAAAGCGTGTTGGGAAACACGCTTGTTGTACCGCCTCGGCCTGTGAGTGTCATTCTGAAAGCGTGTTG
>NZ_DASVTX010000580.1:0-9259 GCF_036387355.1 Longimicrobium sp.
GCGGCGGGGGGCGGCGGCGCAGATTGTCGCACCCGCCGTCCCCACCTGGTCCGCGCATCCGCTCCCCTCCGTGACCGACACGTCCCTGCCCCGCTCGCCGCTCGGCGCGCCCCCGCCCGTGCGCCACGTCCTCACGCCGGGCGAAGAGCGCTTCGAGGCCATCCGCCAGCGCCTCGGCTTTGTCCTGGCGCCGCTGGCGTTCGTCGTCATCCTCCTGCTGCCGATGGGCGGCATGAAGCCCGAGGCGCACCGGCTGGCGGCGGTGATGGCGGCCGTCGTCATCCTGTGGATCACGGAGGCGCTGCCCATGCCGGCCACGGCGCTGCTGGGCGCGGCCGCGGCCGTGGTGATGCGCGTGGCGCCGGCAAAGGAAGTGTTCGCGCCCTTCGCCGATCCGCTCATCTTTCTGTTCATCGGATCGTTCATCATCGCCCGCGCCATCTTTCTCCACGGGCTGGACCGGCGGATGGCGTACGGGGTGCTCGGCATGCGGTGGATCGCGGGGCGGCCGTCGCGGGTGCTGCTGGCGTTCGGCGCGGTGACGGCCACGCTCAGCGCCTGGATGTCCAACACCGCCACCACGGCGATGATGTTCGGCATCGGCATGAGCATCTTGTCGGTGATGATGGCCGGCGCGGGCGACGGGCGGCCCACGGTGGACCCGCGCTACGCCACCGGGCTGATGCTGATGACCTCGTTCGCCGCTTCCATCGGCGGGCTGGCGACGCCGGTGGGCACGCCGCCCAACGTGATCGGCATCGGCTTCATCCGCGGGCTGCTGAAGCAGGAGATCACCTTCTTTGAGTGGATGGCCATCGGTGTGCCCGTGGTGGTGCTGCTGTTCATCTGCCTGTACCTGTACCTGAACGCCCTCTCGCCCGCCGGCGTCACCACGCTGGCCGACAGCGCCGGCGTGATCGGGCGCGCGCGGGCGGAGCTGGGCGCGTGGACGCCCGGGCAGCGCTCCGTGATGATCGCCTTTGCCGTCACCGCCGTGCTGTGGATCACCCCCGGCCTGTTCGCGCTCACGCTGGGCGAGAACAGCGCGCTCTACCGGGCGATGAGCGCGCGCCTGCCGGAGTCCGCGGCGGCGCTGATCGGCGCGCTGCTGCTGTTCATCCTGCCGGGGAACGACGGCGCCCGCGCCATCACGTGGGACGACGCGGCGCGGATCGACTGGGGAGTGATTCTGCTGTACGGCGGAGGGTTCGCGCTGGGGGTGCTCTCGTTCCAGACGGGGCTGGCGGAAAGCGTGGGGCGCGGATTGACGGGAATCATTCCGCTGCACGGCGAGTTCGGGCTGCTGGTGGCCTCGGTGATTGTGGCGGTGATGGTGTCGGAGACCACGTCCAACACCGCGTCGGCCAACATGGTGGTGCCGGTGGTGATCTCCATCGCGCTGGCGCAGGGGGTGGACCCGCTGCTCCCGGCGCTGGGCGCCACCATGGCGGCCAGCCTGGGCTTCATGCTCCCGGTGTCCACGCCCTGCAACGCCATCGTGTACGGCTCCGGCTACGTGCCGCTGATGCGGATGGTGCGCTACGGCATCATCCTGGACCTGATCGGCATCGTCGTCATCACCGCCGCCGTCTGGCTCCTCGCGCCGCTGGTGCGGTAGGTCGAAAAAAGTTTCGATGTGTGCGCACGGCGTCTCGCCTGCTTGAGCAAGTGGTGCGACGGCTGTCCGAGTTGCCCAACGATAGTAGGTGAAGGTAATCCGAATGTAGACAAGAGATCAGTGGCTCGGGGTGCACGGGGCTGCCCCGATTTTACTTACTCAGCCCGTGAACGTCGCGCCAGTTCTGGAGAATGCACTCGCTCGCCCACTCTCCCTTCGGGGCGGAGGTCCGCGCTCCGGGAGCCTTTTCTCGAACACTGTACTAACCGAGGATCATAGATCGTCGTGATCGATTCACATCAGCCTGCATCCGGCCGATAGACCGCCCATGCCGAGAACGACAACGTGGTATCTGCCGGGTGCCTATACTCGTCCCTTGCTTTTCAGGCATCTGGCACGCCGAAGTGCCGCTGAATATCAACAGTGTTGGACCCGGACGAGATTTTGTTTATCTTGGCACTTCCCGCTGTGAATACCGCGATCTTAAAATTCCATCACGTCACCGCAATAGGGGTTCCAGCATGAGTGTTGACCAAATGTCCATTGGTGATGCCCCGAGCGAGGTTTCGCCTATTAGAGCAGTGGCATCTGCAGCTACGGATGACGCCTGGTGGGCCGAAATGGTGCCGATGCGAGATGACCCACTTACTAAGGAACAGGCGCGATCCCTCCTCACCTCTACCAGTGTCATACGGGATCCGGTTCACGGGGACATCCGTGTGACACGGCTTGAGCGAGCCCTTATCGACACACAAGTCTTTCAGCGGCTCCGTCACATCAACCAGCTAGCGATGGTTGACGTTGTGTACCCAGGCGCGACACATAATCGATTTCTGCATTCACTGGGTACCCTGCACATGTGCGCCCAATTGATGACGAATTGTCGAAATTCTGAGAAGATGCTCCGGGGGATGGGACACCCCGATCATCCTTACCCCGTCCGGATATCTCCGTATGCAGAGCTTCTGGCCCGTTTGGTCGCACTGCTTCATGACGCGGCTCACGTCCCCTTTGGCCATGTTTTCGAACGCGAAGCGCAGGTCTTTGGGAAGGACGAGTGGGAGGACACATGGCGCCGTGAGCAGGTGTTCGGAAAGAAGTCACCGCTCGTCAAAGCCGCACGTGAATTCTTCGTCCGGCACTTCGCTGATTTCGAAGAGCAATCCTTTGATGAAACGGAAGCAGTTACTGCGGCCGATGCTCTATTGAACGAAATCTTGGAAGTGCTTACCGCGAAAAACGCCGCCGTGATGAGGCTGCGGTATCCCTTTGTTGCTGATCTGGTGGGAAACACAATCTGCGCAGATCTACTGGACTACGTTCAACGAGATATGTACTACTCAGGGCTGACCGAAGGCTTAGCAAAGCGCTTTCTTAATTATCTGGCTGTGCTTCCGGTCAGGGCCAGCCTTGCCGACCTCAAAGCGGTTGAGAAGCTCGCTGATCTCAAACTCCTTGCTGACGCAGATCCGGAGTACCCCACGTTCGCGCTACCGGCCCGGATCCAGACAGATCACCTACACACCTGCCGCATAGTGCTCCTGCAGTACAGATACAATTCTCGACACGCAGCATCAACAAAGCACAATGTTTTGCCGGAGGCGATCGATCTTGTCCGCCGCCGCAAGTTGATTGCAGAGAAGTTATACTTCCACAAAACAAAACTGACCGCGACTGCAATGCTCGGTGCTGCCGCTCACGCGGCCGACATCACTTCAGCGAAGAATATCTGGGACTTGTCAGACCATGAGGTGCTCAAAGTGATGGTGGCGGGCGGCCAATCAAAGAAGAAGCCGACCGGTTCGAAAACAAGCCGCCGGCGACTCCGAGCGGAGCGACTGGCGACGTACCTTCTCGAGCGGCGGCTTTTCAAGCCGTTCTACTTGGTGGGTTTTCACCCCGACATCGATGACGAAACGGGGTTTCGTCTTTGGGGGCCCGATGGCATCTATCAAAGATTCGGCAGTCCTGCGGGGCGCGAGCTACTCATCGAAAAGCTAGAGGACATACTTGGTCTTCAGTTGAACGGAAACCCCGAAGAGGGTGTGGGGAAAGTGGCAATCTCCTGCCCGGAGAAGCGCATGCAGTTGAAACAGTTCGAAATGCTCGTTTTGGCGCGACCAGAGCTCAGAGAAGTCCGAATGCTGCAGGATTCTGTTCGTCCGACTGTACGGGAGGAGATCGATGCTATCCAGCACGGCCATCAAGACCAATGGCGATTGGAGGTATTTGTAGATAGGTCAGCGTTCAGCGACGGAGATCGAGGTGAGAATGCTCGCCTGCTACCGGTGGAAGCGTTCATTCGACTTTTCGCAGGAGCGGTGCAGGCGGAGATGGGCTTACCTAACGAGCTTGTTGACTTTCGGGACGCCATTCCGATCCGCGTTGAGCAACTCTTGCGCAAGATGGAACTAGAACGTGATCTGCGTCACCACAATCTGCGTGACACGATCCGTGAGGTGCATTTCAAGCAACTCGAAGAAATGCAAGCGGCCGCCCGTGGCCACACCGAACTAGTTGAACAGTTGCGCGAGTGGGGCTACGAGATTCGTCCGGATGCGATCGGGAGGGAAGGCACGGATGAAAAATGAGAGCCTTGCTAGCCGGATTCGTGCGTTCCAGTTGTACGTTTCCGATCACGATGCACGTCGCTCCGCAAGCTGGCCTCGCGCGCAACTGATGATTCAGCAGATCGCTGAGATGTTGTCGAAGCGTATCAGCGATGTTCCGCCGCTAAACCTTCGGATGGCAGCTATGGCGCTGAATATCCGCGTTGTTTCTCGTCGAACGCATCTCAGAACGCACCATGGTTCACTCGTGCCGGTTGTGGGTGGCTTTGAAGCCGTGATTTTTACTTCGGAGGAGGTCCCGGCCGGCAACACTCAATCGGATCTCAGAATGCCAGAGGATTCGGACCTAACGCTCCAGCTGCCCCGACGTGGCCGCTTTACGTTAGCCCATGAGATTGGACACGCGCTCTTCTATTCTTTAAGCAGAGACCACGTTCCTCGGCGTATCACCCACGCGCCGACCAGAAACAGTCCTGGACACTGGAGAGAGGAGGGACTCTGCCACGCGTTCGCGCGTGCTCTACTTATCCCATCGATGTGGGGTTCCGCTGTGGGGGCCGAACCCCGCTTTGAAACTCTGATTGAGGCTAGCTCGCTTTTTCGGGTATCAGGTGAGGCTTTGATTCATCGTCTTCTCTATGACTGGCATAAGTGGTCGAACGTAGTAGTGATTCAGATTTCCTTCTCCGAGTCCACACCTCGGGTCCGCGTATTCAGAGGAGTAGAGCGTGTGAGAGAGAAAACGTTCACCAGGGCTAAGATAGAGAACGTGATCAGAGGTGCGGCTACGCCACTTGAAGCTGCCAATTTCCTAGTGATGACCCTCGGCCTTCCTGAGCGGAGCGTTCTCGCACGTCGGCTGTCAGTTTGGGCCATTGCCTGACGACCCCGGTCAATTTTCTTTCAGTACTGGTGTGTCACGGCAGCCCACACCGTGGACTTCTGGCCCAGATTTTGGAACGCACAAGTTAACGACCAGTCATTCTATAGGATAGCACGACATGGTTGGATGTCGGGTTTTCACTCCTCCATTTTGCCTTCGAGTTCCTCCCCAGCAGCGCCCCCAGCAGCATGATGACGTGCCCCGCCCGCCGTTCGGGGACCACCAGCGTTCCGTACAGCCAGAGGACGCAGATCGGCACGGCGAGCAGGTTGGGCAGCGTGCCCGGCTCCATGCCGCGCACGATGTCATCCGCCAGATGCAGGGTGAAGAAGAGGACCGAGAGCAGCGACGCGAGCCGCAGCAGTCCGTTGTGCGTCATCCCAGGCTCTCCCGCAGCGCCGCCGGGCTCGCGGCGGGGGCGGCTTCGTGCCGGATGACCACGGGCGGCGTGCGGCGGCCGCGGACCTTCCACAGCCAGTAGAACATCGTGGCGAACAGCAGCAGGATGGGCAGCGCGCGCATGGGGCCGCTGGTGAACGGCTCGGGAAGCACCTTCGCCACGCGCTCCTTGATGGAAAAGAACGATCCGGCGGCGATGAACAGCGCAAAACACATCCGCCACAGGTGGCGCGCCAGGCGGGGTCCGCCGCGCGGCATGCCGGACCGCAGGATGCGCAGGTCCCCCGCCGCGGCCAGCAGAAGCAGCGTGGCGATGAGGAGCGACATCACGCCGAGGGTGCGGAAGGGGACGCCCGCGGGGTTCAGGCCGGGCGTGCTGAGGAAGCGCACGCCGCCCGCGACGGCGAGCAGCGCCAGCCCGAGCGCGATGCCCAGTGCGCACCCGTTCACCAGGCGCGTCCACGTCGAGGCGGGCCGCACCGTCGTCCACGCCGTGCCGACGAAGTACAGGGTCAGCAGCCCCGCCATCACGTTCCCCGGACTCTCCCGCAGACCCAGGATGGAGGCGGTGATGCCCATCACGAGCATGGCCCAGACGAACCAGGCGCCGCTGCGGCGGTGAACGGTCCCTCCCTTTCGGGCCGCCAGCGCCACGGTGCCAAGCACCATTGCCAGGGACCCGGCTGCAACGTGGATCGGCAGGAGCATACACCCTTCCTTTCGGCGCGGGGCCGGGATGGAGTGCCGGACGGGGATCGGCCGGAGCGCGGCCGTGAGGATCCGTGGAGAGCGGGGCAGCAGGTGGAGCAGGTCGGGCAGGTCGGGCAGGACGTTCAGAGGGTACGAACCGCCGCCCCGGCGGGTTTCACCTCCCGCCGGGGTCGTTTCTGGCGGTTCGCGCCGCGGGTGCGCCGGGCGGCGGCCGGGCGGGTCAGCGGTCCACGGTGGCCATCTGCCGGGGGCCGTAGCGCGGGCCGCTGACCTTGTCGGGGGCGAGCGCCGCATCCAGCGCCGCCATCTCGTCCGCGGAAAGCGACAGGTTTGCCGCGGCGACGTTTTCCTCCAGGTACGTCCGCCGCTTGGTCCCGGGAATGGGGACGATGTCGCCGCCCTTGTGCAGCAGCCAGGCGAGCGCCACCTGCCCCGGCGTGGCGCCCCGGGCCGCCGCCAAGTCGCGGACGGCGGCGGCCGCGCGCACGTTGGCGTCAAAGTTCTCGCCCTGGTACCGCGGGTCGCCGCGCCGGAAGTCGCCTTCCGGATACTCCTCGGCGCGCTGCACGTGGCCGGTCAGAAAGCCGCGGCCCAGCGGCGAAAACGGCACCAGCCCGATTCCCAGCTCGCGCAGCAGCGGAATGATGCGCGGCTCCAGGTTGCGCTCCCACAACGAATACTCGCTCTGCAGGGCGGTGATGGGGTGCGTGGCGTGCGCACGGCGAATGTTCTGCTCCCCGGCCTCGGACAGGCCCAGGAAGCGCACCTTTCCCGCCCGCACCAGGTCCGCCATGGTCCCCACCACCTCTTCCATGGGCACGGCGGGATCCACCCGGTGTTGATACAGGAGGTCGATGCGGTCCGTCCGCAGGCGGCGCAGCGAAGCCTCCACCACCTCGCGGATGTGCTCCGGCCGGCTGTCGACTCCGTTCATCACCCCGTCCTGGATGCGGAAGCCGAACTTGGTGGCGATGGTCACGCCGTCGCGCGCCGCGGGGCCGAGCTCCTGAAGCGCGCGGCCCAGCAGTTCCTCGTTCGCGAACGGGCCGTACACCTCGGCCGTGTCCAGAAAGGTGCAGCCGAGTTCGATGGCGCGGTGGATGGTGGCGATGGACTCGCGTTCATCGCGCTCTTCGGCCGTGCCGTACGCCTGGCTCATCCCCATCAGCCCCAGGCCGAGCGAGGAGACGGTGAGCCCCTGCGTGCCGAGGGATCGCGTAGTCAGCATTGGCGCGGATTTCCGGTGTGGTTGGTCGCCGGGCCGCGGCCCGGACGCATGGCTGCCTTCGCGTCTGGAACTTCCGCGCCGCGTTCTGGGTCGGCCGGGCACCCGTTGCAGAGCATCGCCCGACAGGACCCATGCAAACGGACCCGCCGCGTCTCTCTCGAGGGCGGCGGGTCCATCGAAACCGGCTCTGCTGCGGAACCTCAGCCCCGTCCGTGGGCCAGGATCAGCCCCGCTACCGAGGCGCCGGGCGGGCCCTTGCTTCGCGGCCGAGATCGCGGACGGGAAAGCCCTGGGCGGCCAGGCTCGCCAGCCGCTCGCGCGCTTGAGGGCTGCGAGCTTCGCCACTGGCGTGCATGGCCCTGAGTGCCCGCTGCCCCTCAACCCCCATCTGTGCAAGGCGTCCCAGCGCCAGCATGCGGGTGTCTCCATGAGAACGCCCCGCCTCGGGCCGCTGTACACTCAGCGGGACAGGATCAGCTTCGCTGGCGAGTGCGCGAAGAAATGCGACGGCGGGCGCACGCTCAGACTGGTAGGGCAGCTCGTCGAGAATGGTGAGTTGCACGAGGAAGTCCGATCGCACGCGATAAATTCCGATCAGCCGCGGCACGACTCCCGGAGCGGGCACCCGCGCGCGGAGGGAGCCCGCCTGCGCAAGAAGCCCCACCGCACCGACCTGGACGTACTCGTTGGCACTGAGCAGGGCCAACCGTTCGAGCCGCGGTACGAGCGCTGAACGACGGCTCGCGCGACCATTGCTGCCCTGCATCAGTTCATGCAAGATCTCAAGCGTCGCGGGCCTGACCGTCGCCCGGGCCGCGAGTTCACGTTCGCAACGCGCCACCAGACTGTCGATGGGCGCACCGGGCGCCTGGGCGGCGGCGGAACCGGCCGCACCCATCACGAGTCCGAGCGCCAGCGCATGCCGCGTCAGCAATCCGCGTGCGATTGCAACCACCATCCGCTCTGGTTTCACCAACCTCATCGAACACCCCTTGGGGGTACTCTGGAACATCCGCTGGCGTTCCTGGTGGAACTCCACTCGCCGACCCATGTGGAACGAGAACGTTTAAGGGAGCCAGAGTGACGCGCGGGGTAAACATATCTGTACCCCGCATTGGAACCTGAGTCGGCAGCCTCCGCTTGGAAACCCGTTCCCGTTGTCGCGACGATCGCGCTGGATGAACGGGTTTTCGGTTGCGCAGTCGGTAACATGGCGTCTGCAGAAAAGGTGTATGCTGCATGCAGCGGGACCTGCGCCATCCGTGCGACTGACTTCGGCGTTTCTCCCCCACCTTTCACGGCCGTGTACATCCGCGGCGGCCGCTCTTTCGCGGGACGAAGGTGGAGCCGATATCCAGCCGCGCAGACCCACGTCATTGCACTCGCGGCTGAGTCGGGCCGCTCGTGCGTGCCACCTGGGCTGCGCACCCGGCTGCGCGGCGGACGCTGGCCGTGGTCGCTGACGACCGCAGTACACGCTGGGCGAGAGCGGAAACCTGCTGATCCCGGTTCCCCGGCAACGGCGCCCCCGGAAACGAGTTGGCATGCAGACTTCTGCGCCACACGCAAAACCGGCTGGACGGTACCGACAGGTCGCCGTACCGCAGGGTGAGGGAGGGGTCCAGCGCCCACATCAACGTGCGGAACGCATACACCCTGGCCTGGGGACTGGCCGACGCATCCTCCGCGACAGCCTTTGCGGCCTGAAACACGTTCGCATCCAGCATCCCCTGTGTTGCGTCCGTGATGAGTTCGAGCCGCGCCGTATCTGTCAGCGTTCGCGATGCCCGAAAGCGGCGGGCCAACGCTGTGCCCCCGCGCGCTCCACAGGTGGATGCTATGCTGTACGC
>NZ_DASVTX010000581.1:0-5483 GCF_036387355.1 Longimicrobium sp.
ACCTCGGCGCTGAGGCGTCATTCTGAAGGAGCGTGCGCCGCGCTTTCCCCGGCACCGCGTTCATGCGCGACTGAAGAATCCCGGACCGCAACGTCCGCCGCGCCTCGGGCCGGCGTGGCGTGCTCCAGCCTCTGCCGCGGCCCCCGCAGCGTCCGGGCGCGGCGCGCAACCGGGCGTGCATGGGAAGCGGTGGCGCGGATTCTTCGGTCGGCGCAAGAGTCTGGTGTGACGGATGGTGCGGTGCGGCGCCTCGCTCAGAATGACACTCAAAGTACGAGCCGAGTGAGGGATGCCGCTGCGGCTGATGTCCGGTTACGCCGCCCGCGCCGCCCAGCAGCGGCACCTCCGCTCCACCGGTGTCCTGCCGCCCACCTCGGCGCTGAGGCGTCATTCTGAAGGAGCGTGCGCCGCGCTTTCCCCGGCACCGCGTTCATGCGCGACTGAAGAATCCCGGACCGAAGCATCCGCCGTGCCGCTGGCCGGCGCGGCGTGCCCCAGCCTCTCCCGCCGCACCCGCAGCGTCCGAGGGCGGCGCACAACCGGGCGTGCATCGGATGCGGTGGCGCGGGATTCTTCGGTCGGCGCCAGAGTCTGGTGTGTCGGACGGCGCGGCGCGGCGCCTCGCTCAGAATGACACTCGAAGTCCGAGCCGAGTGAGGGATGCCGATCCGGCTGAGGTGACGGATCCGGTGCGCCTGATCCTCTGCAGGATGCTACAACCGCGATTGCGCGTCCGCCGCGGATCCGCCCCGCGTCCAGAGCGCTGCTGATCCAGCGCTCCTCGTTGCCAGTGCGCGACGGGCGTGGCGCGCCTACCTTGTCCATCCGCACTGCATCCACCCCTCGACGCACGCCGCCCCATGACGCAGACCGCTGCTCCGCCCATCGTTCAACGCGCGGCCGGGTTCGCGGACCGCACCGCCGTCGTGGCGCACAACGGCACGCTCACGTACGCGGACCTGCTGGACGCGTCCGCCCGCGTGGCCGCGGCGCTGCTGGACGGGCGCGCGTCGCTGGACGGGGCGCGCGTGGCGTTCCTCACGCCGCCGGGATGGGAGTACGTGGCGGTGCAGTGGGGCGTGTGGCGCGCGGGGGGCGTGGCCGTTCCGCTCGCCGTCTCGCACCCCGAGGCGGAACTGGAGTACGTGGTGCTGGACGCGGACGCGGAAACCGTCATCGCGCACCCGGAGTTCATCGCCGTGCTGCGTCCCGTGGCGGAGCGCGCCGGGCGCCGCTTTCTCACGACCGACGAGGCGCTCGCCGTCGCGCCGGGAGCGGTGCCGGACGTGGCGGAAAGCGGTCCGGCCATGATCATCTACACCAGCGGCACCACGGGGCGGCCCAAGGGCGTGGTGAGTACCCACGCCAACCTGCGCGCGCAGGTCACCACGCTGGTGGACGCGTGGGGATGGACGGCGGACGACCGCACGCTGCTCGTTCTTCCGCTGCACCACGTGCACGGCATCGTGAACGTGCTGGCCTGCACACTGTGGTCCGGCGCGGTGTGCGAAATCCTCCCCCGCTTTGACGCGGACGAGACCTGGCGGACCATCGAAAGTGGACGCCTGACGCTGTTCATGGCCGTCCCCACCGTGTACCGCAAGCTGATCGGCGCATTCGACGCGGCGGACGAGGCGCGGCGCGAGCGGATGGCCGCCGGGTGCCGCGGATTGCGGCTGATGGTGTCCGGCAGCGCCGCACTCCCCGTGCAGATGCTGGAGCGGTGGCGGGAAATCAGCGGCCACACGCTGCTGGAGCGCTACGGGATGACGGAGATCGGCATGGCGCTCAGCAACCCGCTGCACGGCGAGCGCCGGCCGGGCTCCGTGGGCCTGCCGCTGCCGGGCGTGCAAACGCAGGTGGTGGACGACGAGGGCCGGCCGGTGGAGGCGGGAACGCCGGGCGACCTGGAGATCCGCGGGCCCAGCGTGTTCGCCGACTACTGGCGACGCCCGGAAGCGACGGCGGAGGCGTTCCGCGGCGGCTGGTTCCGCAGCGGCGACGTGGCCGTGGTGGAGGACGGCTACTACCGCCTGCTGGGCCGCCGCAGCGTGGACATCATCAAGACCGGGGGATTCAAGGTGTCCGCGCTGGAGATCGAGGAGGTGCTGCGCGAGCACCCGGCCATCGGCGAGTGCGCGGTCGTGGGGATTGGGGACGAGGAGTGGGGCGAGCGCGTGTGCGTGGCGGTGGAAGCGGCGGGCGGGGATCCCGTTCCGCCTCTTGCCGAACTGCAGGGGTGGGCGCGGCAGCGGCTGGCGCCCTACAAGCTTCCCCGCGACCTGCGCGTGGTGGATCCGCTCCCGCGCAACGCCATGGGCAAGGTGATGAAGCCAGAGGTCGCCAAGCTATTCGCCGCGGGCTGATCGCGATCCGATCAGAGGAGGGAGGAACAGCGGCACAGACGGTTGTCGCTCCCTCTGTCTCTGCGCCTCCGCCAGCGCGCGCCGCGGTTCCAGGCTGGCGATCCTTCCAGAATCCGGGGTTTCACATGATGGACAATCCCACCGTGATCGCGCTGCTGACGCAGATCCGCGATCAGCTGCAGGAGCAGGGGGCGCGGCAGCAGCAGGCCATCGACGCGCAGTCCAGGTCCATCGCCATGCAGCTCGAGGCGGTGGAAACCCAGCGTCGCGCGGTGGCGCTTCAGCGGCGGGTGGTGCTCGCCGTCTTCGTGCTCATGGCCGTGCTGTTCCTGCTCTTTCTGATCACGTTCTTTGCCTGGTGATCCGCGGAAAGCCTGGAATGCGAAGCCGGCCGCTCCGGTGGGGGAGCGGCCCGCTTTCTACGTCCCGGCCGGCTGCGGCGCGGGGATGAACCCGCCCGCTTCCAGCCAGTGGAAGAACGCGTCCGGCCAGTAGTCGCTGCTGGTGCCCTGCCGCTTCATCCCGAAGCCGTGGCCGCCGCCGCTGAAGATGTGCACCTCCGGCCGGTGCCCGGCGGCGCGCAGGGCGTCGTGAAAGCGCAGGATGGGGGCGAGCGCCACCGCGTCGTCCTGCGCCCAGGCCATGAACATGGGCGGGAGCCGCGAGGGGATGGCCGGCATGACGCCGAACGGGGCGCCGTACATCATCGCCGCGAAGCTGGGCCGCGCGGCGCTGTCCGCCTGCAGCAGCGCGGCGCTCGTCACCATCGCCCCCGCCGAAAAGCCGATCATCCCCACGCGGTCCGGACGCACGCCCCACTCCGCCGCGCGGCTGCGCACCACGCGCAGCGCCTGGATTCCGTCCGCGATGCCGTACTGGCCCACGGAATCCATGTTCATCGGCGGAACGCCCTCGAAGTTCTTTTCGATCGTGCGGTACTTGAGCACGAACGCGGCAATCCCCCGCTCGCGCAGCCGCTCCGCCACGCTGAACCCCTCCAGGCTGATGGCCTGCGCCACGAACGCGCCGCCGGACGCGATGATGACCGCCGCGCCCGTGGCCTTGCCCGGCTCCGGCAGCAGGATCGTCAACGTCGGCGTGGACACGTCGAACACCACGGTGCCCACCGGCGTGCCTTCGATGACGCGCTCGCGGTGAGTCCAGTGCTCCGTGCCCGGAGGCGCGCCGGGCCACAGGTTCACCACCTGCTGCGCGGCGGCCTCGCCGATGGCGGAGAGGTGCAGGACCGCCGCGGCGGCCAGGATGATCTTTCGCATCGCTGCTCCTGAACGGGGATGGATGAACGCCGGCATGATTCGATTGTCGTGCGCCGCGAGGCTCAGGCGCCGGGGAGAAAGCGCGAGCGGGCGATCATCAGCGCTTCTTCCGCCGCGCCGACGTCCGGATGATCGGCGGAAAGGGCCGCGGCGGCGTCGTTCAGGGTGTCGCGGCACTGTTCCAGGATGGGGCGCGGAATGCCGTCCTCGATCCCCGATGTGCGCCACGTTTCTCCCTGCAGCGACTCGCGCGCGTCGTTTACCCGGCCCTCGCGCAGCTCCATCAGCACGCGGTCGATCCACCCCACCAGGCTGGCCGTGGCCTGCGATCCGGTAAAGATGCCGTGCGGGTCCGCCGGCTCGTTGCTCATCGTTCCCCCGTGCGTACGGCGTTCCCGTCCAGCGGCAGCCCGATGGGGCGCAGACGCTGCACCAGCGATGCCGCGGCGAGCGCGTGCTCCTCGCCGCGCGGCGGCGCCACGATCTGCAGGCCCACGGGCATCCCCTGCGCGTCCACCCCGGCGGGGACGGAGGCGACGGGGAGCCCGGTGAGGCTCAGGACGAAGGTGGGCGCGATCCAGTCCACGTACGTCGCCATCTCCCGCCCGCCGACGGTGGCGGGATAGTTCTCCTCCACCACGAAGGGCGGCACGGCCATGGTGGGCGTCAGCAGCAGGTCGTAGCGGGTAAAGAAGTCGCGGAACTGCTCCCAGATGCGCCTGCGCGCCGCCTCGCCCGCCGCCAGCTCCTGCACGGTGGTGGACAGGCCGGCGCGCACGTTGTTGGCCACGTTGGGCCCGAACTCCTCCAGCCGGTCCAGGTACGGGTACAGCTGCGAGACGAACCAGTGGCCGCGCAGCGCCAGAAAGGCGGGACGGCCGTACGACAGGTCCAGCTCGATCTCCTCCACCGCGGCCCCGGCGTCCGCGAGGGCGAACGCCCCGGCGCGGCAGACGCTCTCGATCTGCGCATCGATGCCGATGCCCGCGATGTCGCGGCAGTAGGCTACGCGCAGCCCGCGCGCATCCGCGTCGCGCACGGTGGCGGCAAAGTCGCGCCCGGCCATGGGCTGCGCGAGCGGCGCGCGGTCCGTGGCGCCCGCGACGGCCTGAAGCCCGCGCGCCACGTCGCCCGCGCCGCGGCCCATCACCCCCGTCACCTGCAGCGTGTCCCAGAGGTAGTCCTGCGGAAGGGTGGGCACGAGCCCCACGGACGGCCGCAGCCCCACGATGCCGCAGAACGACGCGGGAATGCGCAGCGATCCGCCCAGGTCCGTTCCCTGCGCCAGCCCGAACATCCCCGCCGCCAGCCCCGCCGCGCCGCCGCCGGTGCTGCCGCCCGCGCTGCGCTCCGGGTTCCAGGGATTGCGGGTCCGCCCGAACACCGGGTTGAAGGTGTTGCCCCCGGCCGCGAACTCCGGCGTGTTGGTCTTGCCCAGGATGATGGCGCCCGCCGCGCGCAGCCGCTCCACCACCCAGGCGTCGTGCGCCGGAACGTGGTCGGCAAACAGCGGCGAACCGTACGTGGTGCGCACGCCCGCCACCTCGGTGACGTCCTTGATCCCCACCGTGACCCCGGCGAGCGGCCCCGGGTCTTCGCCGGCGCGGATGCGCCGCTCCAGCGCCTCCGCCTCCTCCCGCGCCCGCGGGTTGAGGGTGACGACGGCGTTCAGCTGGGGGTTGAAGCGGTCCACGCGCGCCATGCACGCATCCAGCACGTCCACGGGCGAAAGCTCGCGCGCCCGCACGCGGCGGACGGTTTCTTCCACGGAAAGCAGCGCGATCGAATCGTCGGGCATGGTGCGGCGGGGCAGGGAGAATGCGCGGACCGGAGCGGGAAT
>NZ_DASVTX010000582.1:0-4030 GCF_036387355.1 Longimicrobium sp.
TCGGCATCTCAGCGTCGCAGTCCCAGATCGAACTCAACCCGCTGGCGCAGCATCTCCGCGGCGTACCAGACCGCCCGGGGCTGGTGCGCTCGGTCCCCCGCGAGCCTCTCCAGAACCGTCAGCACGTTCCGACCATAGCCGGCTGGGAGAGGGACCGAGCCATCGAACGAAGAGCGGTGATTGGTGGAGCCTGTCGCCATGCGGACATAGCGGATCGTGTCTGGCGGTACGAGCTGGGCCAAGTACACCCCGTTCCCAGGATTGACGTACTTGGCCAGCACGAGCATGGCCGCCACCCGAATCTCCGGTTGCACGTGCGGCTCGGCGGCGACCCGCAGCAGGTGAGAGTACAAACGGCCGTCGCGCAGCCGCATGCTGGTGCGCATGAGCTGTTCGAGATCCGGTCCGGCCGCAGGCACCGTGTTCCAAAGCTGCGCCAGCACAGGCGCGCCTTCATCTGCGCAACCAGGCGCACGCAACAGTGCCCACTCACGCCTGGGACTCGGATTGCTAGTCCTGAGTACCTGAGAGATCAGCCGGCACTCGTTGCGAAGATGCGCCGCGCTCGCGGCCTCATCTGAAGACCGCTGGGCACCGCACGGCATCTCCGACCCCAGGATCGAAGCTGACAGCGCGCCCACGCAGATCAGTCTCCGGCCGTGATCTATCACACTCTTGGGCACGGGTTGTCTCCGTACGGAAGCTTTTGTAAGCGCTGTTCCTCGCCGTTCAGTCTCAGCGGTTGAGACCCAGATCGAACTCCACGCGCTGACGCAGCATCTCCGCGGCGTACCAAACCTCTCTGGGTTCCGAAGTTCGACTCGCCGAGAGCCGCTCCAGAAGCGCGTAAACCTCACGCGTGTACCCCGCCGGGAGCGGAACCGCACCGTCGTCGGCCCACCCGTAAGTCGTTGATCCGAGCGCCGGGGGAATGTACCGGAACGTATCAGGGGGGAATAGCATTCTCCGCGATACACCGTTCATTGGGTTGACATACTTGGCTAGAACCAGCATGGCCGCGACCCGCAATGCTGCGGGCCTGCTACGATCGACTGCCGTGCCAAGAATCTGCGCATACAACCGTCCGTCGTGAAGGTGCATGCTTGACCGCATCAGATCCTCAATTCCAGAACTGTCCCGGATTGACAACCAGAGTTCCCCGAGTGCCACCCCCCCCTCGTCCGCACACCCTGGAAGTCGGTCCAGCGCCCACCTTCTTCGCGACTCTGGATGTCCTGACCGGACAATCTGCGATGCCAATCGACAATCGTTTCGGAGATGCACCGTGCGTGCTTGCTCTTCCCCATCCGTCTGGGCAGCACTTGGAGTCGAGTGCACGACAAGCGCAATGAGCGCGGCGGCGGTGAGCGGAAACAAGTTCTTCGTCATCAGGGCTTCGGAGTGAGGATCTGCCGGTTCTCATTCAAGAGCGCGCATGGGCCGTCACGATCTGCTGGACGAGTCAGGCCACGGACCGAGCCATTCTTGTGAACAGCGAGGGACGTCGCGCCCGCGAGACTGTCCAATGCCACCCATTCGCGGTTGTATGCGCGATACAGGAAAGCGCTGTTCGGAGACGTTAGATTCTCCAGTCGAATGAGGGAGGGAGCGACATGCGCATCCAGTGCAGCTTTGTACACTTCTCCATGATACCTCTCGTGATCATCCACGAGTGTCTCGAGAGTGTCCGTTACCACACGAGCATCACACGTATTGACCCCACCGTATCTTCCGGGGCGACCTGGTCCCGAGATTTGAGCATTGTAGAACCCGCTGCTCACGACCATCACGGCAGTGTTTACCGCGTAGTACCCATAGAAGTGGAGTGTCTCCCCAGACTTGAAGTACTCGATGTTGTCGTTAGGACCACCATCAGCATACGCGGTATACTGCGGCGCCCTCTCGGCGCGTGAATGCAGGGGCAGCCAAGTCGAAGCCCCGAGATCGTCTGCGTACTTGACCACACTCGCCAATGTCAGCAGGCCGTACTCCCGACTTGTGATCCGCCTGAACGAGTAGTCGGCCGTCTTGGTGCCCCACTCACGGTTGATCACCGTGAGCGGGGTGGAGGCTTTGCGCTCGCGGCCGTTCACCATCGCGGTGACGGTCACGGTGCCGCTTCGCACCAGCGGGCCGCCCCACCCTACCGAGTCGGCGTCCAAGTCCACCGTCACGGGCTCGGTGGAGCCGGGGTCCGGCGGCGAGGTGAAGTTCCAGTGCGTCACCGTGAACGCCGAGTTGTCAGACATGCTCGCCACGCAGCGGCCGCGCTCTCCGCGCGTCACGCTGGGGCACTGCACCTGCAGCTCGGGCGGCGGTGTCTGCTGGTCCGCCACGGGAGTTACGGAGACGCTGTACGTCTGCGTTCCCGCAACCCTCCACCGCGGCGGGGTACCCCCTGGGGGTTCCAGGTTTCCGTAGTACCGCGAAACCAACAGGCGGCCCGGCCCGCGCACGTACACCGAACCGTTCACGACGGCATCCGACGATCTCCCGGCCGGAGGTGCCCACTCGGCCGTCAGGTACCCCGACTGCGAGATGAAGTACATGGACACGCCCCCGGATCCCGCGCTGGGCACGGATCTGTCGCCGGGAGCTCCGCCCGGCGCACCCGCGGGTCCGAACGTAGCCGGATAATACCCTTCGATGCCCGGAAGCGTCACGGCATTCAGCATCCCCTCCACACGCAGATCGAGCCGGAACAGTCCGGCGGGAACCTCCACGGGGTCCACTACGTGCGCAAACCAGAACTGGGAGTTCTCCGGTTTGTAGAATCCGAGAAGGTTGAACGGGAGATCGGCGTCCTGCACCAGCCACTGCGCGGAACCGGTGGGGACCAGCGCGGCGTTCGGCGGAGCGGGAGCGACGGGCGCGACTGCGTCCGTGCACGCGGCGAGCAGTGCCACGGCGGCGGCAGCAACGGGCAGGCGGACGAACGGTGACCGCATGAAGGGGAAAGCACCAGGGTGAGCGAAAGACGATTGTTTCGTGACCTAAGATGCCGCCTTCCTCTGCGAAAGGCAAGGATCGTCCGCTCCCGTGCGTCCGGGAATGGTAGCAGGAGGTGAGCTCCACGCAGGGAACACACGGCCCAAACCGTTGTACCGGAGTACGTTGCGCCGCGGCCCCGATGGCCGCGGCTCCTGTTTGGGGGAGGCATGGGATGACGAACAACGATTATCTGGTGCGCGCCACCGCCCTCGGCGACCGGGTGCGCGCCTTTGCACTGAACGCCACCGGGCTGGTGAGCGAACTGCAGCGCCGGCACGACACCTATCCCGCCGTAACCGCGGCGCTCGGGCGCACGGCCATGGGCGCCCTGCTGCTGGGCGCGGCCTCGCTCAAGGAAGAAGACCAGCTGCTCACGGTGGACGTGCGCGGCAACGGCCCCGTGCGCCGCATCCTGGTCACGGCCAACGGGCGCGGCGAGGTGCGCGGGCTGGTCGGCAATCCGCACGTGCACGCGGAGAGCGTGAACGGCAAGCTGAACGTGGCCGGCGTGGTGGGCACGGACGGCTACCTGGCCGTCACCAAGGACCTGGGAATGCGCGACACCTACCAGGGGATGGTGGAGCTGATTTCAGGCGAGATCGGCGAAGACCTGGCGTACTACATGGCCAAGAGCGAGCAGACGCCCTCGGGTGTGGGCATCGGCGTGTTCGTGCGGCCGGACCTGAGCGTGGAGGCCGCGGGCGGCTACCTGATCCAGCTTCTTCCCGGCCTGTCGGACGAGGAAGTCGCGGAAATCGAGCAGCGCGCCGCCGCCCTTCCGCACCCCACGGCGCTGCTGCGCGAAGGCATTTCGCCGGAGCAGATGCTGGAGCGGCTGTTTCCGGAGGGATACACCTTTGGCGACCGGTACCCCATCGGCTTCAAGTGCGAGTGCTCGCGCGAGCGGTTCAGCAGCGCGATCGTGAGCCTTGGCACCGCGGAGATCGAGCGGATCATCGAGGAAGAGGAGCAGCCGTACACGGAGGTGGTCTGCCACTTCTGCAACGAGGCGTACCGCTACAGCCCTGATGAGATGGAA
>NZ_DASVTX010000583.1:0-2326 GCF_036387355.1 Longimicrobium sp.
ATGCGCCCGGCCCGTCCGGCTTTGAAACGCCCGCCGCGCGCGTGTGGCGCGCCGAGGCCGAGGCCTTTGCGCAGAACGTGCGCGTGGACACGGGCGGAAACTCGCTGGCCAGCGTGGGCCCGGCGGGCGGCCCGCGCATCATGCTGGCGGGGCACGTGGACGAGATCGGGCTGATGATCACCCACATCGACGAAGAGGGCTTCCTGTACGTCGACGGCATCGGGGGATGGGACCCGCAGGTGCTGGTGGGGCAGCGCATCCGCTTCTTCAGCCGCGAGGGCGAGGTGGTGGGCGTGGTGGGCAAGAAGCCCATTCACCTCATCAAGCCCGAGGAAAAGGAAAAGGCGGTCAAGCTGAGCGACCTGTGGGTCGACATCGGCGTGGCCAACCGCGAGGAAGCGACGAAGCGCGGCGTGCGCGTGGGCGACCCCGGCATCGTGGACGCGCGCCTGGTCGAGCTGGGCAACCGGCTGATCGCCAGCCGCGCGGTGGACAACCGCGTGGGCGCCTTTGTGGTGCTGGAGGTGCTGCGCGAATTGTCGCGCGAGGGCGGCGCGGCGGAGGTCACGGCGGTGGCCACGGCGCAGGAGGAGATCGGGTACCACGGCGGCGGCGCGCGCACCACGGCCTACACGCTGGACCCGGCCATGTCCATTGTCGTGGACCTGACCTTTTCCACCGACGCGCCGGGGGTGGACAAGAAGCAGGTGGGCGAGCACAAGCTGGGCAGCGGGCCGGTGCTGTCGCGCGGCTCCGCCATTCACCCCATCATGTTCGAGCGGCTGGCGGAAACGGCGGAGCGCGAAAACATCCCCTACACCATCCAGGGGAGCCCGCGCTTTACCAGCACCGACGCGGACGCCATCTACCTTCAGCGCGGCGGCATTCCCACCGCCGTCGTATCGGTTCCGAATCGATACATGCACTCGCCCAATGAGGTCGTGTCGCTTGACGACATCGACGCGACGGTGAAGCTGATCGCCGCGTTCTGCCGCGGCGTGACGGCGGAGGACGACTTCGTTCCGCGCTGATGAACCGAGAGAGTGCGTGACTGCGGGGTGCGTGAGTGCACCCCGCTCTCGGGAGCCCCGGATGCCCATCGCGGCGTTCGGGGCTTTGTGCATTCTGAAACCAGAAGGGCCTCACGCGCTTCGCGGAGCCGGTGAGCGCGCTGGGCTCTTTCCCCGGGCGCGCAGAGTTTGTACAATCCGCGCCACCACTCCCTTTCCCCCAGCCCCGACGCGGATGCTCACCATCGACGAAATCGTCATGCGCGCGCCGGTGCAGGCGTGCTACCAGGCCGGCGCGGACGTGGAGCGCTGGCCGGAACGGCTGCCGCACTACCGCTGGGTGCGGTTTCCGCGCAAGGACGGCTTCGGCACCGGGCGGGTAGAGATGGCGGCGCGGCGCGACTTCGGGCCGCTCCCCTGGCCGGTGTGGTGGGTCTCGGAGATGCACGTGGACGCGGCGCGCCCGGCCGTGATCTACCGCCACGTGGACGGCATCACCACGGGGATGGACGTGGAGTGGACCTTTCACGACCAGGGGGACGGAACCACGCTCGTGCGCATCGTGCACGCGTGGAAGGAGGGGCCGCGCTGGCCCCTTCCCGGCGTGCTGCGGCGCGGGATCGGCGACGCGGTGATCGGCCCCGTCTTCATTCACGCGGTCGCCTCGCGCACGCTGGCGGGGATCAAGCGCCACGTGGAGCGCGGCTGACGCGCACCTCCGGCGCCCTGAGGTGTACAGGGGCGCGACGTACCTGCGTGGCCCGGCGCGGGAAGGCACCATGCCGCCCGCGCCCTTGCTTTTCCCGAACGCATTTCCGGGCTTCATGACCCAGAGCAGCCAGAACGGCGCCCCCGCGGGCCGCCGCGTCGTCATAACGGGGATCGGCGCCCTCACCCCCATCGGCACCGGGGTGGAGGGGCTGTGGACCGGGCTGAAGCGCCGCGAATCCGCCGTGCGCACCATCAGCCGGTTTGATCCGTCGCCCTTTCGCTCGCACATTGCGGCGCAGGTGGACGACTTCGAGCCCACGGACTACATGGACCGCGGCCGCGCCCGGCGCACGGAGCGGTATGCGCAGTTCGCCTTGGCGACGAGCAAGCTCGCCATCGAGGACGCGGGGATCGACCCCGCGGCCCAGGACCCGGACCGCGCCGGCGTGCTGATGGGGAGCGCGCTGGGCGGGGTGGCGTACGGCGAAAACCAGTTCACCCGCTACGTGCACAAGGGCGTGCGCGGGGTGGATCCCATGCTGGCGCTGGCGGTGTTCAACGGCGCCGCGTCGTGCAACGTGGCCATTGAGTACGGCTTCACCGGC
>NZ_DASVTX010000584.1:0-3889 GCF_036387355.1 Longimicrobium sp.
CGCCCCGTACATCTCCGTGCTGCAGGTAGGCTCCCTGGCCGTACAGGGTAAGCGTATGTGCATCCTTGAAGATGTTCCCGATCAAATCCATCTGTGCGGCGAGTTGCGCCGGAGCGGCGATCACAAGAAGCAGAAGGGACGCGAACCTCAAGCGGGATTTTGTCATGCTCCGTCGCAGATGAGAGGTTTCGGATCTGACTCACTCAGTGTGGCAGAGATGAACGCCGTCGATTTCGATGGAGAATGAGGCTCCGCTTCGCCCGTACGTGGGGCACAGCCTCGGAAGTAGTGATGTAAGGCCGACCAGTAAGAGTCAAGATCTTTCTGATGGTCTACGACCGGCTACACGCCCCGGCGTGCTCAGGGAGGGCGCCCGGGCCTCGGTCACCTGACCGATGCACATCGCTCGAGCATGCGACCTGTCGACCTGCCCGTCTCGCGCGGGTTTGAGGACCGTCCACGGTGGATGACATAGGCGCACGACCACGGAATCGCGGCGGTGCGCCGATCTCATTCTGTCGCAGCGGCTTGGATGGATCGGCCGTGTGCGGACCGGGCGTTGCCTTGCCGGGAGCCGTCCCACCGAGGCGGCAGCGAGCGCCGGAGGGGCACGGCGTAGGCTCCTGTTCCATCACGTTCGACGGCACGACCGATGACCATTCAGCTGAACACCCGACTTTCATCTTTCCGGCGCCGCGGCGCCGTTCTGCTTCTTCTTGCCGCCGCGGCGTGCGGCGACAACCCGGCCGGCGGCGGCGAGGGCCAGAAGCCGCCCGTGCCCACCCCGGTCGCCTCCGTGGCCCTGGACCCCGAGGGCATGACGCTGGAGATCGGCAACCTGCGGGCGATCGGGGCGCGCACGCTGGCCGCCGACGGCACCGAGCTCGCCGGCCGCGCGGTGTCGTGGAGCAGCAGCGACCCGGCCGTGGCCGAGGTGAGCGCGGCGGGGCAGGTGACGGCGCGCGCCGCCGGCGTCGCAATGATCCGCGCCACCGCCGAGGGCCGCTATGCCGAAACGCGCGTGGAAGTCCCCGAACGGGTCGCGCGGGTGGAGATCGCGCCGGGCACGCTGGCGCTGCGGGTGGGGGAGAACGGCGTGCTGGCCGCGTACGCCTACGGGCCGGGCGGTGCGCCGGTGACGGGGCTGCCGGTGCAGTGGTCCAGCACCAACCCGGCGGTCGCTACGGTGGCGGCGGACGGGCGGGTGTCGGCGGTGAGCGTGGGACAGGCGGCGATCCGCGCCACGGTGCTGGGGCGCATCGCCGAGGTGCCGGTGCAGGTGAGCGCTGCGCCGCCCGTGGTGGCGCGGGTGCTCGTCACGCCGGCGCAGCTGCAGCTCAAGGTGGGCGAGGCATGGAGCTTCACCGCGCAGCCGTACTCCGCCGCGGGCCAGCCGGTGGACGCGCCCGCGCCGGTGTGGACGAGCAGCAATCCGTCCGTCGCGACGGTGGGTGCGGACGGGCGCGTGCGCGCCGTGGCGCTCGGCGCGGCCACCATCCGCGCCACCATCGCCGGCGTGACGGGCGAGGGCGTGGTGTCGGTGGCCGCCGATCCGCCCCCGCCGCCGGACCCGGTGGTGTATGACCTGGCGCTGGTGGATGGGCAGGCGCTCCCCGCCGCGCTCTACACGCGGGACATGCCCGGCGGGCAGACGGGGACGGTGCGCATGCAGGGCGGCTACCTGCAGGCGGATGCCATCCCGGCGACGGGGACGGCGCACTACGAGATCGCGCTCTACAGCGCCACGTTCATGCCCGACGGCTCCCTGCGCGACAGTGAGGCGTACTTTGACGAGGGCACGGCCGAGCGCAGCGCGGACGGGATCATCCTCCGGTCGACGATGCACGCCGGACATACCTTCACCGCGCGTTCCGGCGGCGCGGGCACGGTGATCGTCCGCCAGGCCCTTGGTGGCACCGGCACCGTCCGCGACTTCACCTTCCGCGCACAGTAAGCGGGTTGATCATCAAAACGAAGCGCCCCGGCCAGCACTGGCCGGGGCGCTTCTGTTCGTCAGTTCCGAAAGTGGCGGCCGTCGTCAGCCTTCCTTGCTCTCGTAGTCGTTCTTGAGCTGCGCGACCACGGACGGGTCCGCGAGCGTCGTCGTGTCGCCGAGCGTGCGGCCCTCGGCGATGTCCTTGAGCAGCCGCCGCATGATCTTGCCGCTGCGCGTCTTGGGCAGGTCCGCCGTGTACAGGATGGTATCGGGCCGCGCGATCGCGCCGATCTTGCGCACCACGTGGTCGCTGATCTCGCGCTTCAGTTCGTCCGTGGGCTCCATCCCCTCCTTGAGCGTCACGAACGCCGCCACCGCCTGCCCCTTGAGCTCGTGCGCCTTGCCCACCACCGCCGCTTCCGCCACCGCGGGGTGATCCACCAGCGCGCTTTCCACCTCCATGGTCCCGATGCGGTGCCCGGCCACGTTCAGCACGTCGTCGATGCGCCCGATCACCCAGAAGTAGCCGCGCTCGTCCCGCTTGGCGCCATCGCCCGGAAAGTAGACGCCCTCGCCCGGCTGCGTGTCATCGCCCGAACCGACCGTCTCGCCGCGCCACTTGCTCCAGTAGGTGTCCAGAAAGCGCTCCGGATCGCCCCAGATGCCCCGCAGCATGCTGGGCCAGGGCCGGCGGATGGCCAGAAAGCCGCCGCCCGTGGGGATCGTTTCCCCGCTCAGCGATACGATGTCCGCGCGAATGCCGGGGAACGGCGTGGTGGCCGAGCCCGGCACCGTTTCCGTCACTCCGGGCAGGGGCGTGATCATGATGGCGCCCGTTTCCGTCTGCCACCACGTGTCCACGATGGGGCAGCGCCCGCCGCCCACGTTCTCATGGTACCACATCCATGCCTCGGGGTTGATGGGCTCGCCCACGCTCCCCAGCAGCCGCAGCGACGACAGGTCGTACTTGCGCACCCACTCCGTCCCCCACTTCATGAACGCGCGGATGGCCGTCGGCGCGGTGTACAGAATGGTGACCCCGTAGTCCTGCACCAGCTTCCAGAAGCGGCCACGGTCGGGCGTGTCGGGCGCGCCCTCGTACATGAGCACCGTGGCGCCGTTGGCCAGCGGGCCGTACACCAGGTACGAGTGCCCCGTCACCCATCCCACGTCGGCCGTGCACCAGTACACGTCGTCCTCGCGCAGGTCGAACACCAGCTGCGTGGTGGCGTACGCCTGCGTCAGGTATCCGCCCGTGGTGTGCATGATCCCCTTGGGCTTGCCCGTGGTGCCGGACGTGTAGAGGATGTACAGCAGGTCCTCGCTGTCCATCTCTTCCGCCGGGCAGTCGGGGGATGCCGCCCCCACCACCTCGTGCCACCACAGGTCGCGCCCCTCCGCCATGGCCGCGCCGCCCACCGCGTCTCCGTCCGCGTGGCGCCGGATGACCAGCACCTTTTCGATGCTGGGGCACCCGCCCTCCTCAGTGAGCGCTTCGTCGGCCGCGCGCTTCAGGGGAACGATGCCGCCCCGGCGATACCCGCCGTCCGCGGTGATCAGGAGCCGGGCCTGGGCGTCGCGGATGCGGTCGCGCAGAGATTCCGCGCTGAAGCCGCCGAACACCACTGAGTGCGCCGCGCCGATGCGCGCGCAGGCCAGCATGGCGATGGCGGCTTCGGGGATCATGGGCAGGTAGATGGCCACGCGGTCGCCCTTGCCGATCCCCAGCGCCCGCAGCGCGCTGGCCGCGCGCGAGACCTCGCGGTGCAGTTCTTCGTAGGTAAACGAGCGCGTGTCGCCGGGCTCACCCTCCCACAGCAGCGCCGTCTTGGTGCGCCGCGGGCCGTCCAGGTGGCGGTCCAGGCAGTTGTACGCCGCGTTCAGCCTGCCCCCTACGAACCACTTCGCCTGCGGCGGGTTCCACTCCAGCACCCGCTCCCACGGCGTGGACCA
>NZ_DASVTX010000585.1:0-7116 GCF_036387355.1 Longimicrobium sp.
AGCGTGTTGACGGTGTTGTTGCAGTAGCCGGGCACGGGGGTGTCGTACGCCATGGCCAGCACGTCGCTGGTGTCCACCCAGGCGAAGTGCACGCGCCCCTCGGCATCGAAGCGGGGCTCCACGCGGCCGTAGAACTTGACCTTGTACGTCCGGTCCGGCCGCACGATCTCCCACGGATTGCCGTCCATCAGCCAGTTGTCCGGCTTTTCCACCTGGCGCCCGTGCTCGTCGAGGGCCTGGCGAAAGATGCCGTGCTCGTAGCGGATGCCGTAGCCCATCCCCGGAAGTTCCAGGGTGGCCATGCTGTCCAGGTAGCAGGCAGCCAGCCGACCCAGGCCGCCGTTGCCCAGCCCGGCATCCGGCTCGCGCTCCTTGAGGTCCTCCAGCCGGTAGCCCAGCTCGTCCAGCGCTTCTACCGTGGCCCCGTCCAGCCCCAGGTTGATGAGCGCGTTGCCCAGCGCCCGCCCGATCAGGAACTCCAGCGACAGGTAGTAGACGCGCTTGACGTCACGGTGCTCGTAGCGCGCGTTGGTGGCCGCCCAGCGCTCCGCCAGGCGGTCGCGCAGCGTCCACGCGGTGGCCATGTACACGTCGCGCTCGGTGGCCGAGGCGTTGTCGCGGGCCAGAGTGTAGCGCACGTGCGATTCAATGTCGCGCTTGAGCGCCTCAATGCGCGTGCTGCGGCGCCCGCTTTCCAGAGTCTGCATGTCAGGTGCGGCCGATCGTTGATCAAGTTGTGGCACGGCCCGGCGGCTTGTGCGCGCGGGGGCTCCGGCGCGGCGCGGGCGTGGTGTCGTGGGGCCGGTGTGCGGAACAGGAGAAGGATTTGGAAGAAACGGTTCCAAATCACGAACCTGTACCAGGCGCCCTCTGTTCCGTTCCCCTCCCCCGCGGAACCACGCAGGGGGCGGCGCGCCTTTCCACCAGATGTTTACTCTCTGGGAAGCAGCCCGGTTCCACTGTACGGCTTGCCGCCGTGGTGCAGCGGGCCCAGCACGCGCTTGCCGTAGCCGTTCTCCGGGTCCCGGCCGCGGCGGATGGCCCGGTCCACGCTGATCTCGCCGCGGTTGTACGCGATGACGCCCAGCCGAACCGCGTCGCCGCCCTGCTTCTGGTAGCGCATGATGTTGTCGTGCAGCAGCCGGAAGCCCAGGCGCAGGTTGGTGTGCGGGTCCATCAGCTCGCGGGTGGTGTCGATTTCGGGGTCCAGGTCGCGGGCGGTGCCGGGCATCATCTGCACCAGCCCGGCGGCGCCGCCCTGCCCCACGGCCTTGGGGTCGAACACGCTTTCCACGCGAATCAGCCGGAATCCCAGTTCCGGGTCCAGCCCCGCTTCGGCGGCCGCGTCGTACACCATGCGCGCCATGGTATGCGTAAGGTGGTAGCGCTCCATCATGGCGTCCACGGTGCGGTCGCGGTGGGAGCGCGGCTTTTCCACCAGCCGCTCCAGGTTGGGCGTGGTGACCAGCGCCGGGGTGCGCGGCAGGGCCACGCGCAATTCGCGCAACGTGTCCGGCACGCCGCGGCGCGGTGCAAAGCGCTCCGGAACGCTGGTGGACGTGAGCCCCAGCGCCACGCCGCCCAGCAGAATGAGCGGCAGGGCCAGCAGCACCCAGCGTGGGATGCCGGCCAGGCCGTACTGCGAGCGCGCGGATTTCTGGGCGGGGCCGGTCACGGTCCGGGTTCCTCCGTTGTCCGATCCGTTCCATTCAGGGAGCGAGCGGGCACCCCGGCGCAAATCCGGGACCGGAGGAGGGGAAGGGCGGAAGTGCGGGACTACGAAAGTACGAAAGTGCGTCGGGTGCGTGAGTGCTGGGTGAGTGAGTGCTGGGTGCGTGAGTGCTGGGTGCGGAGTGCGGAGTGCGGAGACGGCAGTGCTCAGGTGCGAGTGCCCAGTGCCCAGTGCAGTGCCCAGCCCAGAGCGCAGTGCGCGGCGGAGAGCGCGGTGCCGACGCGCTGGCTTGCGGGCGGGCGCGGCTCAGTGGGCCGCCCCCGCCAACCCCGTTGTGGTGCTGAGAGGGGGTTGAGAAACCCATTTTCCTGCCACCTCGGCGCGTGAGCGTCATCCTGAAGGAGCAGCGCACTGAACCGTCCACTCAAGCCAGACCCTGTGCGACGGAAGGATCCCGGACCGAAGCATCCGTGTGGCCGCTGCCCGGCGCGGCGTGCCCCGGCCTCCTCGCGGCGTACGCGGGTCGGGAGCGCGCCACGCAGCCTGTCGTGCGTCGGGAGCCGTGTGGCGGGATTCTTCGGTCGGCGCCAGAGTGGGAGCACAGGATCGGCCCCGCCCGGCGCCTCCCTCAGAATGACACTCTCGGGCCGAGGCGTTACGACAAGCCTGTTTCTCAACACGCTCTGAGGAGGCGCCGCTCAAAGTGTCAGCGGCGCAACGGCTTGGCGCCGACGAAGGATCTACTTTCCCACGAGAACGGGCGTGCGTGTCGCGACGTTGGTCCGGGCGAGCAGCAGATCCTTTGACTCGCTGCCCGGCTCCGGTGGACCGGACGGGCCGGCGGGGCCGCTCGCTCAGGATGACAAGCCATTGCGCAGCGATGACTTACCATGCGCGACACCGACTCAGGGTGCCGGTACCGAGGGCACCGGCACCGTCGGCGCCTCAGGTGACGTACTTGAGGCCGCTGCCGGTGTTGAAGAGCACCACGCTGTCGTCCGGGCCGATTGCGCCGGACTCGCGCAGGCGGGCGGCGGCCACGGCGGTGGCGGCTCCCTCCGGCGCGCAGAAAATCCCCGTGTCGCGCCCCACGATGGGCGTCCACTCGCGCATCTCCTCGTCCGACACCGCCAGCGCGGCGCCGCCGGAGGTGCGGACGGCGTCCAGGATCAGAAAGTCGCCCACGGCGCGGGGCACCCGCAGGCCGGACGCGTACGTATGCGCGTCGCGCCACGGTTCGGCGTACTCCGTCCCCTCGTCCCATGCGCGGACAATGGGCGCGCACCCGGATGCCTGCACCGAGATCATCCGCGGCCGCGCGGACCCGATCCACCCCATGGCCTCCATCTCGTCGAACGCCTTCCACATCCCCACCAGCCCCGTCCCGCCACCGGTGGGATAGATGATGACGTCCGGCAGCGTCCACCCGAGCTGTTCGGCGACTTCGTACCCCATCGTCTTCTTCCCTTCCACGCGATACGGCTCCTTGAGCGTGGACAGGTCGAACCAGCCGTGTTCGCGCACTCCTTTCCCGACACGCGCGGCGCAGTCGGTGATGAGGCCGTCGAACAGTTCCACGTCCGCGCCCAGCGCCCGCATCTCCTCGACGATGGGGTGCGGCGTGTCGCGGGGGACGACGACGTGCGCGGCCATCCCCGCGGCGGCGGCATAGGCGGCGGTGGCGCTCCCCGCGTTGCCGGCGGAGGGGATGGCGACTTCGCGGATCCCCAGTTCCAGCGCGCGGCTGATGGCCATGCACAGCCCGCGGGCCTTGAACGAGGCGGTGGGGTTCTGCCCCTCGTCCTTGACCCAGCAGCGTCCGACCCCGAGGCGCGCGGCAAGGCGCGGCGTCTCGATCATGGGCGTCCAGCCCTCGCCCAGTCGCACGGCGTGCGCGGGGTCGCGCACGGGGAGGAGTTCGGCGTAGCGCCAGAGATCCGCCGAGCGCCCCGCCAGGTCCTCGCGCCGCAGCCGCGCGCCGATGGAGGCCAGGTCGTAGCGCGGGTAGAGCGGCTTTTCGCAGCAGGGCGAAAGCCGCTGCAGCGTCTCGCTCTCGTAGCGCTGGCCGCAGCGCGTGCACTCCAGGTGCGTGGCGCCGCCGGCGGGGAGGGGGGAGGTGGGGGTGGTGGTGATGGAGTCAGGCATCAGCTCGAAGAGAACGGGCGACTGAAGTCGCGGCAACAACGGCGCGAAGTCCGCCTTCGCGGACTGTGGCGGCAGTTCGGGTGCGCGGGGCGCGCGACGGCGCGCCCGCATCTCAAACCTCGGCGGCGCGGTGGACCGTACCGTCGCGATGGTGTTGTTCCTGGTTCAGAATGTAGTCCCGGACGAGCGGCACATTCCGCTTTGACACGGAGAACGCGCCGTATCCGCCCTGCCACTTGAACGTCTCGCCCGGCCGGATCTCGTGGTTGACGAGATGCGACGAGGCGCCTTTCACGCGTTTCGCCAACTCGGCCGGCGCGATCGTGGTCGGCACTCTTACGAGCAGGTGGACGTGATCGTCCACGCCGCCGACCGCAATCACGTCACACCGCAATGCCGAGCATTCCGCCTGGATTGCGCCGTAGACCCGTTGCCGGATGTCGGCTGTGAGGAATGGATGCCGGTCCCACGTGGCCCACACAAGATGCAGAAACAGCTGTGTCCAAGGAGTCCGCATCGTCCCAACCGGGGTTGAGGTGGAAGCGGCATCCCGGGCCCCGCGCCCAGGCCGGCATTGCAGTCCGCGAAGGCGGACTTCGCGCCGTTGTTGCCGCGACTTCAGTCGCCCGTCTGCGCCCTCTACCGCCGCGCGGGCCGGGCCGCGATCACCGTTTCCACCGGGCCGCCGCACGCGGTGCACACGGCCACAGACCCATCCTCCCAGCGATGGCACGCCTGGCACAGGCTCACCAGCCGCCCTTCTTCCTCTGAACCCGCGGGGAGCAGAAACGCCTCACCGTCCTCCCCCACCACGCGCAGCGACGGGCCGGTGTAGAAGTGCGCCAGCAGGTCGCGCAGGTCCACGTCGCCGGCCTTGGGGATCACGTCCTCGCGCGTAACGGCCGTGCGGTCACGAAAGCGCGCGCGCTCCGCCGTCCACGTGCGCTCCACGCCCGACTCGGGGGTGAGCGTGAGCGTAAGCCCGCGCGTCTCCAGGGCGTACCGCACGTTCAGGCGCGACCGCAGCCGTTCCGCCGCGCGCGCCAGGTCCAGCCCCGGCGCAATCTGCCGGCGGTTGGCGGCGTGGATGGACGGATCGCAGAAAATCTGCGCGCGCGCGTGCGACCACAGCGGCGTCTTCATGTCGCCCACATCGGTCTCCACCACGGCCGTGTAGTCGTACGGCCGGTCCACGGGGCCCACCTCGATGCGCGTGTCACGCACGCCGGGCGCATCGCGCAGCGCCGCCAGCAGCGCCGCGGCCAGCGCATCCCGCCGGGCGCGATCCGTCAGCGGGCACCAGAGGTCCGGGTCGAGCAGTTCAGGAACGTCCATCGGATCAGCACACCTGGAGGTCGGGTCGAAATCGGCCCACAAGGTAGCCCGCCGGGCGGATGCCCGAAACCGCACGGCTGTTCCGCAGGTACGCGAGCCAGCGATGCGGGGATTGACGGCGGCTGAAGCGGAAGGTGAGAAATCCGGTTGGCCCTCCAAGCCAGCGTTCGAGAGTCATCGCGAAGGAGCAGCGCGCCGGACGTCCTCGCGCCGAACCCTGTGCGACGGAAGGATCCCGGACCGCACCCTCGGCCGCGACGCTGGCCGGCGCGGCGTGCCCGGCACTCTCCGGGCGACCGAGGGTCCGGCGCGCGCCACGCAACCTGTCGTGTGCCGGATTCTGTGGGGCGGGATTGTTCAGTCGGCGCCAGAGTCTCAGCAGTGCTGAAGATCCCCGTACCCCCCCTCAGATGACACCCATCGGCCTGAGCGTTACAACGAGCGTCCTTATCGGAAGGCGCCGCTCAAGTGGGCTCCTACGCCGGCCCGCTGGATATCCGCCGCGCCGCGGGGTTAAACGGGAAGGACAGGCGTCGGTCGATGGAACTCCGCGCCCTGGCTTTCTCGCGGGTCAGCGGCTCGGCGGGGCAGTACGATCCCGCGGCTTCGTACAGCCACATGCTCGGCCTGAGCCTGGGGTAGATGCGGGGACCTGATCGCGATCAGGAGAAGCGTCAGGCGCCGCCCATCTCCGGAAAGCGCTCCACGAGGAGGTCCGCGGCGTCCAGGCCGGCGGTGACGGCGCCCTCCACCGTGGGCGCGTACAGATAGTCGCCCGCCAGCACCGCCCGCGGCGACGATTCCCACGCCGCGGCGCGCAGCGCGGGAAGCCGGCCCAGCGCGCCCGGGCCGAACAGCGTCCATCCATCCCGCCACGTGTACAGTTCCGCCCGCTCCACGTGCCGCTCGATGCCGGGCAGCGCGCGAGCCACGTCCGGCACCAGCATCCGCACCGCCGCATCCACGTCCGCGCCCAGCAGACGCTCCGCCGCGGCGGGGAGCGCGAACACCGTCACCAGGCCCTTGCCGGGCGGAACCAATCCGCCCACCTTGTTTTCCTGCACGCAGGCCGCGGCCGCCCCGCGCGACTCCCCGCCCGCGTACGACAGCCCGAACCACCGCACCCCCACAGGCCGGTCCAGCAGCAGCGCCAGCGTGGCGGCGGGCCGCACCCGCACCGCGGCCAACGCTTTCGCGGCCGGGGGTGTCAAAAATTTAGCAATCTCCAGGGCGGCGGGCGCGGGCACCGCCACCACCACGGCGCCAAACGCCTCGTCTCCGGCCGCGGTCCGCACGACGGCGCCGGACTCGCCCGCGTCCACGCCCAGAACGGGGGTGCCGAAGCGGAGCACGGCGCCGCGCGAGGCCAGCCGGTCCGCCGCGGCGCGGCCCAGCCCGCCCATGCCCCCGTGCAGCGCCTGCACCTCCAGGCTCATCCCTTCGCGCGCCAGGGCGTGGTAGAAGCCGGCGCTTGCCTCGGCAGGCGCGCAGCCGTACAGCGTGGCCAGCAGCGGCGCGGCGAGCAGGTCCACGAAGTCGCGGCCCAGCTCGCGCCCGCCCCAGTCCGCGATGGACTCGCCGTCCAGCCCGGCGGCCGCGGCGCGCTCCAGGGCGCTCAGGTCCAGCGAGCCGGCGTAGCGCTGCAGGTAGGGAAGGTACTGCGCCCCCATCCGCAGCTTGAGCGCGAGCGGAAGGGCGCCGCTGGCCAGCATGCTTGCCGGCGAGCCGTACACGACCTCGTGTGCACGCCCCTTTCGCCAGAGCGCGTCGCGCCCCGGCGAGCGCTGCAGCAGGCCGTCCGCCCCGCAGGCGCGCAGGACCCGCGCGAAGTTGGCGTACGAGGCGCTCACCAGCTGCACGGCGGGATCCACGCGGAACCCGTCCACACCGTGGGTGCAGGCGCGCCCGCCGGGGCCGGGCGCGGAGTCGAAGACGGTGACGTGGGCGCCGGCGGCGCGCAGGCG
>NZ_DASVTX010000586.1:0-6210 GCF_036387355.1 Longimicrobium sp.
GGACGGTCCCACTCGCACCTGGGGGACGGAACTGCTGGCGCGGTGGCACCGCGAACCGTTTCACGTCACGGCCACGCACACGTGGCTGCGCTCGCGCGAAGAAGACGTGGAGACCGCCGCCCGCCGCGAGGTGCCGCTCACGCCGCGGCACGCGTTGGGGCTCGTGGGGATGTGGGAGGCGGAGGGCGAGGGGCGGCTGGGGGTGGAGTTCTACTACACCGGCCGCCAGGCACTGGAAAGGAACCCGTATCGCGACACCAGCCGGCCGTACCTGGTCGTGGGGCTGCTGGGCGAGCGGCGGTTCGGGCCGGCGCGGGCGTTCATCAACCTGGAGAACCTGCTGGACGTGCGGCAGACGCGCTGGGACCCGCTGGTGCTCCCCGCCCGCTCCCCCGAGGGCCGCTGGACGACGGACGTCTGGGCGCCGCTGGAGGGCCGCGTCATCAACGCCGGTGTGCGGCTGGAGCTGTAATCGTATCCGGAGTACGGGCGTCCACACCCCCGTCCTTCATCCAGGCAAAAACGGACAGAGGCACGGAGGAGATGATGTCCTCCGTGCCTCCTGTTCAAGACGGTTCACCGCGCGCGCGTCAGACGGGAGAATCGCACTGGTCCACGGTGTTGCCCTGGAAGCTCTGATAGATCCCCGGGCCGACCGGGACGTAGAGGACCACGGGCACCGCCGCGCCTGCCTCCTTGCACACCCGCATCCGCCCGCGCCAGCCCACCGGTTCCAGAAGGCCGGATTCGCGCGGACGGGGCATGCCGAACTTCACGTACAGGTGTCCGTTGAACCTGAATGGCTCGTTGTGCTCGAACCACGTCTGGCCCGTGGCGTAGACGGGCTCCGGAGGCTCGGCCGGGGGCGGCTGGCGCATGACGTCCGACAATTCGGCCCCCACCAGCCGCGGCACGGCGTACGATTCGTCGCCGAACGCGGCCACCACCCAGCGGCCCCGCTCGCGGCGCCACTCCACGAACGCGGCGGAGCGCGCGGACCGCCGCGGCACGAAGCGGTTGGCGCCCACGGCCCGCCACGGTTCCCGGTACTCGAACGCGGAGCTGGTCAGCGATCCGAGGGGCATCCCTTCGGGATTGAACAGGAACGACCGCCGCAGCGGGCCGCACCCCGCGAGGGCCGCCGCCGTCTCCGGCCCGCGGAAGCGCCACACGCGCACCTCGTCGCCCTACGGATGGTGAACCGTGTGCACCCACGTCCAGTCGCCCTCGGCGGGCAAGTAGGCGGTGGGATGCTCGTCGCCGTCGCCCTGCAAACTTTCCAGAAAAATGCGCATCTGCCGCGCCGCGGAACGTGTGCTCTCCGCATGCCCCTGCGCGCCGCACGCACGGGGCGCAATGGCGGCCGCGACCGCCACGAACGCGAGCAGAACCACCGTCTTCACAGGCATCCGTCCGTGTAGCGTTGGTATGCCTGGTACAGTCCTGAGCTGACCCCGACGTACAGCCAGTTCGGTGTGGGCACGTCCGCCGTCGAGTACACCCTCACCTGGCCCACCCAGCCGATGGCCTCCAGCGGATCCGCCGCGGCGGCCGGCAGGCCCTGCGGCTCGTAAAGGATGCGACGGTAGGTGAGGTGCCTGCCGCCCACGTACCACGGCTCCGGTTCCGCGTAGGCCGGTTCCGCGGGCGCGGGCCCCGCGGGCGCACGGAGAACCTGCGCGTACACGGAATCAGGCGGCTGCGGCGCGGGAAACCGCTCGTCGCCAAAGGACGAGATCACCCACTGGCCGTCCTCCAGCCGCCACTCCACGAACGCCGCGGGCGCGACGGGTTCGCCGTTGGGTCCGTCCGGCCACAGCCCGCCGGGCGCAAACCGGTTGGGCCCCGCCAGCAGCCAGGGCCGCGGATGGCGGAGCGCCCACGTGGTCAGCGATCCCAGGGGCTGCCTCTGGGGATTGTACAGAAAGGACCTGCGCACCGGTCCGCACCCCAGCATGGCCGCTTCCGTTTCCAATGCCGGAAAGCGCCACACGCTCACCCGCGTTCCGGACGCGTCGTGCACCGTCTCCACCCAGGTCCAATCGCCCCGGGATGGAAAGAACGACTCGGGGAGCGGGCCGCCCTCGCTCCTGAGCACCGCGTGGAATGCCTCCATCCGCTCCCGCGGCGACGGTGGGACCGCCGCCTGCGGCAGGGCGCCGTGCTGTGCATCAACCCTTGCCGAACCCGCCAGAAGGGAGATCACGATCAGTGCAAAGGCCGCGCGTTTCTGCATGTGCTTCTGCGTCTGGCTGAACAGCGGGCCCGGAGGAAAGATCATGGGCGGGCGTGGCGAGGACGGGGATTGCGGGCGCGGCCACCGGTGCGTGCGTATCTGGCCAGACTCCTGGCGGCTGCCGACGCTCTCGGCGGCGACGGCCGTCAGCGCTTATTGCCCAGGATGGTGCCGCGGCAGGAGGGGGCGCCGCAGTGGCAGGGAAAGCGGCGCTTCATCTTCGCCGTGTGGCGCTCGGGGAGAATGTAGTTGTAGTCGTACGCCAGTTCCTCGCCCGCCTCGATGTCGCGGATGCTTTCGATGAACAGCCGCCCGTCCTCCTCCACCACCTCGCAATTGGGATCGCAGGAGTGGTTGATCCACCGCGCCAGGTTTCCCCCGTACGCCGCGTCGATCATGGTGTCGTCATCCACCGCAAACAGAAAGGTGTGGTGGATGGTGTCCGGGTCGTCCGGATAGCGGCGCTCGGCCTCGGCGTTCGTGATGCGCTCGCCGCGGTACTCCACGATGCGCGTGTCGGCGGGAATGGGCGCGCGGGCGTACACGCCGCGGCCATGGATGCCGGAGCGGCGCGCGGAAAGAAAGCGCCGGACGGGAAGCACGGGTCTCCTCATCCGGCGATTCTAGCACCCCGCGCGCCGCGGCGGGAGGGTTCCGCCCGTCCCGCGGTGGAACAGCCCCGCCCGCCCGCGTCATTCGAAGAAGACGCTGCTCCCGCCGATGGCGCTCCCTCCGCGCACCAGCTCCTGGTTGCGCCGCGCCCGCGCCTCCACCTCCTCCTCGCGCACGCGTCCGCCGCGCGCCGCGAGCGTCTGCCGGGGCTCGTTCTCGTCCAGCAGATCGTACACGCGGGCCTCCTCGTCCGTGGCCAGCGCCTGCACCACGGCCCGGTGCAGCGGCGCGATCATGGACCCGCCGCCGGTGAGCGTCTGCGCGTTGATGGGGCCGCGGACGTGGTCGCGCAGAAAGGTGTCGCGCACGGCGATCACCCGCTCCGCGAATTTGCGCAGCGCCGCCGTGGTGCGCCCCGCGTCCTCCCCCGCCCCGATCCGCAGCAGCCTCCCGTCCGCTCCCTGCAGCGTCACCGGCGCGCCGCGGTACAGGTCCACCTTCAGTGCGTCCCACTCGCCGGGCGAAAGCGCGCGGATCGCGCGCTGCGCGTCCTCATCCACACTGTCATAGATCGCCTGGTCCAGCTCGCGGATCCCCAGCTCGTACGACTGCTGCACGATGGTGGGGCGGTGCCAGTCGTTGCTGCTGAAGCTGGTGTCGAACTGCACGTAGCCGAAGTCCGTGGTGAACCCGCCGATGTCGATCACCAGCACGCCGAAGCTGCCGGCCATGCGCCGCAGCGCCTGCAGAAACCCCTCCGGCTCCAGCATCTTCATCAGGTGCAGCGAGCGGCCTTCGCGCGGCGCAAAGCTCGCGGCGGGCGGATACCAGGTCGCGTTGCGCCCGCGCGTGAACATGCCGCAGGCGTTGCTTTCCGGCTCGTAGACGGTCACGCGGCCGCGCGCCGGGCGCCAGCCGGCCGCGTCCAGGATCCCCGCGATCCGCCCGTCCGCGTCGCCCATCTCCATCCTGGGAACGCAGACGCGGACGGCGCTCGAGGCGATGTCGTCCCCGTACCGCGAACCCTGCAGGCTCTCCCGCAGTCCGCGAAAGAATTCCGTGGCCACGCGGTCCCAGTCCTCCGACTCCGTCCCCTGCCCCATCTGGTCGCGCGTCACCGGCGAGTCCGTCGCGAACAGCCGGGCCTTCCAGTAGCGGAAAATGTGGACACCATCCCCCGGCGTCAGCGCGGCCGCCGCGGCCCCGATGGTCCACCGCGCGCCGCCCGGCCCGTCCGTGCGCGCCACGACGGAGGGGACGCAGAAGTCCACCTCGTCGCCGGCGAGCGGCAGGTCGCGAAGCAGGTCCGACGCGCCGTTCCAGTCCCTGCGGATGGCGACCTTGGTGTACGCGCTGCCCAGATCGATGGAAACCAGCCTGCGGTTCTTCACGAACGTTTGCGCCTCATGCCCATCCCCGGCCTTTACGCGGTGACCAGGGAGATGGGGGCTCCCTCCGGCACGTGCTTCATGCTGACGGAATTGATGCAGTAGCGAAGCCCGGTGGGTGGCGGGCCGTCGGGAAAGACGTGGCCCAGGTGGCCGTCGCAGCGCGCGCAGCGGACCTCGGTGCGCACCATGCCGTACGATCGGTCGTGGTGCTCGCTCACGGCGTCCGGGGTCAGCGGGCTGGTGAACGAGGGCCAGCCGGTGCCCGACTCGAACTTTTCGCCGGATTTGAACAGCGGGTTGCCGCACGCCGCGCACACGTAGGTGCCGGGGTCCTTGGTGCCCAGAAAGCAGCCCACGCCGGGGGATTCCGTGCCGTGCTGGCGCAGCACGCGGTACTCCTCGGGCGAGAGCCGCTTCTTCCACTCGTCGTCGCTCAACAGCAGTCGGTCCGCCATACGCCTCATGGGGTTGCTGGAAAAACACTGCGCTCCGGAGATGAACCGCGCGCCGGGGCGGACCCGCAAAATGGCGGCCCGCCCCGGCGTCTGGATAGTGCCTCGGACAAAGTACTGCGCTGCAACCGCTTGCGGACCGCCAAGCTGCCATGATGAGGAGGCGCCGGAGGCACCTGCCGCATTACCGATTCTGGCGCCGACGAAGGATCTGCTGCGCCGGTGAGAACGGGCGTGCGTGTCGCGACCCTGGCTCGGCGGCAAGTAGATCCTTCGACTCCGCGCCACAGTTCGGAGCGGCGGATGGTTCGGCGAAGCGCTCCGCTCAGGATGACAGGTGTTTATGCACCCAAGTCATTGCCGCACAAAAACTTGTCATCCTGACGAGGCGCCTCACCGCCGCTGGTGGCTGGCGTCTACTGCCGCGACAGGAAGCCCAGCAGCGGGCCCATCATGGGGCGGATGTCCTGCTCCAGGTCGTAGTTGCCCAGCACCACCAGCGTCCACGGCCCTACCATCTCCACGTCCGCGCCGATCCCCGACGCGCCGCCGCCGCCGCTGTGGCCGATGGTCGCGTGCTCATCTTCCGGAAAGCGCGCCACGTAGAAGCCGTAACCGTACTGCACCGGCGCTCCCGGCCCCATCGCCACCTTTCCGGCCATCACCGTGTCCGTCATTGCCGCGCCCAGCAGCCGGTGCCCGCGCAGCGCGCCGGTGAAGCGGAACAGGTCCTCCGCCGTCATCGCAATCCCGCCAAAGCCGCTCAGGTCCGTGGACGGGCCCTGGCTGCCCACCATCCACTCGTTGCTGCGCCGCGGCTCCAGCCCCATGGGGTCCATCTCCGGGGGCCGCGAGTAGCCGCGCGCCCAGGGCAGCCGGCGATACGCGTCCATGTTCGCGGCCGCCATCCCCGCGGGGCGAAAGATGTGGTCCCGCACGTACTCGCCGAAGGGCTGCCCGCTCACCCGCTCCACCACGGCCGCCAGCACCGCGTATCCGCCGTTGCTGTACTCCATCCGCTCGCCGGGGCGAAACTCCAGCGGCTGGTCCGCAAAGAGCGCCATCCACTCCCGCGGCGTGGCGTACCGCGCGCCGCGCACGTACCCCGGCGCCTGGAACGGGTCGCGGACGCCCGCCGTGTGCGTCAGCAGGTGGTGGATGGTCACGTGGCGCCGCGCGTCCTCGTTCGGATAGTCCGGCAGCACCGCGCCCAGCGTGTCGGTGAACTTCAGCTTGCCCTGCTCCACCAGCTGGGCCACGGCCACGCCGGTGATCATCTTGGGCACCGAGCCCGTGCCGATGCGCGTGTCCAGCGTGTTGGCCCGCCCCGCGTCCCGGTCCGCCATGCCGTACGCTTGGTGATGGACGATGCGCCCGTCGCGCGCCAGCAGCACCACGCCGCTGAACCGGTCCGCCTGCGCCGCCGCGCCCACGTGGGCCGCGACCGCGGCGACGGCCGCCGCCTCGTCTACCTTGCCCTCCGGCAGCGCCGGGCGCGCCCCGGGGCCCTGCATAGGGT
>NZ_DASVTX010000587.1:0-2450 GCF_036387355.1 Longimicrobium sp.
TGAGTCCGGTCTAAAAAGCACTCGGCAGCTCGGTCGAGTTCGGTTGCAGATGAGGTAAGCTGATGCTAGATTGCTGTTTACGTCACCCTGCACCTCTTCTCCTCGGGAACCGCACTCACCGTGTTTCGACCCAGCGAGACGCACCGCCAGCGGGACATCTTCGGCATCGAGGCCCAGCTCAGTCCAGAGGCCGGGCAACGGCTGCGCGAATCCAAGGAGTACGCGTTCTACAAAGAGGTGTTCTGCCGGATTCCCGAGGGGCTCTTCGCCGATCTCTACGCGAATGCCCCCGCCAGCCGGCCCAACGCACCCGTCAACGTGCTCGTTGGCGCCATGATCCTGCAGCACGTGAACGACTGGACGTTCGAGGAGCTGCTGGACCGCGTGACGTTCGACCTCAAGGTGCGGGCCGCGCTGGGGCTGTGGAGCCTGGACGACGCGGCCTTCTGCCGGGCGACGCTGTTCAACTTCCAGAAGCGGCTGCGCGACCACATGGCGGCGACCGGCCAGGACAAGTTCCAGGCCGTCTTCGACCGGCTCAGCGAGGAGCAGCTGAAGCGCTTCGGGCTCAGGAGCGCGACGCAGCGGTGCGACTCGACCCAGGTGGGCTCCAACATCCGCGACTACACCCGCGTCGAGCTGCTGGTGGAGGTGGTGCTCCGGATGTGGCGCGCCCTCGGCGAGGCCGACCAGGAGGAGCATGCGGAGCGCTTCGGCGCCTACGTCGAGGCGAAGACGTCCGGGCAGTTCCTCTACCGGCTGCGCAAGAGCGGCATCGACCAGGCGCTGGAGCAGCTGGGCGAGCTCTTCGCCTGGATGTGCGAGGCGCTGGAAGGCGGCTATGGCTCGACCGAGATCCACCGCATCGTACGCCGCGTCTTCGCGGAGCAGTTCACGCGCGCCGACGAGAAGATCGCGGTGCGCCCGGCCAAGGAGATCGGGAGCGACTCGCTCCAGTCGCCCGACGACCCCGATGCCACCTTCCACAAGAAGGAGGAGACGGAGTATCACGGCTTCGTGCTGCACGTGGCCGAGACGGCGGATCCGGAGAACGGCCTGCAGCTGATCACGGACGTGGCCGTGGCGCCCAACAACCAGGCCGACAGCAGCATCCTCCGCGAGCGGCTGCCGGAGATGCACCGGAAGACGCCCGGCCTGCGGGAGCTCCATACCGACGCCGGATACCCCAGCGAGGACAACGACCGGCTGCAGGCGGAGCTCGGCATCCTGGCGGTGCAGACCGCGATCCGCGGACGTACGGCGCAGGCGCCCATCGAGATCGAGCGGGACGAGGCCGGCTTCCTCCACATCCGCTGCGCAGCGGGACACCGGGTGCCGGGCCAGTCCACGCCGATGCACTACAAGGCCGAGTTTGCGGCCGCGAGCTGTGGCGGGTGCCCGTTCGCGGCGGTGTGCCTGGCGCAGCATCGAGCCCACGGGGGCCGCACCCACTACTTCACCGAAGCGGACGTGCTCAAGCAGGCGCGGCACCGCCGGCTCGAGACGCTGCCGGAAGAACGCCGGACACTGCGCGCCAACGTGGAAGCCACGATGAAGCAGTTCAAGGCGCCCTGCCGCAACGGCAAGCTGCGCACGCGCGGGCTGGGTGCAATGAGCCGGTACGCATTCCTGCGTGCCATCGCCATCAACTTCGGGCGGATATACCGTCATCTGCGGCGCGTCTCCTTGAGCCCGGGCACTTCCGCGCCTCCGCCGGCGGCCGGAGACCGTCGGGAAGCCGCGCCATACCGCCCGCTGGCGTCTGTAAAGCGCATTTTCCGAACAACCAGCACCCGCAGCGGCGGGTACGTCGCGTGTTTGCCTGAGACGCGGAAGCTGGCGGTGTGACTTCTTGGACCTGACTCAACGGTTCCGGATGCGGGCTACGGCGATGCGGCGGACACGGGCAGCCACGTGGGGCGGCCCCTACGGGATCGGGGCCGCGGGCGTGGGGCGGTGCGGCGGCGAGGGCGGGCAGACACGCAGGTCTGCCCCTACGGATGCGGTGCGGATCGCGGTCACGCGCGGGCATCCGGGGCCGATCGCGGGCGGCGGAGCGGCGGAGGACACGGGCGCGATGAATCGCGCCCCTACCGGATCTGCGCAGCCCACACGGTGTTCTCCCCCTCACCCGCCCTGCGCCCCCGCAGGCGGGGGAGGGGGCCGGGGGGAGGGGGCCCGCCCCCTCACCGCTCCAGCATCCGCGCGATCCGCTCGGCGAGCTCGTCCGCGTCGAAGGGCTTGTGGACGACTTCGGCGCCGGGGCCGAGGGCCTCGCGGTTGAGGGCGGCGCCGCGCGTGTAGCCCGTCATGAAGAGGATGGGGAGGGCGGGGCAGACGGTGTTCAGGTGCCGCGCCAGCTCCTCGCCGCCCATGTGCGGCATCACCAGGTCGGTGAGCACCATGTCCACGCTGGCGCCGTGCTCCTCCCACAGCGCCAGCGCCTCGCG
>NZ_DASVTX010000588.1:0-7978 GCF_036387355.1 Longimicrobium sp.
GGTCAGCATGAGCCGTAAGGGGAACTGCTGGGACAACGCGGTAGCGGAGAGCTTCTTCGCGACGCTCGAGATCGAGCTGATCGAGGGCGCGGACTGGCAGACGCGCAACGAGGCGAGACGGGCCATCTTCGACTTCATAGAGGTGTGGTACAACCGCCAGCGCAGGCATTCCAGCCTGGAGTACCTGACGCCAGCGGTGTTCGACAAGCGGCTTTTGGAAGCGACGCGCGCGTCGCTTCCAAAAGCCGCTTGATCCCCACTAACCCGGTGTCCTTGCAATCGGGGCAGGTCCAGGCCTCCTTCCGCCGCACCGGCACCCTCCGAAGCGCACCGTGGTTGCTGTTCTCCCCTCTCCGCGCGGCTGTTTGCGCGGGGGAGGGCGGGGGAGGGGCCCACACGCGGAAGCGACGAGATTGCGTCGCCGCGTTTCCCTGAGCGGATGAATCCGCCGCTCTGAAAGCGGTAAACCCCGACTCGCAGACGCTGACGCGTCCGCGATCGGGGCTTCAACTGCTTCAAGAGCCAGAAGATCGGCGCGGAACCGGGGTGTGCTCCCTCTCCCACATCTGTCCGTGGGAGAGGGTCGTCGCGCGCAGCGCGCGGGGTGAGGGCCACAGCCGCGGCCGCGCTCACATCCCGCAGAACCGCGCGAGCAACGGCCCGTCCTCACCTCCGCCAATCATCCTCCGTGACGCGACCGCTGCATGCGTCGTCCCTGCGGTACTTGTGGAAAGCGGGCCTGCGCATCACTGTATGCGCTCGCTCAACCCTCCTGTACCGGAACGTTTTTCAGGACGCAAACGGAATGCAACGGATTCTGTCCGCAGGTCTTGGCGCGCTGGCGGTCGCGGCGGCTGCCGCGTGCGCCGGAGCGCCGCGCACACCCGCGCCCGCACCCGTGGCGCAGCCGGCCCCGGCGCAGTCCGCCGGCCCCGCCACGCCGGGCGAGGCCGCCGAGTTCATCGCGCAGACCGAGGCCGAACTGCGCAACCTGGCGCTACGCGCCAACCAGGCCTCCTGGACCGCCGCCACCTTCATTACGGTGGACACCGAGGCCATGAGCGCCGAGGCGCAGAAGAATCTGGCCGTCGCCGTGCAGCGCCGCGCCCTCGCGGCGCGCCGCTACGACGCCGTGCAGCTTCCCGCCGACCAGCGCCGCAAGCTGAACCTGCTCAAGCTGGCGCTGGTGGCCCCCCCGCCGGGCAACCCGGAGGAGGCCACCGAGCTTTCGCAGGTGGCGGCCAGCATGGAGGCCGACTACGGCCGCGGCCAGTACTGCAAGGCGGGCGGCGAGTGCCTGGACATCGGCGACGTGACGCGCATCATGGCCACCAGCCGCAACGAGGCCGAACTGCGCGACGTGTGGCGGGGATGGAACGCCGTGGGCGCGCCCATGCGCCAGCGCTACAGCCGTTTCGTGCAACTGGCCAACAAGGGCGCGGGCGAACTGGGCCACAGCGACGCGGGCGCCATGTGGCGCGCCGGCTACGACATGCCCGCGGACGAGTTCTCGGCCGAGGTGGAGCGGCTGTGGCAGCAGGTGCGCCCGCTGTACGTGTCGCTGCACGCCTACGTGCGCCAGCGGCTGGCGGAGCAGTATGGACCCAACGTGGTGCCGCCCAACGGGCTGATTCCCGCGCACCTGCTGGGCAACGTGTGGGCGCAGGAGTGGGGGAACATCTACCCGCTGGTCGCGCCGCGGAACGCCGCCGGGCCGGGGTACGACCTCACGGAGCTGATCGAGGCCAAGAAGCTGGACGCCGTGCAGATGACGCGCTTCGGCGAGCGCTTCTTTACTTCGATGGGCTTCGACTCGCTTCCGGCGACCTTCTGGCAGCGGTCGCAGCTCGTTCAGCCGACGGACCACGAGGCGGTCTGCCACGCGTCGGCGTGGGACATCGACGATGAGGAGGACCTGCGCATCAAGATGTGCATCACGCCCACGGCGGAGGACTTCGTCACCATCCACCACGAGCTGGGGCACAACTTCTACCAGCGCGCGTACCGCGGGCAGCCGCCGCTCTTTCGCAACGGCGCCAACGACGGCTTTCACGAGGCCATCGGCGATGCGGTGGCGCTGAGCATCACGCCCGACTACCTGCGGCAGGTGGGGCTGCTGGACCGCGTGCCGCCCGCCGCGGCGGATACGGCGCTTCTGTTGCGGCAGGCGATGGACAAGGTGGCGTTCCTGCCCTTTGGCCTGCTGGTGGACAAGTGGCGGTGGGGCGTGTTCAGCGGGCAGATCACGCCCGCCAACTACAACGCGGCGTGGTGGGAGCTTCGCAACCGCTACCAGGGCATCTCGGCGCCGGTGGCGCGCTCGGAGGCGGATTTTGATCCAGGCGCCAAGTACCACATCCCGGCCAACACGCCGTACATGCGGTACTTTCTGGCCCGGGTGCTCCAGTTCCAGTTCTACCGCGCGCTGTGCCGCGAGGCGGGGTACACCGGCCCGCTGCACCGCTGCTCGTTCTACGGCAGCAAGGAAGCGGGGGCGAAGCTGCAGACCATGCTGGAGGCGGGGCAGAGCCGTCCCTGGCAGGAAACGCTCTACGCCGCCACCGGCGAGCGGACGATGGATGCGGGCGCCATGCTGGAGTACTTCGCGCCGCTCAAGGCGTGGCTGGACCGCCAGAACCAGGGCAAGCCCGTAGGCTGGTAAGCGCATACCGTGTCGCGAGATCCGCGGGTATGCGGATGACGCGGACCGTATGACGAGGATCGGAGGATGAGGATCGGAGGATGAGGATCGGGGCGCCGGATGATTTCGGCGCCCCGAATTTCGTTCGTGCGGCGGAGGGTGGCCCTCACCCGGCTCGCTAAAGCTCGCCACCCTCTCCCACGAACAGATGTGGGAGAGGGGGCACACGGCAGCTGCACCCCTCCCCCGGCCCCTCCCGGCGCAAACAGCCGCGCAGAGAGGGGAGAACGGCAACGACGGTGCGCTCCGGAGGGTGCCGGTGCGGCGGAAGGAGGCCCCCTCCCCCCAACCCCCCTCCGCCCGCTCCGCGGGAGAGGGGGAGCCGTTCGGCGCAGGGGCCGGCGGCGGTGTTTGAGGCCCGCCCCGCTCATGGTGTCGAAGCGCAGAGTGCGGCGCGTCCCTGCGTTGAGCGCGAATGAATCCGCCGCTCGAACAGCACAGAGTCCGCCTGCGCGAACTGCGTCCGATGCTTCGGCGCGGGCGGCACACGACGAGTTTTCCGCCGGGTTGGTTGAAGCCCCAATCGCGGACGCGACAGCGGCCACGAGTCGGGGCTTCCCGCTTTCAGAGCGACGGATCCATTTCATCCGCTCCGGAGGGCTGAGGGCGCGCCTGATTCCGTCTTCCCGCATCGGTACCCGCCGCCGCGTGCAGGTGAAGTCCCCCCGTCTGTTTGGGGGGACTTTCCGCCGTTGTTGCGGCGACTTCAGTCGCTCAGCCACTCCTCCCGATTCCCGATTCCGAGTCCCCGTCCGCCCTCCCCCTTCCCGTATCTCCTTGCCGTGGCGTGCCGCATGCATTTCGCCACCGCATGGCACAAACCAAACGCGCATCCCCCGAACCCGAGGACCCCGTCGGCTCCGCGCTGGGCGCGGCGGAGGAGGCCACCGCGCGCTTTGCGGAGGCCAAGAGCGAGGTGGTGCACCGGCTTGCGGACGTGGACGCGGCGGTGGTGGCGATGGTGCAGCGCGTGTTCGACGCCACGCCGCCGGAATTTCAGCGCTCGTTCCACGTCAGCGTGGACGGCGACGAGGCCGAGGAGCTTCCCCTGCCGGAGTTCATTCGCCTTCTGCTGGAGCGCCCGTCCGGCGCCGCGGGCGAGTTCACCATCGCCGTGCAGGAAAACCTGTACGACGACGGAGACGGGGAGGATGAGGACGAGGAGGACGACGAACTCGGCTTCTGACCCGCCGCTGAGGAGAGAAGCGAGAAGCGCCGCCCGGCATCAGCCCGGGCGGCGCCTTCCCATCCAATGATCCCCGCCCAACCCGCCCCCCGAGCCGTCCCCCTATTCCCCCGGCGGTAGGCGGAACCGGAAAGGATGACGGCGGATGAGGGCGTGCCCCTGCGCTGCGCTCCGGGCCGGGCCGGGCTGCGCGCGCCGTAGGCAACGATACAGCTGCTGCCAACGGCGCCGAGCCCCCTCCGCACCAGGGCACGATACTGCTGTGGCCTGCCGCTCCGGGTTCTCGGCCCTCCGGGCGCGCATCCCTCACGCAAAGTGATCCGCGGATCCGGCGCGACATCCCATCCGGGAGAGACGTTCCCCCTATTCCCTATTCCCTATTCCCTATTCCCTGGTCCCCCGCGGCAGCCGCACCAAAAACGTCGTCCCCGCCTCGTCCGACGAGTCCACGTGAATGGAGCCGCCGTGCGCGCGCACGATGCGCTCCGCGATGTACAGCCCCAGACCCAGGTTGGCCGACGACCCCGCGTGCGCCTTGCCGCTGCTCCCCTTCATGGGATCGAACAGCGTGCGCAGCCGCTCGTCGGTGATCCGGGCGCCGTGGTTGTGCACCGCCAGCGTGACCTCGCGCGCATCGCCGCGGATGCGCACCACGACCACCCCGTCCGGCCGGCCGTGGTCCAGCGCGTTCGCCACCAGGTTGCTGAGCGCCTGGCTGATGCGGGCGCAGTCCCACTCCCCGTCCAGATCGCCTTCCATGTCCAGCTGGATGGTGCGGTCCGGGTGCGCGGCCAACATCTCGTTCACCACGTCGCGCGCCGCGCGGCCCATGTGCATGGGCGCGGCGACGATGGGAATGCCCCCGCCCAGACGGGTGCGCGTAAGGTCCAGCAGCGCGCCCACCATCTGCACCATGCGGTTGGAACTGTTCGCGATGGTGGCGGCCAGGGTTCGGCTGGGCGCCGGCAGATCCTGCGACTGCAGCATGAAGTTGGCGGACGTGAGCACCGCGCCCAGCGGCGTGCGCAGGTCGTGGCCCAGGATTCCCAGAAACATCTCGCGCGAGCGCGCCAGGTCGTCGCTGTACCGGGTGATGGACTCCGCCAGCGCCTGGTCGATCGCCTCGTTGAAGCGCGTCAGGTCGTCCAGGTCCGCGGCCGTCAGCACGCCGCGCGCCCGGGTCCAGAGCCGGATGACCGTGGCGCGCAGGGCGCGGTACTCGGAAACCATCTGCTCGACGGTGAAGCCGTTTTCCGCCCGGTCGGCGCCGTGCTCCTCGGCGGCCGTGGCCTTGGCGGCGGCGTCCACGGGCGCGTTGCCCTTGCTCTTGTCGGACTGGGCGCCCGCGGTCTGCGGCGTCACCAGGTCCTCCGCGATCACCATGAGCATGGCGTTGGCGTGGTCGCGCAGCCCGTCAATGTCCATTCCCGTGCTCGCCGGGGCGCAGGTGCGCGCGAACGCCTCCCACTCCGCCAGGATCGGCTCGCGGTTGCTCAGGATGAACTGGGCGAGGGAAATGCCGCCGCGAATGCCGGGCCCCGCCTCGGCGTCGTCGGCCGGCGCCTCGTCGGCGGGTCCGGTGGCAAAGCCGGCAAAGTGGGTTTCGATCACCCCCAGCATGCGGTAGCCCGCGGCCGTCACCTTGTGCAGGTCGGGCACAAAACGCGGCGCGTCCTCCTCCTGCGCCTGCTCGGCCATCATTTCCGTGTAGCCGATGATCTGCGAGAGAGGGGTGCGCAGGTCGTGGATCAGGCGCGCGGGAAGGGGGTGGCGCACCACCCCGGCCTCGGCCGCATCCGTGCTCACGGGGCCGCCTCCGCGGCGGTGCGCCCCGCCGCGCGCTGGATCAGCAGCTCGATCTTGGCCAGCAGCCGCGGAAGTTCCACCGGCTTGGTGTCGTAGTCGTCGCACCCCGCCTCCAGTGCCTTGCCGCGGTCGCTGGACATGGCGTGCGCCGTGAGCGCGATCACGGGAATGTGGCGCGTGGCCTCGTCGCCCTTGAGGCGGCGGGTGGCCTCCCACCCGTCCACCACGGGAAGGCTCATGTCCATCAGCACCAGGTCCGGCGCGTGCCGGCGCACCATCTCCATCCCGCTCTGGCCGTCCACCGCCAGCAGCACCTCGTGCCCCTTGCGCGCCAGCCGCCGCGACAGCATGTCGCGGTTCATCTCGTTGTCTTCCACCAGAAGGATCTTCGCCATGGCAGTGCGAGGGGCTCACGCGGGAAGCGCGCGCCTCTCTCCCCCCTTTCGGATGATGATGGAGCGCTCCGCGCCGTGGTCGCTGATCAGCTCACGTACGCGGTGCAGCAGCTTTTCCGGCGCTTCACCCGGCTTGCGGAACACCAGCTGAACGTTGCCGCTCAGCCGCGCCCGGTCGGCGCGGCTCAGGTCCTGCGAGGTCACCACGACGATGGGGACGGCGTGCCATTCCGGATGGCGGCGCACCTCTTCGGTGAACTGGTAGCCGTCCATCTCCGGCATCATCAGGTCCAGCAGGATCAGGCGGGGAAGCTCGCGCGCCATGGACTCCAGCGCGGCGCGCCCGTTGGCGGCCTCGTTCACGCTCCACCCCTCCGCCTGCAGCAGCACCCGCATGAGCCCCCGCGACGGGGCGTCGTTGTCCACCACCAGCACCGCGCCGTCACCGCACGTGTAGCGCCGCAGGATGGACGACAGGCGGCCCCGGTCCACCGGCTTGGTGGCGAACTCCGCCGCGCCCAGCAGGGAGCCGCGCTGCGGGTCGTCCACCATCGTCAGCATGATGACGGGAATGGGGCTGAGCGCCGGGTCGGCCTTGAGCGCGGCCAGCACGCTCCACCCGTCCATCCCCGGCATCATCACGTCCAGGGTGATGGCCACCGGCAGCATCTCCCGCGCCAGCCGCAACCCCTCCTCGCCGCCGCTGGCCACCAGGACGCGAAAGCCCTCGCGGCTCAGAAAGCGCTGCATCAGATCGCGCTGCATGGGGTCGTCGTCAATCACCAGCACGCAGTTGGATCCCGCCAGCCCTTCGGTGGCCCCGGCGATCACGCCCGCCAGCGCCGGCGACAGGGCGTCGGCGGGCTCCGGGTCCGGCCCGGCCACGGTGGCGGGGAGCTTGATGGTGAAGACGCTTCCCTCGCCCGCCACGCTGCTCACGGTGACGTCGCCCCCCATGAGCTGGCAGAAGCTGCGGGTAAGCGCCAGCCCCAGCCCCGTCCCTCCAAACCGGCGCGTGGTGGACGCGTCGGCCTGGGTGAACTCCTTGAACAGCTTGAGCAGCTGCTCGCTGCTCATGCCGATCCCGGTGTCGGTGACGCGAAAGACGATCCACTCGCGCCCGTCCATCCGCTCGCGGCCGCCGTGCACGCTGATGGTGCCGCCCTCCGTGAACTTGACCGCGTTGCTGAGCAGGTTGAAGAGGGTCTGCCGCACCTTCACCTGGTCGGCGTGCATGTGCCCCAGGTCCGGCTCCATGTCGACGTGAAGGGCGTTGGCGTTGGCGGCGGCCATCCCGGCCAGCGCCGAGGTGACTTCGCCCATCATCTCGCCCACGTCGAAGTCTTCCAGAAACAGCTCCATCTTTCCCGCTTCGATCTTGGACAGGTCCAGGATGTCGTTGATCAGCGAAAGAAGGTGCTTGCCGGCGGTGCCGATCTTTTCCAGGTCTTCGGCGAACTCGTCCAGCCCGCGCTCCACCGACTCCTCGTACAGCATCTCGGAATAGCCGAGAATGGCGTTGAGCGGGGTGCGCAGCTCGTGGCTCATGTTGGCCAGAAAGAGGCTCTTGGTGCGGTTGGCCGTTTCGGCTGCTTCGCGGGCGCGGGCCACCTCTTCTTCCGCGCGCCGCCGCTCCGTTACGTCCTCCAGCGCCAGCATGAGCAGTTCGCCGTGGTGGCCGGCCTGCAGGCGGCGCGCGTTCAGCAGCATGACGCGCCGGCCGATGACGGGAAACTCGTGCTCCAGCTCGAAGTCGTTGAAGACGGTGCTGGCGGGGATGATTTCCTCCAGCAGGGTGCGCAGGGCGGGGATGTCCCACTGCCCGTTGCCCAGCTGGTAGATCAGCTGCTGCTCCGTGTCGTCGGCCGTGACCTGAAAGGTCTGGTAGAA
>NZ_DASVTX010000589.1:0-6854 GCF_036387355.1 Longimicrobium sp.
CCCCACCGCGGCGTACCGCGTCAGGTCAGCCGCAGACGAAGTGCGACGAGTAGAAGGTGCCGCCGCCGGTGGCGCCGCTCACCGGGGTAAAGCCGTGCGTGCCGGTGACTTCCCACTTGATGGTGCCCAGGTAGTTGGCCACTCGCGACGACTGCAGGGTGAGCGGGCTGCCGCTGCCGCTGCTGTGGCTGCTGTCGAACTGCTGCGAAGCGTTGTTGCATCCGTATCCGCTCTCCGCGCCCACGTTGCGGAAGCTGGCGTCCAGCGTGGTGAACGCCACGTTGGCGTTGGCCGTGGACCAGCTCGTGAGCGTCACTTCCTTGAGCAGGGTGCCGCCGCGGTTCACCCACACCGGGCCGCTGGCCGACGAGCCGTAGCCGAACTGCGCCACCGCGCCGGTGGGCGTGGGCTGGCATTCGGGCAGCGACGAGTCCCACTGGCAGGGGTCGCCGCAACCGCGGGCGTACGGATCGGAGTAGCAGTCCACCGGCTCCTGCGGGCACTCGCCGTAGTACGCGTTGGAAACGTCCCCGCTGCCGTCCCCCGCCATGAGCGGAATGGCCGGGCAGTTGTAGTACAGCGACGCCGCGCCGGACTCGGTCAGATTGCGCACCGCGTTCACCCGCGAGCGCCCCGCCTGCTTCACGATGGCGTCCACGCTGGGGGCGGCGATGCCCAGGCTGGCGAAGTCGGACTCGTCGTACACGTTCACCACCCGCGGCGCGTCGGCGTCCTGGGCCGGGGGAGCCGCGGTGGGGTTGTCCGCGCAGGCGGCCAGCGAACCGGCCAGGAGCAGGGAGAGTGCAAGCCTTTTCATGCGTCCTCCAACGGGTGATGAGTGAACCTCCACCCGCCGGGGTGGGGTTCGGGGGACCGCGCAACCGATCATTCGGTGGCGCAAAACGAATCTAGCCGATCCCCCACCCGATGCATTCACGCCCCCAAACGTTTCCTTCACTCTCCCGAACGACCTTACGCGGCGACGGCGGCTCCGGCCTGCTTGGTTTCCGTCAGTTCCCAATCGTGGCGACGGATGCGGTCCACAAAGGCGTTCACCAGCGGGTCCAGCCCGTGCTGCTGCACGGCGCGCCGCACCGCGTCCCCGGCGTAGCGGACGAACTGATTGTGCACTGCGGAAGGTGACGGGAACTGGAGCGCGAGCGCCACGCTCTCCAGCGAGCGCCCGCGGTCGTGCATCAGGACGGCGGCGTGGAACAGCCGCGCCCACACAATCAGCTTGTTGAGGGGAGGAAAGCCGGCCGCGCGCAGGTGGTCGCGCACCGTCTTGCTGTGGCGGTGGACCGCGTGGGCCACCTCGTCCGGGCACAGCGGTGCGTGCGCGCGCTGCAACACCAGGCGCAGCAGCGGCACCAGGTCCGGCGGCGTGGCCTCTTCCAGCGCGGCGAGCACGCGGCCCACCACGGTGGCTGCCTGCACCTCGGCCAGGATCAGGCGCAGCGAGGTGGGGTGGTCGTCCGCGTTCAGCGTCACCACGCCGCGCACGTCCAGCTCGGTGGCCAGCAGCAGCACGTCGCGCGCGGGCCGGCGCTGAAAGTCGCCGTAGGGCAGCAGGACGATGGACGGAAATGCGGTGTGGAACAGGCGGGCCTCGTCCAGCGAAAGCCCCGCGGAGCCGTACGGGTCGAACACCAGCAGGTGCGGGCCGCGGCATTCCGCCATGGCGCTGCACTCCGCCCACCCGGGCGCCTGCAGCACCTGATACGGCACCCGCGCCGCGCGTTCAATGGTGAGGGCCGCGTCCAGGCGCGACCGGGACTGGGGACAGGACAGCATGGACACGAGGATGGGCATGGGTGCGCTCCAGGGGTCGGGGGCGTATGGCTGACGGGCGGCCAGGCCGAGCCGGCGGGTGGGGCGCGCGTTTCTGCCCTGGCGTGCAGCTGCGCGTTCCGAATGTCTGCCCGCGTCCACGCGTGGATTCGTCCCGGCGGCCAGGGGAAGGCCGCGGGCGAGGAGGGAAACAGGCGAAGTTTTCGGCGCGCGGGGCACACGGAAAATACGTGCCGGAAAAGTGCGCCCAAATCCGGTTTTCCCGATTTTTGGACCTTCCTCCCACTCCATCCTCCCCCGCACCAACTGTTTCCGCGAATCCACCCCGGATCAAGGTTTCAGAAACCTTTGTTCAACGACAGGAGCCCCGATCCGCAGGACGGCGGAGAGCCACGTGCCCTCCGCCGCCCCCCGCGGAGTTCACCCAGAGCACTAGGCGCAAGCGGGCGCCGAGGTGGGCCCACGCTCTTCCTGAAAACCGCGAAAGGTACAGAGGAACAGAGAACTGCCAGAGGAACAGAGGAGCCATGTGCTGTCCTCTGTTCCTCTGGTCCTTTTCTCTGTTCCTCTGTACTCCCACGCTGTTTTCGTGTCGGCGTTCACGCAGAGCACCTGGCGCGGATGGCGATCACTCCAGGACGGGATGGCGCACAAGGAGTGCGCCCCCGGACCGCGGCTCGCGCCCGGCGCCGACGTCGGGGAACGATCCCCGGCCAAAGAACACCTTGTGCGCGGCGGCGCGGAACGGCGGAAGGCGGAGCGCCGCACAGGCCACCTCGGCCGCGGCGGGCGAGCGCACCGCGGACAGCACGCGCCGGATGAGCAGGCGCGTGCGAAAGCGGGCGCGGAGCGCGGCGCCGTCGTACGGCGCCAGCGCGGCCTCGCTCCCCGTGGCCAGGAACGCGGCGGTGACGCTCGCCGCAAGCTCCGAGAGGCGAAGGCACGGGTCCAGCCCGCCCGCGGTCAGCGGCGACACGGCGCCGGCGGCGTCGCCCGCCAGCAGCCCGCGCGCGCAGGCGATGCGCGGCAGCACCCCGCCCACCGGAATGCGCCCGCCGCGCCGCTCGGCCGGCACCACGCCCTGGAGCCGGAACCGCGCCGCCACCCGCGCCTGAAAGCGCCGGAGCGCCTCGGCCGGCTTGAAGCGCGCCGCGTATCCGCCCACGCCCACGTGCACCTCCTCGCCATCATCCACCACCCAGGCGATGTAGCCGGGCGCCACGCTGGGATCGATCCAGCAGTGGAATGCGGGTTCGTGCCCGGTGCGCACGCCGTGAAAGACCTCTTCCACGCCCACGATCCACTCGCGGTTCTCGTCCAGCCCCAGCCCGGCCGCCACCCGCGATACGGCGCCGTCCGCCCCGATGACGAAGCGCGCCCGCAGCCGCTCGTTGTGCCCGCCCCGCTCCAGCGTGGCCACGCAGCCGCCCGCGTCCGGCTCCAGCGCGGCAAGGCTGGTGCTGGGCGCCCACTGCACGCCGGCGGCAAGGCAGGCGTCCAGACCGCGGCGGTACAGCGCGCCCATGCGGCCCACGCGATACTCGTCGTGCGGGCTCTGCAGCACCGCGGCGCGGCGGGTCGGCGAGTACAGTTCCACACGCCGCACCGGCGGGCCCAGGCAGTCGTCCGGGAGCGCGTAGCTTTCCAGCGTGCGCCGCACAAAGATGCCCGTCGTGTGCACCGCGTGGTCCACGGCGGGCTTGCGGTCCGCCAGCAGCACGCTCGCGCCGGCCTCGCCCAGGCGGCGGGCGCACTCCAATCCCGCCAGCCCCGCGCCCACAACGAGCACGTCCACACCCGCGCTCACGGCCGTGCTCCCGGTCGCGAGGCGAGCGCCCGAGCGGCGCCGGGCCTGGTCTTGGTTCGATGGATGATGGAGATCGGCATGGTCCCATCCAGTGGATCGGGTGAACGGCGCCGGCGCATCCGGCATCATTGCCGTGAAGTACTTTATTATGCAAAGCGCGTGCACACAAGCCGGAGTCACCGCTGCCCTTTATCCTCGGCAGAGATGAGTGGCCGAATGGAACAGAGGCGCGGAGAACGTGTCTCCGCGCCTCTGTTTCTCTGCCGAAGCCGGCGTTCCGGATCAGTTCTGCCGGGTCCGCTCGCTCTCCAGGCGGGCCTGCAGCTGGGCGCGGCTGCGGGCCGCGTACTGCCTGCACGCGTCGCGGTCGATCAACCCGTCCGGCGCGGTGGCCACCCGCTGCCACAGGCTGGACCCGCTGGGGTGCGGCGTGATGAGGATGTCGCACGAGAGCCGCTCCAGCACCGCGTATCCACGCTCAAAGTCCGCGGCGGCGTTGGGATAGCGCGTGTTTCCGCTGAACCGGAAGCCGTCCGCGGAGATCGGCGACTGGCTGTCGGCGTACACGAAGTCGACGCACCGGCCGCCCTCGCACGAGCGCCACGTCCACGTGGTGCCGCCCGGCGTGTGGCCGGCCGTAATGTACGCCGTGAGCGCGAGGGAGCCGACCCGCATGGGCCTCCCCTCCTGGATCGTGGTGACGTTGGGGACCGGCGGTGTCGGGAAGAGTTCGCCGTACTGCGGATCGTTCTCCCCCGCCCTGCCGCTGCGGACGGCGCCGGCGCTCTGCGCGCTCACCGCAACCGGCGCCCCCGTGGCCCGCTGCAGCGCGGCCAGTCCGCCGGAGTGGTCAAAGTGCGCGTGCGAGTTCAGGATCAGCTTCACGTCCCGCGGATCGAACCCCAGCGCGCGGATGTTGGCCAGGATCAGCGGCGCGGAGTTCGGCAGCGCGCCATCGATCAGCACGTGCCCCTCCGGCGAGGTGATGAGGATGGAGGCGAGCCCGTCCGTCCCCACGTAGTACGTGTTCCCGAACAGGTGCACGGGGCGGTGAGGGACGTTCCACGCCGCGCAGTTGGAGCACTGGTCCGCCGGGTAGCCCCGCGTCAGCGGATCGGACTGCGCCTGTGCCGCCGCGGGCAGCCCCATCCATGCGCCGAGCAGCAGGGGAAACACTCGCCGAAGCATGGTCATTGATCCTCCCGTGAAATGCACGTCGCCGAACCTCCGCCAGCGGGTGCGGCGTTGCCCCGAACATGCGCGCCGCGGCGGCCGGCACACAAGTCCGGACGGCGCACGGGTCACGGAGGATGAAGGCCGGCCCGGCGCGTCAAACCGGCCACGCCGTGGCCACGACTTCGCGGAAGCCGGGCGCGGGCGTCTCGGCCATCGCGGTGCGCACCATCAGCTTCTGGAAGCCGGCGTACGCCAGCGGATTGCGCTCGATCTCGTCGGCGTGTGCGTTGAAGTAGTCTTCCGCGCTCACCCCGGTGTCATCCGGCATGGGCCTGGGCGTGCCGGGTGCCTGCGCGGTGAAGTTGGCCAGCCGCAGCTCCGTAGCCGCGGCGGGCGGCGCGGCGGGGTGGTCGCGCCAGAACGCGACCATGATGCGGTTGGCCTCGTACTCCGCCTGCCAGCGGTTCAGCGGGCGCTGCGCCGCCTCCTGCAGCCAGTGCCCAAGCTCGTGCGCCACCAGCAGATGGTTGAACACCTCGCGGTACTGCTCGCGCCCGGACAGCCCCAGCGTGCCGATCGCGCCGAAGCGCTCCATGGCCGCGCGGCGCGCGTCGCCCAGCAGCTCGTACGGGACGAGCACGACGGCGCCGCTTTCGTACCGGATCGGCCCCGGCTCCGTGGCGATGCGGATCACCGGCTTGAACGGCGGCGCGCGGCCGCAGTCCACCACCGCGGCGTGAAAGGTGTCCACCACCGGCTGCGCCAGCACCAGGATCGCGTTCGTGTCCACCGGGTCACCGGGCAGGGTCATGGGATCCATCGCGGGAGGGGTTTGATGGTCATCCTTGATCGTGCTGCACGCAGCGCAATCGGGCTTGATGTCAGCGCGGCACGGCAGAGTACCGGAAGAAGGCCGTCGCGCGCCAGCGGGTCCAGGCCACAATCCTGGTCCAGGTACCCTTGGACGTGGTCCGGCACCCGGCGCATCCGCGCACGGCAGTCCGTGCGAGACGCTTGCGGCCGGCACCTCTGGGGTTTATTGTACAACCATATGGTTGTATATGCTCATCCCCTGACGGACGCGCAGATCGACCGCGTGTTTCACGCCCTCGCCGACACGACGAGGCGGGACATCGTCGCGCGCGTGCTGGCGGGCGAGCAGGCGTCCGTATCCGCGCTGGCGGCACGGTACCAGATGTCCTTTGCGGCCGTGCAGAAGCACGTCGCCGTGCTGGAAGGCGCCGGCCTGGTGACCAAGCACGCGCAGGGCCGCGAAAAGATCGTCCGCGGCAACCCGGAGCAGATCGCGCGCGCGCGTGACCTGCTCGCCCGGCTGGAGGCGCTGTGGAAGGCCCGCTTCAGCCAAATCGACACGCTGTTCACCGACACCCCTACCCAGGAGTAAGCAATGCCCCTCACCTCCGTTACGTCAAACGCCGACGCGCTCACCCTTACGGTGGTGGGCGAATACCCCGTTCCCGTGGAGCGCCTGTGGGCGGCGTACGCGGATCCGCGGCAGCTGGAGCGGTTCTGGGGGCCGGAAACATGGCCCGCCACCTTCACGCGCCACGACATGGAGGTGGGCGGCCGGTCAGAGTACTACATGACCGGCCCGGACGGGAGCACCGCGCGCGGCTGGTGGCGGTTTCTGGCGGTGGAGCCCGGGCGGCGCATCGAGCTGCAGGACGGCTTCTCCAACGACGACGGCACGCCCAACGACGGAATGCCTTCCATGCGGATGGTGTTCAACTTCGAGCCGACGGACACCGGGTCGCGGTTCACGAGCGTGACGCACTTCCCCAGCACGGAGGCCATGCGGCAGCTGGTGGAGATGGGGATGGAGGAGGGGCTGCGCTCGGCGATGGGCCAGCTGGACGGCGTGCTGGCCGAGCCCGTTTCCGTCGGCGCCTCGCGCTGACGGCCGGCGCGCCGCGTTGGCGGACGGCGCGGCACGCCGAAGGGCCGGACCCGCACGGGTCCGGCCCTTTCTCTTGTCTCGCTCGGCGGCCGCCTGGGTGAAATGCGCGCCTACTCCCGGGCGATCCACTCCAACACCGGCGCGAGCCACTCGGGGCGCGGG
>NZ_DASVTX010000590.1:0-7938 GCF_036387355.1 Longimicrobium sp.
AAGGCGCTGGAGGCCGGCGGCAGCGCCGACGTGGAGTACCGGCTGCTGGAGATGAAGGCGCAGATGGGGATCCTCCCTCCGGGGGAGGCCGCGCCACCCGCCGCGCTCCCGCAGAGCGGCGGCGACGCCCGCCGTCTGGGCGCGGGGCAGAGCATGGGGCAGGACCTGTCCGTGCACGACGCGGAGCTGGTGGATGACGACGCCGGCGCGCAGACCGCCGCCGAGCGCACCGCCTACGCCCCGCCCCCGCCAGCGCCCGCCGCGGACGCCACCCGCGCGCAGCCGCCCGCGCCGGACGGCGACCTGGCCGCCCAGATCGACGCGCTCAACCGCGCCTGATCCGCGGCGATACCCGGAACCGCCGCCGCCTGCCCGCGGCGGCGGTTCGCGTTTTCCGCGGGATCGCTCTCCGATATGCTTTCCCGGTCCACCCTTGCCATCGCGAGACCGATGAACCCGACTGTCCGCGCAGCCCTCCTCGCGGGCGCGCTGCTCGCGGCGTCCGCCCCCGCCGCCGCGCAGGCGAACGTGATCCGCATTCCCGGCAAGGTGGTGGAGGTCATCGGGCTGGAGGAGTGGACGGTGGCGATGCTGCAGGATTCCCTGCGGGCGCACGGGGAGGTGTCGCTGGACTCGCACGCCTGCGCGGCCGTGCTGCAGGAAAAGCTCGGCTTTCCGGTGGCCACGTCCAGCAGCTACCGGTTCGCGGGCGACACGGTGGAGCACGTGGTGGTGACGCTGGTGGAGCCGGGGGCCGCCGCCCGGGTGCGCCGGCTGAAGCTGGGCGCCGACACCCTGACCCTCGTCCCCGAGTGGGGTGCCGCGCGCGGCGCGCTGGGCCGGTGGGCCGGCGTCTTTCTGACCGCCGTGCAGATGAACGACGCCCGGGACCCGCTCCCGGAGCCGTTCCGGAAGGACAGCGCCGGCTTTCGGCTGGCCTGGGCGTTTCTGGATGCGCACGGAACGGCGGCGGACCGTGCCCTGGCGCGCCGCGTCCTGCGGGCGGATTCGGGAATGTACAGCCGGGTAATCGCGGCGTCGCTGCTGGGCCGCGCGCCCGCGGAGGCCACGGACGGGGACTGGCACGCCGCCGTACGCGCCACGCGCGACACCGAGGACCGGGTGGCCGCCGCCGCGGGGATGTCGCTGGCGGCCCTGGCCCGGGCGCCGCGCCGGGTGGACTGGGCGCCCGCCGTGAACGACGTGCACGCGGTGCTGGACGGCGCGTCGCTCTGGCACCTGGACGAGGTGATGGCGGCGCTGGTCGCGTCGGGCGCGGATTCGCGGTGGGCCGCGCCCTTTCTGGCCGGCGGCGGCCACGCGGTGCTCGCGCGGCTGCAGTCGTCCAGCCCGCGGGTGCGCGGCCCCGCGCACCGCCTGCTCGTGGCGCTGCGCGGGGAGGACCTGGGAGCGGACGAGGCGGCGTGGCGCGCGTGGGTGGGCTCGCTGCGGCGGGCGGAATAAACGGATGCAGGATGCGGCGTGCGCCACGGTTGGCGCACTCCGCTCCGGATTGATAGCTTGAGCGGGACCGGCGATCCAGCCGGTCCCGCTCTTCTCGTTCCGCCGCGATCCGCATGAGCCCGCAGCCGCCCGCCCGCGAGCACGCCCAGCCCCGGCCGTCGCCGTACGCCATCCTGGCCGCCACGGTAGGGACGCTGCTGCTGCTGTACTTTCTGTTCAGCGTGGCGGAGGTCATGCTGCTGCTCTTTGTGGCGGCGCTGTTCTCCCTCTACCTCGCCGCGATCAGCGACGTGCTGGAGGAAAAGCTGCGGCTGCCCCGCGCGCTGGGCATCCTGTCCGCACTGCTGCTGACGGGGATCGCCGTTACGGTGATCACCTGGCTCATCGTGCCGCCGGTGGCGCGGCAGACGCAGGCGCTCATCACCGCCCTCCCCGGCCTCATCCAGGTGTGGACGGCGGGGCTGCGCGACCTGGTGGCGCGCTATCCACTGCTGGCGGCGGTGCTTCCCCCGGAGCGGCTGAGCGCGCAGCTCGCCACCGTGGCGGAAAACGCGGGGCAGTACGCGGCGGGGCTGTTTCCCGTGGTGTTCGATACGCTGCACCTGCTCATCAACCTGGCCAGCGTGATGGTGATGGGCATCTACATGGCGCTGCGGCCCCGGGTGTACGCCGAGGGCATCGTGTCGCTGGCGCCGCCGGTGCACCGCGAACTGGTGCGCGACATCCTGTCGGACCTCGCGGTCTCGCTGCGCGCGTGGATCGGCGGGCAGCTGCTGGCCATGGTGTTTCTGGGCGTGCTGACGTGGATCGGGCTGGTGCTGCTGGACGTGCCGTTTGCGCTGGCGTTCGGCGTCTTCACCGGCGTGGTGGTGATGGTGCCCTTTTTCGGCAGCCTGGTGTCCACCCTGCTCCCCGCGCTGTTCGTGCTGGGCCAGGGCGGCCCGCTGCACGCGCTGGGGGTGGTGGCGCTGGGCGTGGTGATCCACATCATTGAAGCCAACTTCGTGCACCCGCTCATCATGGAGCGGCGGGTGCACCTGCCGCCGGTGCTCACCATCATGAGCGTGCTGGTGATGGCGGACCTGCTGGGGCCGTTCGGGCTGGTGGTGGCCGTTCCCGTGCTGGCGACGGTGATGGTGATCACGCGGCGCATCTACGTGCACCGGCTGCTGGAGGGCAAGGGATTCCGCCGCTTCGTGCGCGACGCGCCGTCGGAGGTGCGCGTCCCCGAATCCGCTGTGCGCGTGGACCCCGGCCCGCTCAGCATCCCCGCCATTCTGGAGCAGGCCGGCGCCGCGCCGCGCTGAGCGTCCGCGCGCCGGACGGCAGACCGCCAGGAAATGCCGGAGCCGGCGACCGCCGCCGCCGGCTCCAGCACTCTCGTACTCTCGTACTTTCGTACTTTCGTACTTCTTCTCTCCCCGACCCTTTTCGCCACACCCGGATGCAGCCCGACCTTACGACTTACCGCTACCTGATCCTGGCCGAGGGACAGTTCGGCCCGCTGACCAGCAAGACGGCCAACAGCGCCGTCCGCTTTCTTCCCGACCGCGTGGTGGGCGTGGTGGATTCCACCCACGCCGGCAGGACCGTGCAGGACGTGCTCGGCTTCGGGGGCGAGCTGCCGGTGCTGGCGTCGCTGGATGAGGGGTTGCGGCTGGAGCCCACCGCGCTGCTGATCGGCATCGCGCCGCAGGGAGGGGCGTTGCCGGAGTCGTGGCGTCCGGCGCTCACGGCCGCGATCTCCGCGGGGCTGCACATTGTGGCCGGCCTGCACGCGTACCTGGGCGACGACGCGGAACTGGCGGCGCTGGCGGCGGAGCACGGCGTGCGCATTCACGACCTGCGCCGCCCGCCGGAGGGGCTGCCGGTGAGCCACGGCCGCGCGCGCACCGTGGACGCCTACTCCGTGCTGACCGTGGGCACGGACTGCAACATCGGCAAGATGACGGCGGGGCTGCGCATCCGCGACGCGCTGCGGGCCCGGGACGCGCGCGTGGGCTTCGCGGCCACGGGGCAGACGGGGATCCTGATCGAGGGCTGGGGAATCGCGGTGGACGCCGTGGTGGCGGACTTCATCGGCGGGGCGGCGGAGCAGCTGGTGCTGCGGGCCGCGGAGGGGAACGACATCGTGCTGGTGGAGGGGCAGGGCTCGCTCGTGCATCCGGGCTACAGCGGCGTCACCCTGGGGCTGCTGCACGGGTCGATGCCGGACGGGATGATCCTGTGCCACCAGCCCACGCGCACCTGCCCGTACGGCGCGGGCAACCCGTACTCGTGGATGCGGCTCCCCACCGTGCCGGAGATGATCCGCATCTGCGAGAGCGCCATCGCCCCGCTGCGCCCCGCGCCCGTGATCGGCGTCTCGCTGGTGACGTTCGACATGGATGAGGCCGAGGCGCTGGACGAGATCGCGCGCATCCACGAACTCACGGGGCTGCCCACCACGGATCCCGTCCGCTTTGGCCCCGACGCGCTGGCCGACGCCATCCTGCGCGCCGCGGAAGGCAAGCGCGCCGCGTGGCCCCGGCTGGTGGACGCGACGGTGTGACGCCGGGGGCAGCGAGGAACGGAAAAGCCCCGCCGGAGAGCGGGGCTTTTTCAGTCCATGGAGCGCGGCGCGGTCAGCAGCAGCAGTCGGCCTTGCAGCAGCAGTCCTCGCCGCAGTCGCCTTCGCAGCAGCAATCGGTGCAGCAGCAGTCCGTAGTGTTGTTCAGCATGTGCTCTCTCCAGTTGCGTGGTCGGTACGCGTACCGTGATCATGACGCGGGCGAGGCCCCGGCGTCACCACTGAATGGTGCCCTGCTTGCTGGTATCCACCTGCTCCGCGTCTTCGCCGCCGCCGAACAGGAACTTCTCCGTCTGTTCGTACAGAAAGGTCTTGGCTTCGGGTTCGCGTACGTTGAGCCCGTAGTGGTTGATCAGCATGGTCTGCTGCTTGAGCCACTGCGCCCAGCAGTCCTGGCACACGGAGGCGTGAATCCGCTTGCCAAGGTCGTTGTTGAAGGGCGCAAACGCCAGCCCCGGCTTCGTCTGCCCGCAGCGCGCGCAGGTCACGTCGGCCATTGGTCGTTATCCCCAGCGAGAGTGTGTCCGCGCCGCGCGGGCGCGTTGCCGCCGCAAATGTAACCGCGCGCGCCGCATGCGGCCAACCACCAGACCCGAGATCATGCCCGATCCCATCCCCGCGCGCCTCTCCGACGACGGCCGCACCGCTACCTGGAACCCCGCCGCAACCTTTGCCGCGCAGGTTCTGGTCCGCGTCCGCGCCGCGTCGGGCGAGGTAGAGGAGCGCCGGTCGATGAACAGCGGCCGCGCCCGCGTGCGCGAGAATGAGCGCATCGAGGCGATCCTGGCGGACGAGGTGCTTTGAAACCGGGTCGACTGACCCGCGTGCCCGCCGCCTCCGCGCCGCAGATTGCCCCGGTCGCGGCAGGGCGCCGCGGCACGTGAACCTGCGAGGTGCACCATGATCAAACGCCTGATCCTGTCCATGCTGGCCCGCGCGGAACGGCAGTTCCGCCTGCCGGGCTCCATGGACTATATGCGCATGATCGCCGGCCAGTCCACGCCGGCGTTCTTGAAGTTCTCCCTCTTCCTCCCCCTATCCGCGCACCGGACCCGCGTGCCGGTGGAGGTGTGGTTCGCCGCGCGGCTGGCCGCCACCCGCGCCCAGGACTGCGGCACCTGCGTGCAGATGGTGGTGAACGACGCGCTGAACCGCCGCGTGCCGCCCGCCCTGGTGCGCGACGTGGTGGCGCAGCGGATGGACGCGCTCCCGGCGGCGGTGGCGGATGCGTACGCCTTTGGGCGCGCGGTGGCGGAACAGGACGTGATGGCCGACGTGCTGCGCGAGCGGATCATCGAGCGCCACGGCGAGGGCGGGCTGGTGGAGCTTTCCATCGCCATCGCCAGCGCGCAGGTGTTTCCCATCACCAAACGCGCGCTGGGCATGGCGCAGAGCTGCAGCCTCGTCGCGGTGGAAGTGCCCGCCCCGGCCTGACCCGGCCCCGCCGACCGCTGCGCATCGCCTGACCTTCTCAACTGCCCCTCACGCGAGGAACGCGGAGGTCGCCGGGAACCGGAACGGACGGAGAACACAACGAGGAGGAACGGATCGGAAATCATCTACCCGGTCAGTTCCTCCTATTCCCTATTCCCTATTCCCTATTCCCTGCAGTTCCCGGACTTTCCGCCGCGCCGACCCCCGAGACCTTGCGACAAACCCCCAGCAGCACGAACTTGCGCGGTTCCCTCACGACCGGCGACATGGATTACGAACTGATCGAAGACCCCGCGCGGCTGCGCGCCCTGGTGGATGAACTGCGCGCGGAGCCGCTGCTGGGGGTGGATACGGAAGCCGCGGGGTATCACCGCTACTTCGACCGGCTGAGCCTGGTGCAGATTTCGTCGCGCACCACGCACTGGCTGGTGGACCCGTTCGCGGTGGGCGACCTGTCGCCGCTGGGCGAAGTGCTGGGCGATCCGGCGATCGAAAAGATCTTCCACGACGCGGACTACGACGTCCGCATCCTGGACCGCGACGCGGGGCTGCACCTCTCCGGCCTGTTCGACACGCAGATCGCCGCGGCGTTCCTGGGCGAAAAGCAGCTGGGGCTGGGCAACATCGCCGAGAAGTACCTGGGCCTCAAGCTGCCCAAGGAATTTCAGCGGGCAGACTGGGCCGAGCGCCCGCTGAGCGAGGGGATGAAGCAGTACGCCGCGTCCGACACGGCGCACCTGCCCGAGCTGCGCGACCGGCTCAAGGCGGCGCTGGAAGAGCGCGGCCGCATGCACTGGGCGCAGGAGGAGTTCGTGCGCCGCGAGGGGACGCGCTGGACGGAGCCGGAGGACGGGCGCGAGGCGTACATGCGCACCAAGGGCGCGCGCGACCTGTCGCCGCGCGGGCTGGCGATCCTGCGCGAGCTGCACGAGTGGCGCGAAGGGGTAGCCCGCGAGCGCGACCAGGCGACGTTCCGCATCCTGGGCAACCAGGCGCTGATCGAGATGAGCGCGTCGCCGCCGCAGAGCGTGCGCGACCTGCCGTCGGTCAACGGCATCAGCGAAGGGCTGGCGCAGCGCCGCGGGCGCGACATCATGGCGGCGGTGGAGCGCGGGCTGGCGGTGCCGGACGCCGAGCTTCCCCGCTGGCCCCGTTCGCCGCGCTGGGAGCGCGACCCTGAGCAGGAGGCGCGGGCGGAGACGCTGCGCGACGCCCGCACCCGGGCGGCCGAGGCGCTGGAACTGGACCCGGGCTTTCTGATGTCGCGCGCGCTGCTGGACGAGCTTGCCCGCCTGCAGCCGCGCACCCGCGAAGAGCTGGAGCGGGTGCCGGGGATCCGCGCCTGGCAGGTGGAGGCCGTGGGCGACGTGATGCTCAAGGCGCTGAACCGCTGACCGGCGCAACCGAGAACCGACCTACCGAACGAGACGTGTGATGAGAAGCATCAACGACGATCACGGGCGCGCCTGGGAAGCGCTGGCGCTCCCCATCAAGGTGGCGCACCTGCGCGACGGCGCCCGGCTGGCGTTCCGGCACGAAGGCGAGCAGGTGACCTCCGCCATCGACTTCAACAGCATCGAGGCGGCGAACTTCGCCATCGAGACGATGAGCGAAAAAGAACTGCGCCGCCGCCTGGAGTGGGCCAAGACGGCCGCCGGCGTGGCCTGACATCGCGGAACGGCGAACCCGCGCGGTGCGCGGGAACCGCGGGAAAAGAACCGGAGGAGCGGGACGCCTGTCGTCCCGCTCCTCCGGTTCTTTCGTGCCGATCCTGGAGACGGCGTCGCGACGAGCACGCCCGTTCTCACGGGAAAGTAGATCCTTCGTCGGCGCCAGGTCTCGGCGCAACCGGCACTTCGGCCGGCGCCTCCTCAGAGCGGGTCGAGAAACACGCTTGTCGTAACGCCTCGGCCCGTGAGTGTCATTCTGAGAGCGTGTTGAGAAACACGCTTGTGGTAGCGCCTCGGCCTGTGAGTGTCATTCTGAAGGAGGCGCCGGCGGGGCCGATCCTGTGCTCCCGCTCTGGCGCCGACTGAAGAATCCCGCCACACGGCACCCGACGCACGACCGGTTGCGTGGCGCGCTCCCGACCCGCGTACGCCGCGAGGAGGCCGGGGGACGCCGCGCCGGGCAGCGGCCGCACGGATGCTTCGGTCCGGGATCCTTCAGTCGCACGAAGTCTGGCGTGAGTGGACGGTCCAGTGCGCTGCTCCTTCAGGATGACACTCACGCGCCGAGGCGGCAGAAAGTGGGTTTCTCAACGCCCTCACAGGATGACGAGTTCTTGAGGTCAACGGAGTTGTGAGCGGAGGACGGTTGCGGCGGTGGCACGCGAACGAAATCAGCCAACGCCGCCGGCACTTGGGCCGGCTCCTTCTCAGGGTGACGGGTTCTGCGGGTCACCGGCAGGGTCAACGGAGGACGATGTGCGGAGTCGGTGCGCGGAAGAAGTCAGCCCCGGCGGACCGAGG
>NZ_DASVTX010000591.1:0-33972 GCF_036387355.1 Longimicrobium sp.
GGCGGCCGCGGTCGGGATGGCGGGGCGCTCGCAGCTGGAAGGGCGCGTGATCGCGGTGCTGGACGGCGCGCGCACCCGTGGCTCCGTGGGCGCGCGCGCCGCGCTGGTCTGCTGCGCCCTGGCGGCCGTCGCGCTCTTTCCGCTCGCCGCCGCGTCGCCCTCCATCCAGCAGCCCGCCGCGCCGGAGCCCGCGTTCGTCGCGTCGGCGGCCCTGACCGCCACGCCGGCTCCCGCCCGCGCCGCCGCTCGCGCGGGCGAGGCAGGCACGCGCGTGGCCGCGGCGCGCCCCTCCGCTCCCGCGCGCAGGCGCGGGCCGGCGCGCGCCGTGCCCGTCGGGGGCGCGCCGGCGCCCGCCGCCGCGCCGGTGCGGGTGGCCGCGAGCCCGGAACTGATCACGGGGGACGAGGCCACCATCGCCGCGCTGATGCGGGCCGCGCGCGACGTGGATCCGCAGGTGCGGCGCAGCGCGGTGTGGGCGCTGGGGCAGATGGATGACGGGCTCGTGGTGTCGCCCCTGCTGCGGTCCATGTCGGACCGCGACGCGCGGGTGCGGGGCACGGCCGCGGCGGCCATCGGCGAGTACGCCACCCGCCAGCGCCTGACCCGCGCCGAGGTGCTGTCGTCGTGCAGCGGCGGGGAGTGCCCGGTGCCCACGGGAACGGGAAGCAGCATTCAGCAGCCGCGCGCGGGCCGCTCGGACCTGGAGCCGCCCCGCCGCGACCTGGGCCAGCGCATTCTGGCCGGCCTCACCGCCGAACTGGACACCCTGCCTTCCACCGGCAGCCCCATTGGCGCCTCGCCGGGTTCGGACATGTAGCACGGCGTGGAGGACGGACGAACACGAAGGGCCGCTCACCGGAGAGCGGCCCTTTGTGTTTCTGCCCCAAGCGGAAACATCCCGACTCGGTCAGGATGCATCCCCGGCCAACGCCGGTCCACGCACCCAGGGACGGCGCACCCGGTAGCGCGGCACGGAGGTGATGCTCTGCCGCGTGATCTCGATCAGTTGCCGCGCGGCGAGGTGGGCCAGCGCGTCCTGCACGCCGCGGCGGGACAGGCCAGTTCCCTCCGCGAGAGTCCGCAGGCTCAGCGCCGCCTCGTCCACCCCGTCGCCGCGCGTGCGGCGCCACAGAAACAGGTAGACCAGGAACGCCGAGGGCTGGCGGTCATGCCCGACGAGATCCAGCATCAGCGTGTCGAGTACGTACGCGTCCACTTCAACCATTCGCACGGCGATCCTCCCGGTCAGGCAGCTATGGCGTCCGCTGCCATAGTAGCGGGTGCGCGCCTTGTGCCGCCAGCGATTCCGGATACGATTCTCGTCCATCCAAAACACCATGAAGAGGAGAAGACGCGATGATCAGGGCCGTCAAGTTTGTGAGCGTGTACGTGAACGACCAGGACGTGGCGCTGGACTTCTACACGCAGAAGCTCGGGTTCACCATCGTCACCGACCAGCCGATGGGTCCCGGCGCGCGCTGGATCGAACTGCGCATTCCCGGCGCCGAAACCAGCGTGGTCATCGCGAAGCCGATGATGCCGGAACACAAGGTGGGCGTCTTTCAGAACATGGCCCTCGTCGCGGACGACGTGCAGAAGACGTACGACGAACTCGTGGACCGCGGCGTCCACTTTCGGCAGCCGCCCAGAACCGAGCCGTGGGGCACCAGCGCGATCTTCGAGGACCCGGACGGCAACGTCTTCGTCCTCAGCAGCCGCTGACGCAGAAGGGCCGCTCCCCGGAGCGGCCCTTCTTTTATCTCATGAACTCCGCACCGCCCGCCATTCAGGAGCGTGCCCGAGTGACTCACGCCGCCCGGTCTTGGGGCGCGTGCGCGCGAATGATGCTGGCCATCGCGCGCAGCGCCTGGTTGACGGATTCGGCATCAGGAAACACGTCCATCAGGTCGGGATCGATGGAAACGAGGTTCACGCCTTCGCGGTATCGTGCAGCGTACTTGCCGCGGACGCCACCTTGCAGCGCTTCCGGAGTGAAGTCGTACTCGTCTCGCATGGAATCAGCTTCAGATAGCTTGCTCATACGTTCTCCGCTCGCGAGCCGTCATCAGCCGCGCACTGATCAATCTAATCGAGTCGCGCCGTTCCGTAAGGCACACGATCAGCGCACGCCCCGCTTCGCTGCAGCCCAAGAGCAGCATGCGCTCCTCACCCGCGGAGTGATCCGGGTCCGGCAGCGTAACTGAGAGTGGATCAGCAAGCACCGTCGCCGCTTCGCGGAACGAGACGCCGTGCTTCTGCAGATTCTGCTCCGCCTTTCGGGCGTCCCACTCGACGTTGAGTTCCATCTGCCCAATATAGACAGAGAGAACACCTGGCTCAAGTGTCTTCTGCCGCGTACAGCGTGATTCGGCTGCACGCGACAGCGGACGGTTACGCCCGCACGAGCTTCTTGTACTTGATGCGGTGCGGGATGTCGGCGGCGGCGCCCAGGCGGCGCTTCTTGTCGGCCTCGTACTCCTGGTAGTTGCCCTCGAACCACACCACCTGGCTCTCGCCCTCGAACGCCAGAATGTGCGTGGCGATGCGGTCCAGGAACCACCGATCGTGGCTGATGACGACGGCGCAGCCCGCGAAGTCCAGCAGCGCCTCTTCCAACGCGCGCAGGGTGTCCACGTCCAGGTCGTTGCTGGGCTCGTCCAGCAGGATCAGGTTGCCGCCTTCCTTGAGCACCTTGGCCATGTGCACGCGGTTGCGCTCACCGCCGGAAAGCGTCTTGACCATCTTCTGCTGGTCGCTCCCCTTGAAGTTGAACCATCCGCAGTACGCGCGGCTGTTCACCTTCAACCGGCCCAGCTCCAGCTGCTCGGCGCCGGCGCTGATCTCCTGCCACACCGTCTTTTCGCCGTCCAGCGTATCGCGGCTCTGGTCCACGTACGCCAGCTTGACGGTGGAACCCACCTTGAGCGTGCCGCCGTCCGGGTCTTCCTTGCCCGTGATCATGCGGAACAGCGTGGTCTTGCCCGCGCCGTTGGGCCCAATGACGCCCACAATGCCGCCGCGCGGCAGGCGAAAGTTCAGGTTCTCGAACAGCAGCCGGTCGCCGAAGCCCTTGGCCACCCCGTCCGCCACCACCACGTCATCGCCCAGCCGCGGCCCCGCGGGAATGATGATTTCCGCGGTGGAGGTGCGCTCGCGCTGGTCGGCGTTCAGCAGCTGCTCGTAGCTCTGCAGGCGGGCCTTGCTCTTGGCCTGCCGCGCGCGGGGCGCCATGCGCACCCACTCCAGCTCGCGCTCCAGCGTCTGCTGGCGGCTGGACGACTGCTTCTCTTCCTTGCGCAGCCGCTCCTGCTTCTGCTCCAGCCAGCTCGTGTAGTTGCCCTTCCAGGGAATGCCCTCGCCCCGGTCCAGCTCCAGGATCCACTCCGCCACGTTGTCCAGAAAGTAGCGGTCGTGGGTAATGGCTACGATGGTGCCCGTGAAGGCGGCCAGGTGGTGCTCCAGCCACGCCACGGACTCGGCATCCAGGTGGTTGGTGGGCTCGTCCAGCAGCAGGATGTCGGGCTCTTCCAGCAGCACCTTGCAGAGCGCCACGCGGCGCTTTTCGCCGCCGGACAGGTTGTCGACGCGCGCGTCGGGCGCCGGCAGGCGCAGCGCCTCCATGGCGATCTCGATCTTGCGGTCCAGCTCCCACAGGTTGCCCGCGTCGATGGCGTCCTGCAGGCGGGCCTGCTCGTTCAGCAGCGCGTCGTAGTCCGCGTCGGGCTCGGCGAACGCCATGTTCACCTCTTCGAAGCGGCTCAGAATGCCGCGCTGGGCTTTGACGGCTTCCTCCACGTTGCCGCGCACGTCCAGTGCGGGGTCCAGCTCCGGCTCCTGGGCCAGGTAGCCGATGCGGGTGCCCTCGGCCGCCCACGCCTCGCCGTTGAAGTCCTTGTCCACCCCGGCCATGATGCGCAGCAGCGAGCTCTTGCCGCTGCCGTTGCTGCCCACCACGCCGATCTTGGCGCCGGGGTAGAACGAGAGCCAGATCCCCTTGAGGATCTCGCGGTTGGGCGGAACCACCTTGCGCAGTTCCTTCATCACGTAGATGAAGCGCGACGTATCTGTATTGCTCATGCGTGTTGTCTGTTCGGCTCGGTCCGTGGATCGACGGCGGACAATCTATCAGCCGGGGCGGTGCACGGGCAGAGGGATGGGCGATCGGGGATGGAAGGCAGGGGCTCTGCGTGCCGGTGAGTCCAGGGCGGCCCCCACCCGGGCCGGCACCACCGGCCCACCCTCCCCCAAAACGGACTGGGGGAGGGTTGGTGGCGGATCGGTGTAGACAGTGGGAAATGGTGGCGCCCAAGCCTCCCTGAGCGGATGAATCCGCCGCTCTGAAAGCGGTAAGCCCCGACTCGTGGCCGCTGTCGCGTCCACGATCGAGGCTTCAACTGCACGAGGCCGCCGATCCGGGTCGGTTGCTCCCCTCTCCGTGCGGCAGTTTGCACGGGGAGGGGCGGGGGTGGGGCCTGCGGAGGCCGCCGCACGCGCCGAACCATCACCCGCGCCGAACGGCTCCCCCTCTCCCGCGGAGCGGGTGGAGGGGGCTGGGGGGAGGGGGCCTCCTTCCGCCGCGCCGGCCCCCTCCGGAATGCGCCGACGTTGCCGTTTCCCCCTCCGCATTTCGGCAGCAGCCGGGAGGAGAGGGGAAGGACGGGAGAGGGGCGACACAAAATCGGGGAGGCTCCGCGTGGGAGCCTCCCCGATCGTCATCCGCCTGCCCGTCTCGGGAACTTACGAGAGCAGGATGGAGGTCCAGATGTTGTCCTGGCCCGAGCCGCGCCAGATCATGTACAGCGAGCCGCCCGCGGGCGTTACCGCCGGGCCGCTGTTGGTGCTGCGGTCCTGGAGCTCCGTCTGCGGCGTCCACGTGATGCCGTCCTGCGAGGTCGAGACGAAGATGTTGGCCTGGTCAAGGCCGCGCCACGCCGAGTAGAACACCCCCAGCTGGTCGCTGTGCGTCACCGCCGGGTTGGAGCTGGTGGCGCGGTCGCGAAGCTCCTGCTGCGGGGTCCAGTTCAGCCCGTCGTTGCTCTGCGACACCCACAGGTTGTTCTGGTCCAGCCCGCGCCACAGCATCACGAACTTGCGGCCGCTGGGGTCCTGCACCGTGCCGGTGATGGCCGGGCCGTCCTGCGTGGCGCGGTCGCTCAGCTCCTTCTGCGGGCTCCAGTTCAGCCCGTCGGTGCTGGTGGCCACCCAGATGTTGTTCTGGTCGCGGCCCCGCCATGCCATCACGAACAGGCCGCCCACGCCGGAAAGCGCCGGGCCGGACTGCGTGGCGCGGTCGCTCAACTCCTGCTGCGGGCTCCAGTTCAGCCCGTCGCTGCTCACCGACACCCAGATGTTGTCCTGGTCCAGCCCGCGCCACGCCATGGCGAACTTTCCGTCGGTGCAGCACAGCGCGGGGTTGTTGCGGGTGGAGCGGTCGCGCAGCTCCTGCTGCGGCGACCAGGTCTGCCCGTTGTCGTGCGACACGGAGACCCAGATGTTGTTCTGCCCGGTGCCGCGCCACGCCATGCACAGCGTTCCGCCGTTGGTGGCAAGCGCCGGCCCGGCGGAGGTGGAACGGTCCTGCAGCTCGCGTTGCGGCGACCAGTTGGTGAGGTTGGCCACCGGAATGCCCGCCAGCCCGCCCACGCCCTGCTGCTGTTGTGTGCTCATTGTACGACTCCTGAAGGTATGAAGGGGAACCGCCTCGCCGACGGCGATAAAAGGGGGTACCGCCCGCGAGTGCCGTAAACCGGCGGGAGAAGTGTACATCAGCTCCGTAGCAGATCGCAAGGCAAACAAATGTCGCAACGCGCACGGCCTCCGAGACGCCCGGGGCGCACCCGCGCGGCCGAGCGCCGAAGCCGCTACGGGGACGAGGGTTACCCCAGGCCGCCGGGGGCGAAGGGGAGCAGCACCTCGCGCCGCGTGCGAACCACGGTCTCGATCTCGAAAGCAATGGCTTCCGGAGTGCGCCCTTCGGCGGGAAGGGAGATGTCGGCCAGGCGGTACAGGGGGTCGCGCTCCGCCATCATCCGAGCGATCATGCCCCGCGGATCGGGGTGGTCGCGAAAGGGGCGGTCGATGGTGTCCCCGCGCAGGCGGCGGACGGTTTCATCCACCCCCACGCGCAGCCAGGCGGAAAGGGTGGTGGCGCCCAGCACGTCCAGCTGCTCCGGCCGCAGGATCCATCCGCCCCCCGGCGCCAGCACCAGCCCGGGGCGCTCGGCCGCCTCGTCCGTCAGCGCGGCCTCCATCCGCCGGAACACTTCTTCGCCATCCGTGGCGATGATCTCCTTGACGGTGCGCCCCTCCCGCTGTTCTATCTCCACGTCGAAATCCAGAAAATCCCACTCCAGCCGCCTCGCGAGCGCCTGCCCCACGGTGCTCTTGCCCGAGGTCATGTACCCCAGCAGCACCACCCGCTCAATCACCAGGGCGGGCGGCAGTCCGGTTTCGCTCACGTCGACGCTCCGTCACGCGGAAGGGATGAGGCGGCCGGCGCGGCTCCGGGCAGGTTGCGGGCCGCGCGGCGAAGATGCATTGTGACCGAAGAAAATCCGAACCGATGGGCGGCCGCGGTGTATGTGCCGGGGCGTCCACGCTGGCGCTTTGCCGCGCGGGGCCGCACGTTTCCACCCTCTCCCAATCCGACTCCGTCCGCCCGTACGGCGGCTGAAGGCACCTGATGGCGATCCTCACCCCCACGCAGCGCGACCGCATCGTTCCGCGGCTCATTGAAGACGAGATGCGCGAGTCGTTCATCGACTACTCGATGAGCGTCATCGTGCAGCGCGCGCTTCCGGACGTGCGCGACGGGCTCAAGCCGGTGCACCGCCGCATCCTCTTCGCCATGAGCGAGGCGGGGCTCATCCCCACGCGGCCGTACAAGAAGAGCGCAACGGTGGTGGGCGACGTGCTGGGCAAGTACCACCCGCACGGCGACGCCTCCGTCTACGATTCGCTCGTGCGGATGGTGCAGGACTTCAGCCTGCGCTACCCGCTGGTGGACGGGCAGGGCAACTTCGGCAGCATCGATGGCGACGCCGCGGCGGCGTACCGCTACACGGAGTCGCGCCTGTCGTCCGTGGCCATGGAGATGCTGGCGGACATCGACCGCGACACCGTCGACTTCGCCCCCAACTACGACGACCGGCTCACGGAGCCGCGCGTGCTTCCCTCGCGCGTCCCCAACCTGCTCGTCAACGGCAGCAGCGGCATCGCGGTGGGAATGAGCACCAACATGCCGCCGCACAACCTGGGCGAGGTGGTGCGCGCGGCGGTGCACCTGCTGGACCATCCGGAGTGCACGCTGGACGACCTGATGACGCACCTGCCGGGGCCGGACTTTCCCACGGGCGGGCTGATCGTGGGGACGCAGGGCATCCGCGACGCGTACGCCAAGGGGCGCGGCCGCGTGGTAATGCGGGCGCGCGTCTACAAGGAATCCCGGCGCAACGGCAAGGAGCAGCTGGTCGTTACCGAGATCCCGTACGGCACCAACAAGTCGCGCATTATCGAGCAGATCGCCGAGCTCACCCGCTCCGGCAAGCTGCAGGACATCAGCGACCTTCGCGACGAGAGCGACCGCGACGGCATCCGCATCGTCATCGAGCTCAAGCGCGGCTCCGATCCGGCCAAGGTGCTCACCGGGCTCTTCAAGTGGACGGCGCTGCAGACCACGTTCGGCGTCATCAGCCTGGCGCTGGACCGCGGGGTTCCGCGCGAGTTCACGCTGCTGGAGATCCTGGAGCGGTTCCGCGACCACCGCATTCAGGTCGTCGTGCGCCGCTCGCGTTGGGAGCTGGACCGCGCGCGCGACGAGGCGCACGTGCTGGCGGGGATGATGATCGCGCTGCGGCGCATCGACGAGGTCATCGCCATCATCCGCGGCTCGCGCAACCGCGAAACGGCGGCGCGCAAGCTGGAAAAGGAGCTGAAGCTCACCGAGCGCCAGTCCGAAGCGATCCTGAGCATGCGCCTGTCGCGCCTCACGCAGCTGGAATCGCGCGAGCTGCGCGAGCGCCTGGCCGAGCTGGAGGCGCGCATCAAGGAACTGGAGGCGCTGCTGGCCAGCCCCGAGGCGCAGGTGGCGGTCGTGCGCGCGGAGCTGCTGGAGATGCGCGAGCGCTTTGGCGACGGGCGCCGCACCACGATCTTCGCGGACGAAAAGTCGGTGCGCATCGAGGACATGCTGGCGGCCGAGGAGGTCGTCGTAACCCTCACGCGCGAGGGCTTCGTCAAGCAGATCCCCATGCCCGTCTACCAGCGCGCCGCGCAGACGGGGCGGGGGCTGATCGGCACGGAGTACGAGGCGGACTTCCTGGAGCGCGTGCTGGTGGCCAGCACCGAGGACGCGCTGCTCGTGTTCTCCACGGATGGCCGCGCGTACGCGCTGGAAGTGCGCGACCTGCCTGAGCCGGAGCTGCGCGCGCGCGGCAAGCGGCTGCACCAGCTGCTGGAGTTCGCCAGGAACGCGGACATCGCGGCCGTGCACGTGGTGCGCGAGTTCGCCGCCGAACGCATGGTGCTGTTCGCCACGGCGGGCGGCACGGTCAAGCGGACATCGCTGGACCAGTTCGGCCGCATTCGCGCGGGCGGCATCGAGGCGATCAGCCTGCGCGCGGGGGACCGGCTGGTTTCCGTCGCCGTGACGGATGGGGAGATGGAAGTGGTGCTCGCCGGCCGCGGCGGGCGCGCCATCCGCTTTGGCGAGGGCGACGTGCCGGTGATGGGGCGCGCCACGCAGGGAGTGCGCGGAATGAAGCTGGACGGGCGCGAGACGCTGGCGGGGATGGCGGCGGGCAAGCCCGGGCTGGAACTGGCCGCGGTCACCGTGCGGGGCCAGGCCAAGCGGTTCGCGATGGATGACCTGCCGCTGCAGAAGCGCGACGGCAAGGGCGTCATTATCGCGCCGGGCGGCAAGGAATTCGGCGACCTGGTCGCGCTGCTGCCGCTGGCGGGCGACCTGAACGCGGTGATGGCGGACGGCGCGCCGCGGCGCATTCGACGCGACTCGGTTCCGCTGCTGCCGCGCGATGCCCGCCCGGAGGCGGTGCTGGAGCTGGCGCGCGGCGAAAAGATCGTACTCGTGACGCCGCTGGCCGAGCGCGACGCCGACGCGCCCGGCTCGCCGGACGACATTCCGCCGCCCCCCGACGCGCCGGAGCGCGGGCCGGACACGTCGCCGGATTCGGATGCGGCGGCCCCCCCGGGCGACCTGGACACCGACGCGGCCGAACGCGGTTCCGCCACGGCTGACGGTGGCATCTCTCCCGACACCGAGCGAACGGATGCCGACGCCGCGCGGCCGCTCCAGACCCCGGAAGACGGTGCGACGGCCGACACGGACGCTGTGTCGGATGCGGATGGTGCATCCGCGTCCAGCCCGGATGCGGAACAGACCTCGGTCCCGCTGGTCGTGGCAGCAGAGTTGTTCGCGGATGAAGTGCCGGTGGCGGATGATGAGATGATCATCGAGGACCCGATCGCTCCGCCGCCCGATCGCAAGCGCCGTGGCACGCGCGAGGCGCCCAGCGTGGCGGACGTGGGCCCCAAGGCCACGCGCGACGTTCCTCCCGCGCCGCCCGCCGCGCCTGCTTCCGCGCCCGCGCCGGTGGATTCAGGCGTGGCGCCCACTCCCGCCCCGCGCCGCGCCCGCAAGGCGCCCACAGGTGTGGATGCTTCATCCGCGCCCGCGACGAGGGGCGCGGATGCGGCGCAGGCACCCGCGCCCGAGGCGGGCGCAGACACGGAGGCGCAGCCCGCACGCAAGGCGCGTGGGCGCGCTGCCTCCGCGGAGCCGCGGTCCACGCGCGAGCCGGCGCCCGCACCCGAGTCGGCGCCCGTACCCGAGCCAGCGCCCGACGCGCGTGCGGCCGCGTCGAAGTCGCGCGGCAGGGCGAAGGTTGCGCAGCCCGCGGCGCCCTCTGTTCCCCACGCGCCGTCTGCATCGCCGCCGTCCGCACCCGCGGATGCGGCGGACGCGCCGGAAAAGACGCGCGGCAGGGGGCGCGCGCGGCCGGCGCCGGAGCCCGATCCCGGACCGCCCGAAGCCGAGACGCTCGCCGCGCCCAAGCCGCGCGGCCGCGGAAAGGCCGCCGCCCAGCCCGCGCTGGAGCCGGACCCATCGCCCGAGCCCCCGAAGCGCGGAAAGAAGGTCGCGGACGAACTGGACCTGTTCGGGTGAGAACGGGCCCGTCTGCATTGGTGCGCACGGGACGGTAAGCGCTTCCGCCTGTCCAGAGCGAATGAATTCGCCGCTGGAACAGCACGAAGTCCGCCTTCGCGGACTGTGGCGGCTGCATCGGTTTGAAAGGCGGAATGCGGCGCCTCCGTCCAGAGCGAAAGAATTCGCCGCTGGAACAGCACGAAGTCGGCCTGCGCGGACTGTGGCGGCTGCATTGGTGTGAGAGGCGGAATGCGGCGCCTCCGCCGGCTGTGGCCCTCACCCCGCGTGCTGCGCACGACGACCCTCTCCCACGAACAAATGTGGGAGAGGGAGCACACCCCAGGTGGGTGCGGGAGGCGAAGTGCGGCGCGGTGGAGAGAGGCCCCCATCCCCGGCCCTTCCCCAAAAAACCCTGGGGGAAGGGAGACCTCAGCGCGCGGGCGGCGTTCGGCGCCGAGCTCATGGTGCCGCGTAGGAGCAGCCTCACAGCAGTACCGTGAGGCTTTCAGCCGTTATTGCGGCGGCTTCAGCCGCTCAGCAGGCCGGCAGCCTCGACCATACGTCTGGACCAACCCGGAAGCGTCCGCCGCGACAACCCTCCCCCAGTCTGTTTTGGGGGAGGGTGGGCCGGTGGTGCCGGCCCGGGTGGGGCCCGCCCTGGACTCTGCCCCCCACACCGGCACCCGCCGCCGCGTGCAGGTGAAGTCCCCCGGCTGTTTGGGGGGACTTTCCGCCGTTGTTGCGGCGACTTCAGCCGCTCAGCCGTGTGACCCGCCTCCACCCCGGCCGGGGTGCCGCAAGTCCGCTTCCGGTGGTAGATTGGCCGCTCCAAACCACCACCGGAGCACGGATGTACACCACCCTTCACGACGCCGTCGCGACCTCCGCGATGGACGCCGAAAGCCTGCGTTCCGCCGGGCACGACCTCATCGACCGCATGGCCGACTACCTGGCCGGCATCGAATCGCGCCCGGTGAGCACCCCGCTTTCCCCCGCCGCTCTCCAGGCCCGCTTCGACCAGCCGCTCCCCCGCGAGGGGCGCCCGGCCGAACAGGTGTGGGACGACGTGTGGCGCGACGTGGTGGGCGACGCCATTCACGTCAACCATCCCATGTACATGGGGCACCAGGTCGCCCCGCCGCTCCCGCACGCCATCCTGGCCGACACCCTGGTGAGCATGCTCAACCAGTCGCTCGCCGTGTGGGAGATGTCGCCCACCGGAACGATGGTGGAGGCGCGCGTGGTGCGGTGGCTGGCGGATGCCATCGGCTTTCCCGAATCGGCGGACGGCACGCTGGTCTCAGGCGGAAGCGTGGCCAACCTCACCGGCCTGCTCGCCGCCCGCGAGGCGCGCTTTCCCGGCTGCTGGCGCGACGGCGTGGCGCGCACGGCCGAGGCGGAGCGCGCGTGCCTGCTCGTCAGCGAGCATTCGCACTACTCGGTGGAGCGCACGGCGGGGCTCATGGGCATCGGCAGCGACGCCGTGATCGGGGTGGGCGAGCGCGAGGGAAAGATGTGCCCCGACGCGCTGGCCGAGGCCATCGGCCGCGTCCGCGCGGAGGGGCGGATTCCGTTCGCCGTCTGCGCAACGGCGGGCGCCACGGCCATGGGGCTGTTCGATCCGCTGGACCGCATCGCCGACGTGTGCCAGGCGGCCGGCGTGTGGCTGCACGTGGATGGCGCGCACGGCGCCTCGTACGCGCTCTCGGAGTCCATGCACGGGCTGGTGCACGGGATCGGGCGGGCGGACTCGGTGGCGTGGGACCCGCACAAGATGCTGTGGATGCCCATGTCCACCGGCGCCGTGCTGGTGCGCGACCGGCGGCATCTGGACGCCGCGTTTCAGCAGAAGGCGCCGTACCTGTTTCACGCGCGCCCCGGCGAGGACCGCTGCCGCGACGCGGGGCGCATGACGCTGCAGTGCTCCCGCCGCTTCGACGCGCTCAAGCTGTGGGTATGCCTGCAGCACTACGGGGCGAATCACTTCGCCGCGCTGCTGGAGCGCACGGCCGACACCACGCGCTCGCTGCACGACAAGCTGGCCGACGCGGACGACTTTGCGCCGTCGCACGCGCCGGAGAGCAACATCCTCTGCTTTCGACACCTTCCCGCGGCGCTGGACGGGCGGACCGACGGGGAGGTGGATGCCTTTCAGTCCGAACTGCGGTCGCGCTACAACACGAGCGGCACCGGGTGGATTACCCTCACCGTCCTGCACGGCCGCCGCACCCTGCGCGTCACGCTCATGAACCCGCGCACCGCCGACGAGCACCTGGACCGCATGCTGGATTCGCTGCGATCCATCGGGCGTGAGATTCTGGGATGAACTGATGGAGGGCAGAGGAACCGAGCACGGCCTCTCTCATAAGGCTCCGAGGAAGTTCGTGCCCGTTGGCGCCGCGCCTCCCCCCGCGCAGGCACCGTCCGCCCCGTCGGTATCCTGCCGTCCACCTCGGCGCTGGGGCGTCATTCTGAAGGAGCGTGCGCCGCGCTTTCCCGGTGCCGGATCCCTGCGCGACTGAAGAATCCCGGACCGAAACGTCCGCCGGGCCGCGATCCGGCGTGGCGCGCGCCAGCCTCTCCCACCGCACCCGCAGCGTCCGAGCGCGGCGCGCAACCGGGCGTGCAGCGGAAGCGGTCGCGCGGGATTCTTCGGTCGGCGCCAAGGTCTGGTGTGACGGACGGTACAGCGAGGCGCCTCCCTCAGAATGACACTCGAAGTCCGAGCCGCGTGAGGAATCCCGGCGCGGCGGAGGTGAGGAATCGCGGTGCGCCGAGGTCACGTCACGCCGCCCCTCGGCGGCGCCTCCGCTCCGCGGTGTCCTGCCGCCCACCTCGGCGCCGGCAGCGTCATTCTGAAGGAGCGTGCGCCGGGCTTTCCCCCGCACCGCGTTCATGCGCGACTGAAGAATCCCGGACCGAAGCATCCGCCGCGCCGCGGGCCGGCGTGGCGTGCTCCAGGCTCTCCCACCGCACCCGCAGCGTCCGAGCGCGGCGCGCAACCGGTCGCGCATGGGAAGCGGTGGCGCGGGATTCTTCGGTCGGCGCCACAGTCTGGTGTGACGGACTGTACAGCGAGGCGCCTCGCTCAGAATGACACTCGAAGTCCGAGCCGGGTGAGGAATCCCGGCGCGGCGGAGGTGAGGAATCGCGGTGCGCCGAGGTCACGTCACGCCGCCCCTCGGCGGCACCTCCGCTCCGCGGTGTCCTGCCGCCCACCTCGGCGCCGGCAGCGTCATTCTGAAGGAGCGCGCGCCGCGCTTTCCCCGGTGCCGCGATCATCCGCGACTGAAGAATCCCGGACCGAAACGTCCGCCGCGCCGCGATCCGGCGTGGCGTGCTCCAGGCTCTCCCACCGCACCCGCAGCGTCCGAGCGCGGCGCGCAACCGGTCGCGCATGGGAAGCGGTGGCGCGGGATTCTTCGGTCGGCGCCACAGTCTGGTGTGACGGACGGTGCGGTGAGGCGCCTCGCTCAGAATGACACTCGAAGCCCGAGCCGGGTGAGGAATCCCGGTGTACCTGACGTGATGAATCCGGTTCGCCGGAGGTCACGTCACGCCGCCCCGCGGCGTGCTTCAGGGCAGCGGATGGCCGAGCGCCTGGGCGGCGGCGCGGATGGGCGCTTCTCCGGCGGCGGGGGACGGGACGTCCACCTGCACGCCTACGACCTCCACGCGACGGCCAGACGGCGTGCGGAAGTCCATGGCCGGATAGCGCAGCACCCATCCCGGCGCGATCGCCATCTCCTCCGCCGAAAGCATGGCGCCGGCGGAACGCTCCCCCACCACCATCGCGCCGCGCACCTCCCGCAGCGCCGCGCCGAATGCTTCCGCCGCGCTCCCCGTCCGGCCGTCCGTCAGGATCGCGATGCGGCCTGCGAACGGCGACCCCATCCCTCCACCCACGTACACCATCCCCGCCCCGCCACCCGCGTCCACCGAGGCGCGCAGCGTGGCGCCCGTGGTGCTGGTCGACAGCGGGCGGACGGTCGCCGGGTCCAGGGCACCCGCGGCGCGCATGCCCCGGCTGGTGAAGCCCGTCCGCGTGACAAAGTAGCCCGCCGCCGTGGGCCGGGCGATCAGGTGTTGGCCCAGGCGGGCGGCCAGGTCCAGCGAGCCGCCCCCGTTGCCGCGCAGGTCGATGATCAGCCCCGGCAGCGAGCCCATCTCACGGAAGGCGCTGTCCAGCCGCGCAAAGTCCGGCAGGGCCGCCTGCCCCGTGGGCACGAAGCTCTGGATTCGGAGGTAGCCCAGCGAGGGCGACAGCACGCGCCAGCTCACCGCCGCGGGCCGCGCCACGGCCGGAGATGCGGGCGCGGACGGCGCGGAAGGCGCGGCGCCCATCGCGGGCTGCGCGGAAAAGGCGAGATGCGAGCTGTGGAGCGAATCCAGGAGCTCGTTGATGGCGGTAAAGGCTTCCGCGTCGCTGCGGGCGGCGGCGGCGCGCGGGCGCAGCCGGGCGACGAGGGCCGGCCAGTTGGCGCCGTTCATCCCCGGATCGTAGAACACGTTCTGCAGCGCGCGCGTCACACTGTCGAACACCGCCGCGCCGCGGATGGGGGCGAGCGCCCGCGCGGGAATGCGGACGCCGCGCACGGCCATGCTGTCCGCCGCGCCGGTCAGCATCCCCGTCAGGGAGTCGCCGCGGACGGTTGCGCGCAGCCGGTACTCGCGGCGGCCCAGCGCGACCGTGGCGTTCAGCCCGTCCCCCGCCCGCGTCGCCTCGCGGATGCGCACGGTTCCCTCGCCGGTCAGCGCGGCCGCGTGCATCGAGTTGCCCGCACCCCCCCCGAACGCGACAAGGACGGGCCACGCCGACCGGCCATCGATGCGGAGTTCCCAGTTCCCCGCCGCCTGCGCGGCGACGGGAACGGAGGCGAATGCGGAGCAGGACGCGGCGAGCAGCAGCGCGCGGAGCGGCGGACGGGAGAACATCGGCATCGGGACTTCTCTCGGGCAGGTTGGATACAACGAGGAGTGCACTCGCCCAACGCACCTCGCGTACCGAACCCCGCCCCGCATCCAACTCGTTACGATCCAGGCACTTGGGCGAAATCCTCTATTCTCCCGCGTCCTTTCTGGATGACACCCGCACCCAGACGGCAAGATACGCCGCGGCCATCGTGACCTCCGCGCACGCTCCGTGACCCCCGTGAGAGACGCCGGAACGCAGTTCGGGGGCGAACCGGCACCCGCCGATCCGCCCCCGACCCATCCCATCATCGAAACAGAAAGAATCAGTTCCGCCGGTCGCCCAGCACCGCGATGTCGCGCGACCGCAGCGGCCGCCCCGCCCCAAGGAGCTGAAGCACCCGGTCCGGCCCCGGCTGGTAGCGCAGCGCCGACGCGCGCATCCCCAGCAGCAGGTTCACGGTGATGAGGGTGCCCGGCACCTCCGAGCCCTGCAGGAGCGCGCGAAGCTGCCCCGCGGTGTTCTCCTGAAAGTTGCGCGCGACAATCACCAGCGCGTCCGGCATCTCGTCCACCGCGGCCGCGACCGCCTTGACCGCCTCGCCGCCCACGGTGAACTGCACCTGGGGGTAGGCGAGCACCACGCCCTGCCGCTGCCCGTCGCCAAAGCGCACGCACTCCTCGGGCCCTACGGAGCCCAGCGCGGCCGTCCCCGTCATGTCCTCCATCACCCGCCCGATGCGCTGCCGGAACTCGCCCGCCGCGGTGGGCCCGCGAAACGAAAGCGAGCGCAGCGCCTCGGCGAAGTAGCGGTCCGGATCGAACGCGCGAAAGCAGGGGAGCAGGCGCGCGGCCGTGCCCCGGTCCACCCACCCGGTGGCGCCCAGCGCGTCCAGCAGGGCCTCGCCCTCCAAATGCGGATCGCGCGCCGCCACCCAGCGCAGCGCATGCTCCATCCGCGTATTCTCGTCGCCGATGGGGTTTACCCCCGCCGGCGGCGTCCACATCACCTCGTTGAGCTGTTTTCCAAACCAGATCATCCGCGCACCACCCGGTTCATTCCCCCGAAAATCTGCCGATGGACGATGGCGGGAGCGCCGCCGTCCGTCAAGTCGCATTTGCGCCCCGCGCAAGCTTGACTCCTGCTACCCGCGCCGCATCTTGTCCGTTCACCGATCCGTATCGATCGACCCGATCCCAGAACCGGAGAACCCGTGCACCGGACGCTGACCGTGGCCGCCCTGCTTTCGCTGGCCGCCTGCACCGTGGAGCGCACCCCCGACAAAGTGCTCAACCCGCGCGACCCGTCACAGGTGGAGCGCCGCGACGCCGAGCAGGACGTGGGCGCCCACGTGGGCGCGTTTCTGCAGGCGCTGGCGCGCGGCGACCGCGGCCAGGCGGTGAGCGCCATGAGCCCGGTGATGGACACGTACGTGGTGGGGGTGGACGGCAACGAGGGGCGCCCCCGCTTTGGCGCGGACGGGCTGGCGGCGGCCGTGGCCGAGCTGCAGGTGCAGCCCGGCGCACTGGCGCGCACCCCCGACCTGCGGGTGCAGGCCGACCCGCAGCGCGGGACGGCCTGGTTCGCGGGCTTCGTGGAGATGTTTCCCGCCACGGGCGGGGTGCCGGAGCGCATGCGGATGTCCGGCGTGTTCGGGCGGCGCGAGGGGGAGTGGCGGCTGCTGCAGCTTCACCTTTCCCGCCCGGAGGCGCCCCCCGCCGCGGCGCCAGCGGCTACTGCCCCGGACTCCGCGGCACCGAATCCCCGTCCAGACGCGGACGCAGCGCCTCCGGCAGGCGGATGACCTCCGGCTGCGCGGCGCGGTTCAGCGGCTGCGTCATGGGCGCGTAGTCTTCGCCGGGCTGAAAGCTCAGCGGCTCGGCCAGCGCGGCCTGCAGCTGCGCCTGGCCGATGCGCCTGGCCTGGGCCATGAGCCGCAGCACCTCGTTGCGGCGCGCGCCCACGGCGCCCGGCACCGCCTCGGGGTCGCGGATGCGCGGCTCCAGCAGAATGCCCGCCAGGGTGGCCGCCTCGCCCAGCGTAAGGCGCCGCACGTCCTTGCCAAAGTACTCCTGCGAGGCGTGCTGAATGCCGTACACCGCCCAGTTTTCCGTGCGCCCCATGGCCACGCGGTTCAGGTACAGCTCCATGCGCTGCGACTCGGAGCTGCGCACCTCCAGCAGTTGGGCGAACGCCGCCTCGCGCATTCCGTCCTGCACCCCGCCCCGCAGCTGGTACACCTGGCGCACCAGGTCGCGCGACAGGTGTGCCCGGCCGCCGCGGTTGTCGTAGCGCGGGCGCCGCAGCGTGGAAGTGGTGTCCAGCACGGTCTCAAAGGCGGCGCGGGCGTACCCCGGCAGCTGGTGCAGCGGCACCCAGTCCGGCCGGCGGCGCGCCTCGCGTTCCTGCCGCAGCAGCCCCCCGCCCAGCTGGCTGTTGGCCCACCCCATGAACGCGCCGAACCCGGCCAGCAGCAGCACGCCCAGCACGCCCAGCGCGATGAGCGATCCGCGGTGGCGGCCGCCCATCCGGGTTTCTTCCGGCTGCTTGGTCCACCGCCCCGAGCGCGGCGCGCCGCCCAGCGTCTTTCCTTTTCCCGGTTTGGCCACGGCGAGTGCGTACGGTTGCAAAAGAGAGTGATGACGGGTGCGTTCCCCGCGCGGCGGCGGGGCAAGAAGCATTCCCCACAGGGGCAAATGGCGCCTTGGCAACGGCTTCAGGCGGTTGCGGCGGGGGCGCCGTTCCGTTAGCGTTCAGGCTGCTTTGCGGGCACCCGCCCGCCTTCGCGCAACCCGTGCAGGACCCATGGAGCAAACCTACTTCCGCCGGGGCTTCGGCCTCAAGAAGCACGTGGCGCCGCTCATTCGCTCCGAGTACCACAGCGGCGTGGTGGAGCGGCTGCGCGCGCGCGGGTTCCAGGACCACTGGGGCGAGGGCGACCAGCGCGTCACCGTGGGGCTGGCGGAGGAGTTCGGGTTCTGCTACGGCGTAGACCGCGCGGTGGAGTACGCGTACGAGACGCGGGCGCAGTTCCCCGAGCGCCGCATCCTGCTGCTGGGCGAGATCATCCACAACCCTCACATCAACGAGCGCCTCAGCGGGATGGGGATCCACTTCCTGCAGCCGCAGGCGGACGGGCGCTTCGACTTCGGCGCGCTCACGGCGGAGGACGTCGTCATCCTTCCCGCGTTCGGGGCCACGGTGGACGATTTCCGCCGGCTGCAGGCCATCGGCTGCATTCTGGTGGACACCACGTGCGGCAGCGTGCTGAACGTGTGGAAGCGGGTGGACCAGTACGCCCGCGACGGCTTTACCGCGCTCATTCACGGCAAGCACCTGCACGAGGAAACGCGCGCCACGGCCAGCCAGGCGCTCAAGTATCCCGAAGGCCGCTTTCTGATTGTCCGCAACATGGACGAGGCGCGGCTGGTGATGGACTACCTGGAGGGGGTGCCCGGCGCGCTGACCCGCGAGCAGTTCCTGGCGCGCTTTGCCGATCGCGCGTCGGAGGGGTTCGATCCGGACCTGCACCTGTCGCGCATCGGCGTGGCCAACCAGACCACCATGCTGTCCGGCGACTCGCTGGAGATCGCGGCGGAGGTGGGACGGTCGCTGGAGCGCCGCTACGGCGGGGAGCCGGGATACGAGCCTGGCGCGCACTTCCGCTCGTTCGACACCATCTGCTCGGCCACGCAGGAGCGCCAGGACGCCGTCTCTGCGCTCATGGAGGGGCCGCAGGGGCCGCCGGACGTGATGGTGGTCATCGGCGGGTACAACTCCAGCAACACCAACCACCTGGCGGTGCTGTGCGCGCGGTACACGGTCACGTACCATGTGGAAGACGCGTCGTGCATTGATCCCGAGCGCGGCACCATCCGGTTCAAGCCGGCGGGCACGCCGCTGGACGCGCCGGAGGTGGAGGCCGAGGACTGGATTCCGCGCGGCGCCGTCATCGTCGGCCTGACGGCCGGGGCCAGCACGCCCAACAACAAGATCGGCGAGGCGGTGGAGCGCATCCTGCGCACCCGCGGCATCCCCGTGGACCAGGACGAGGCGGCCGTCGCGGCCTGATCCGACGGACATCAGGAATGCAATAAGCCCCACGGCACCAGCAGGCGCCGTGGGGCTTTTCCGTTTCCGCACTGCGCGCTGAGCCGGGGGCGTGGGCCGGAGAAGGCTGGGAACCGCGCCAGAGCCGAGGGCTCCGGAGCGTGGCTCCGGGAATGACCGGCATCACGCCGGAGCCGAGGGCTCCGGAGCGTCGGCCCCGAGAACGACCAGCCACCACGCCGGAGCTGGGCGTCATTCGACAGGTGTGCTGAATCACCGGCCCGGCCTCGCGCCCCGAAGCCTGAGTGTCATTCTGAAGGAGGCGCCGCACGGACCATCCTCCTGCTCACAATTCGGGCGCCGATTGAAGAATCCCGGCGCGGAGCATCCGACGCACGATGGGCTGCGCTGCGTGCCCGGGACTCTGCCCGCCGCGAGGGGGGCGGTGCGCGCCGCGCCGCCTGCGTCCACACGAAAGGTTCGGCGCGGGATTCTTCGGTCGCGCAGGGTTCGGCGGCGCGGACGGCACGGTGCGTCGCTCCCTCAGAATGACACTCGGATTCCGGCGCGCGAACCCAAGCCGCATTTCCAACACGCTCTCAGAACGACGCTCAGACTCGAGGCCAGGACGGGCTGGTTGCTGACACGCGCTTCGCGTGACAGTCGTACGCTGTGACGCCCGGCCAGCTTCGTATCAGCGGGTGGCGACGCGCTTCGCGCCGTAGGACCGCGTCGGCGTTCGTGCCCGGCGATTCTCGCGGTAAAACGAGCCCTGTCATCAGGAGCCTGACGACGAAGCCCTCCCCCGGCGTTCCTGAGGAGGGTTGCGTTCATCCATCGAGCGCGCGCTTACCGGGCGGAGAGGGCGGCGCCGCGGGCGGTGGGGGCCAGTTCGGGGAACATGTCCAGAAAAAGCGCGAACAGCTCCGGATCAAACGAGCCCTCGTCCTCCACCATGATCTCCAGCGCCTCGTCCGGCGTAAGCGGGCGGCGGTAGCTGCGGGCCGTCGTCAGCGCGTCGAACACGTCGGCGATGCGCAGGATGCGGGCGGAGTGCGGAATGTCCTGCCCCGCCAGACCGTCCGGGTAGCCGCGCCCGTCCCACCGCTCGTGGTGGCTGCGCACCATGGGCCGGATGTTCCACGGAAACTCCACCGGCGCCAGCATCTCGTCGCCCGCCACGGTGTGCCGCTGCATGATGGCGCGCTCCTCGTCCGTCAGCCGCCCGGGCTTGTTCAGGATCTCTTCCGGCACCTCCGTCTTGCCGACATCGTGCAGAAACGCGCCCATGCGGAACCAGACCAGCTCGGGCTCGCCCATGCCCGCGCGCCGGGCCAGCCGGCACGCGTAATCCGCCACGCGCGCGCAGTGTCCCATGGTGTAGTGGTCCTTGGCCTCGATGCTCTCGCCCCAGTAGCGCACGACCGAAAGAAAGTCCTCTTCCAGGTCGGCGATGCGCTGGTCGATGTCGGCCAGGTCGGGGCTGGCCTGCAGCGCGGTGAACAGCGCGTGCGAGCGGTTGAGCGCCTCCAGCGCCTGCCGGTTGCGCCCCTGCAGCCGCAGCACGCGCGACAGTTCCCGCTGCGCCTGCGCCTCCAGCAGCGGGTTGGTGCGGCGGGTGATGTCGATGGCCTGCTGCAGGTGGATGGTGGCCAGGTGCAGCTTGCCGCTCTCGCGGTAGATGATGCCGTAGATCTTGAGCGCTTCGGCCTGCCGCGGCCGGTCCTCCAGCCGGCTGAAGATCTCGAACCCCTCGTCGCAGGCCTCGCGCGCCCGGTCCAGCTCGCCGCGCGCGATGAACAGTTCCGCGCGGTTGATGTGGACGCCGCCCGCGCGCACCACGTCGCCCACCTGCAGCGCCAGCGCGAGCGCCGCGTCCAGGTAGCCGGCCGCCTCATTCAGCTCGCCCATGTACAGGTGCACGAGCGCGAGGTTGTTGAGCGACGAGATGCGGCCGCGCACGCTGTCGGCGCGCACCAGGTGCCGCAGCGCCGACTGGTACCGTGACCGCGCCTCTTCCAGGTCGCCGCGAATGGCGGCCAGAATGCCCAGGTTCTGCTCGGTTTCGCCCATCAGCACGGGGTCGCCGGCCTGGCCGCCGAGCTCGAACGCGCGCAGGTACAGCCGCGCCGCCGCGTCCAGGTCGCCGCCTTCCTGCGCCAGCATGCCCAGCCCGTTGGCCGCGCGCCCCTCAATGCCGGGGCGTCCATGCGCCTGGCCCAGCGCGAGCGCGAGTTGCAGCATGTCGTCGGAAAGCTCGCGCTGGCCGGCGCCGCGGTGGCAGTGCCCCATGCGCACCATGGACTCCAGCACCCCCTCGGCCGAGCGCGCGCGAATGCTGGCCTCGTAGACCGTGTGCAGCGTGCGGGCCGCCTCGGTCCATTGTCCGGCGCGCTCCAGAGTGGTCGCGCTTTCCAGCAGGGTGGCGATTTCGGGCGTCACGGCGGTGTGGGGAACCGCGGGGGAAAGCGGAGGCGGGACCGGCTGCGGGCGCGCCTTTTCTGCCGCTGGCCCTCCGCGGCCACAGATGCGGAGGTGCAGCGGACCATCATTGCAGCGGACGTGTTTGGGATACTGCACAGAATAGGTGCATTTGCCTCCCGCTGTCAACTGTGGACCGCTCTCATGCGGACCTGCCGTTCACTCCGGGCACCCGGCCGGAAACTGGTGCGGTCCTCCGCGTGAGGGCAGGGGATGGTTATTGCCGCGAGCGCGAGCGGATCGCAGCCGAGTCTCACGAACCGTGGCGAGATGGCCGGTACGAAAGAAAGCGCCGGCCGGGAACAAGTCCCGGCCGGCGCTTTCAATCAACCAATCCGCGCGGCTCAGTGGTGGTGCGGAGCCTCGCCGGGGATGACCTTGAACAGGTGGTTGGCGATCGCCAGCGTGCCGCCGATGCTGGCCAGCAGCAGAAAGAACGCGGCGATGCTGTAGCCCAGCCCCGCGCCGGAGCGGTCGATGGCGAACCAGCTGCGCGCGGCCGCGATGCAGACGATGGCCAGCGCGAACAGCAGAAGAACGCTGCCCACGCCCACCGCCGTGCCGGCGGCCTTTTCGGCCGCGTCGCTCAGCTCGGGAATGCGCGCGTTGGCCAGCGCCGAGCGCGAGCGGGGGCGCTTGTTGGCCTCGTGCCAGTCCTGGTGGCGCGCCCGGACCGTGTCGAACGTCTCGTTGTCGCGGTTGCTCATGCTCCCCCCTGATGGCTGAGGGCGTACACGTACGCCGCCAGTTCACGCACCTGCTCGTCGTTGAAGTTGCCGCCGCCCTTGGGCGGCATGGGCGCGGGGTGCTCCTTGGGCTGCGCCACGCCGACGTTGATGATGTTCACGATCTCAGGAAACTGCCCCGAGATGTGGATCCACTGGTTGTCGGCCAGCTTGGGCGCCGCCGGGCTGCCGGTGCCGTTCTGCCCGTGGCAGCTCGCGCACACCGTGCCAAAGCTGGTCTGGCCGGCGTCCACCATGGCCTGCGTGACGCCGGAAGGCAGGTTCTTGGCCACGATCTTCTGCGCGCCGCCCCCCGCCGCCGTGGAGCCGGGCACCACCGGAGGCGGATCCGGAAAGGCCGTCGCCGGCATCTTGGGGTCTCCGCGCCACGAGACGCGGTTGTACCCGCCTTCTGCACCGGGCTTGCACCCGGCCAGAAGCGCCATCGCCAGCAGCAGAGCGGCCGGCCCGCGCCGGCCCCCGAACACGTACGCCATCGTCAGTTTCCTGGTCCTGTTCGTTCGGCGGCAGGGAAGTCCCTCCGCCACCGGGGAAAAAGAATCGCCCCGCCACGCCTGCGCAAGAGGGAAACCGCTGATTGTGCTCCGCTACTCCGCGGCGGCCCGGGCGGCGCGCTTCAGCCGCTCCACCATGGCCGTAAGCCCGGCTTCGCGGGCGCTCAGGCCAATGCTCCCCATCACCCGCCGCACGAAGTCCTGCGGAATGGCGAGGACCGTTTCCGGCGGCTGCCCGTTCACGGCGTCGAAGATCATGGCCAGCAGGGCGCGGATGGCGGCGCTCTCCCGGGGCACGTCGGCGTGGTAGTACATCTTTCCCTCCACCACTTCGGGAAAGATGGCCACGGGGGTCTGGCACTCGTGCACGCGGTACTGGGCCGCGTCCAGCCCCTGAAAGCGCTCGGGCAGCGGTGGCAGCTTGTTGGCGTACTGCACGAGCGCCTGCCGCGTCATGTCGGGGGTGAGCGTGGCGAAGCGGCGCAGGATCTTGTCGATCGACGGCGGAATGGGGCCGGTGGTGGCGTCCGTCATGGGCGTGTGCGCGGGTCCATGGTCATGATGCGCACCAAGATAACCCGCCGCGTGCGCCGGAACGAGTACCGGGTTAATCGGGAGATGATGGAAGCGGGAGAGAGGGAGCCGTTCGGTGCAACGGAAACGCCGATACGGGCCGGGGCCCCGCAGGGGTGCGGTCCGGACAGTGCCGGTGCGGCCGAAGGAGGCCCCCTCCCCCCAACCCCCTCCACCCGCTCCGCGGGAGAGGGGGAGCCGTTCGGCGCCGGGGCGGAGTTCAGTGCGCGTCCGCAGGCGCCGCAGGCCCCTCCCCCGCCCCTCCCCGTGCAAACTGCCGCACGGAGAGGGGGGACTTGGAATCCATCATGGGATCGCCTGTGCGGTTGAAGCCCCGAGCGTGGACGCGCCAGAGGCCACGAGTCGGGGCTTACCCTTTTTCAGAGCGGCGGATTCATCCGCTCAGGAGGTGGTCCCTGCGCCGTCTCCATCGCCCGCGCCGGTGGAGCCTCACGGCAGTATCGTGAGGCTTTCAGCCGTTGTTGCGGCGAGTTCACTCGCTCAGCACACCATCCGCCACCCCAACCCCCGCCGCTCCACACCGAACCATCCGCACCATCAACCCTCCCCCAGTCCCTTTTGGGGGAGGGTGGGCGAGGCGTGCGAGCCCGGGTGAGGGCCGCCCCGGACTCCGCCACTCACACCGCATCCACACGGGGCCGCTGGTGCGGGCGAAGCGCAGAGGTGCCGCCTGTATGTCCAAGAGATGGCGGGAGGTGCACGGATTCTGCGGATCGTGTATCGTACTTCCCCGGACGGTGCTCTCTCCCCTTCCCTGGACTCCGCAATGCGCTCGACAAGAATCCGGATCACCCTGCTCGCCGTCCTTGCCGCGGCGGCCGGGTGCGCCGACCAGCTTCCCACCACGCCCGCATCCACCCCCGCCACCGGCGGTCCCAGCACGGCGGTGGAGCCGTACGCCGGGCGCATCCGCATCGGCGTGGTGCCGGCGGCCGCTTCGGTGCGGGTGGGCGCCAACGGCGCGTACGAGGTCCGCGAGAAGGGCACCAACACCCTTCTCCTTTCCGGCGCGGCGAACGAGATGCTCACCGTGACGTGGGACACCGTCTCGGTTTCTGTCACCAGCCGCCGCCTTCAGGTCGTCTGCACCTCCAGCACCGCGGACCGCGACCAGCGCATCGCGAACGGAATCGCGGCCGGGTTCCCCAGCGCCGCCGAGTTCGTTGCCACCGCCAACTGCTGGCGCGTGTACGTGGGCGAACGGCCGCTCCCCATCGACACCGCCGCGGAGCGCGTCTACAAGGACCGGGTGATCGCCGCCGGCCAGGCCACCTCCGCCGCGATCTGGAAGACGGTCACCCTTCCGCAGGACCTCCCCCGCTACGTCCTCACCCGCTCCACCGGGGCGCAGGTGCTGTCCGCCGCTCCGCCGGTGGTCCGTCCCTCCACCGGGCAGGTGATCATCGGCACGGCCACGTACCGCGGCACGGCGGAAGTGGCGCGCAACGCGGCGGGTACGCTGGCCGGCATCAACGAACTGCCCATGGAGGAGTACCTGTACGGCGTGGTGCCGCGCGAACTGGGGCCCGCGACGTACCCGGAGGCCGAGGCGCAGAAGGCGCAGGCAGTGGCGGCGCGGACGTACGCCCACGCCAACCTGGGCAAGCACTGGAACAACGGCTACGACATGGGCGCCACCGTCGCCGACCAGGTGTACGGCGGCTTTGCGGCCGAGCACCCCACCTCCACCAGCGCGGTGAACGCCACGGCCGGCATCGTGGCCACCTACAACGGCGCCCTGATCGACGCGCTGTTCTACGCCACCAGCGGCGGGCGCACCTCCAACAGCGAGGACGTGTTCAGCGGCACGGTGCCGTACCTGCGCGGCGTGTGGGACGCGCCCGCCGGGCAGGAGCTGTCCGGCACCCCGGCGCTGCTGGCGGACCTGCGCAACCCGTCGTGGACGGGGGCGTACGGAGGGTTCCACAGCTACCATCGCTGGAACTACCGCTGGACCAGTGCGCAGATGAGCTGCGTGATCGGCGACTTTGCCAACCGCCCGGTGGGCAAGGTGAACGCCATCAACATCCTCGCCCGCTCCGCCACCGGGCGCGTCACGCAGATCGAGTATGTGACGGACGCGGGGACGTTCGTGGACAACAAGACGGCGATCCGGTCCTCGCTGGCGTACATCAACGGCTCCGGCGTGCCCACGCTACTGCCGAGCACCCTGTTCGTGGTGGAGCGGCTGACGGACGCGTCGGGCGCGCTGACCGGGTACGCCGTGTACGGCGGCGGCAACGGGCACGGCGCGGGGCTGGCGCAGACCGGCGCCGTGGGAATGGCGCGCACCGGGCGCACCTACGACCAGATCCTCAAGGCGTACTACACGGGGATCGCGCTGGAACAGAAGGTGGGGACGCGGCGCGACGGCGTGGCCCCCACCTCGCCGACCGCGACGGACCCGTACGACTGCACCAGCGCCTGACGGCGATCGTCCGCGTTCCACAAAAAAGCGGCGGGCCGGAGCATCGGCCCGCCGCATTCCTGTTTCTTTCCAGAGAAGGATGGGGCTCGGCGGAGGCCGGTGCCAGAGGCGGGCTTCTCCGCGCCCCGGTCAGCGTTTGGGAGGCCGTCCGCCGTCAGACGTGGACCTGGATCTCCCGCGCGCCGCCGCGCCGGGCGCCGCCCAGCCCGGTAAAGATGGCCTGCGCGCACTGCGCCGTGGTGTACCCCAGCCGCGCGATGTCTTCGTAGCGCCAGATGAACGCGCCCTCCAGCTGGGGGAACTGCGTCTGCGTCACCGCGAGCTGCGCCTGCATGTCCTGCGGGCTGGTGTCGTCCAGCTTGTACCCGGGAACGATGAACGCCTGCGGGTTGGGCACGGTTCCCTGCACCACGGACGGCCAGTCGGAATAGGTGGCGCCGCCGTACAGCTGCAGGTTCCACCACGCGAACCCGGCCGCATTCCCGCCGTTGGTCTGCTGCAGCACGCCCTGCCAGAAGCCGGAGTCCTGGTACGGCGCCGCAGTCACCATGAGCCCCAGCCCGTTGGCCCACTGCGTGAGCTCCACCAGGAGCTTGCCGTACGGATCGTAGACTTCTTCCAGGTCCCAGTCGAACCCGTCCGCGCCCACCGTGGCGGCGGCGCTCGCCATGGCGGCTTTGAACGTTTCCAGGTTGTTCTGGATGCCGTCGAAGTCCTTCCAGAACGGGCCGAAGGAGATGAGCACCGTCTGCACGTTCCCCTGTGCCTTGAGCGCGGGAACGATGGTCTGCAGCGTATCCAGCACGCCGTCGATGGGCGCGTCGTTGTAGTAGATGGTGCCGTCCTCGTGGACGTGCCACTGGCCCAGCAGCACGGTGCCGAAGCCGGACGCCGCGATGTCGGCGGCGGCCTGCTCCATGGTGGTCCACTGCTCCTGCGTGGGGTTGGCGATGTCGAACGTTCCCTGGCAGTACAGGGCGACCTTCTGCGGATTCGCGGGCATGGACGAGTCTCCGGGAGAAAGGGGGACCGCGAGGACGACGCAGGATATGACATCTCCCGGAACCAGACAAGATTGTGCGTTCGCTCCGCCCCGCCCGGCCGCCGCTATGCGTCCGGTGCGCCGAGCGAAAGGAGGTACGCGGCGATCCGTTCGCCGGTGGGCGCCACGAAGTCGTGCTCCGGGTCGCGCACAAAGCCCATCCGCTCGTACAGCCCCACCGCCACCGTCATCGCCTCGTTGGTGTGCAGCCCCAGGTGCGTGGCGCCGCCGGCCCGCGCGCGGCGGATGCACTCCTGCACCAGGGCGCGCCCCACGCCCAGCCCGCGCGCCGCGTCCGCCACGGCCAGCAGCCGCAGCTCCGGCCACTGCACCGCGCCCGACAGGTCGCCGTAGGCGCTCACGGCGGGGGGATACAGCATCACGCTGCCCAGCACCTCGCCGTCCCGCTCCGCCACGATGCGCTGCACCGCGGGATCGTCGCCCGCCAGCGCGGCCAGCAGGGCGCCGCGCAGGGACTGCCAGCCCTCGCCCATGGTCTGCGCATACTGCTCGTACGCCGCCAGCGTGCAGCGGTGGACGGCGGGGCGGTCCTGCGGAGTGGCGTCGCGCAGGCGGATTCCGTGGGTGTCCATCAGCCCAGGCGCTCCCGATCGTGCGGCTGCATCCAGTCGATCACGGGGCCGCGCGGCACGATGCGCGTGGGGTTGATCTGGTCGTGCGTCATGTAGTAGTGGCGCTTGATGTGGTCCTCGTTCACCGTTTCGCCAAAGCCGGGGCGCTGGTACAGGTCGCGGGCGTACCCCCAGAGGTGGGGATAGTCCACCAGCCTGCGCACGTTGCACTTGAAGTGGCCCACGTACACCATGTCGAAGCGCACCAGGGTGGTGAACAGGCGGATGTCGGCTTCCGTAAGCTGCCGGCCGACCAGGTACCGCTGGCGGGACAGGCGTTCCTCCAGCCAGTCCAGCCGCGCGAACAGCGTGTCCACCGCGCCTTCGTACGCCTCCTGCGCGGTGGCGAACCCGGCGCGGTACACGCCGTTGTTCACGTCGCGGTACACGATGTCGTTGATTTCGTCGATCTCGCCGCGCAGGTGCATGGGGTACAGGTCCGGCGCGCCCGGCTTGTGAAAGGCGACGAACTCCGTTTCCATATCGAGGGTGATGTCGGGATAGTTGTTGGTCACCAGCCGCCCCGTGACCCGGTCCCACAGGCAGGGCACCGTGAACCGCCCCGTGAACGTGGGATCGGTGGCCAGGTACGCCTCGGAAAGAAAGTGGAATCCGTTCACGGGATCCGGGCCGTGCCCCGGGCCTTCGCGAAAGGCCCAGCCCCGCTCGTCGCGAATGGGGTCCACGGCCGACATGCTGATGACGCCTTCCAGCCCCAGCAGCCCGCGCACGATGACGGACCGATGCGCCCACGGGCAGGCGTAGCAGACGTACAGGTGATAGCGGCCCGCCTCTGCGGGGTAGCCGGACGAGCCGTCGGCGGTGATGCGGCCGCGGATGTTGTACGGCTGGCGGACGAACGCGCCGTCCGCGCCGGCCTCCGCCGGGAATTGTGCCTTCGCGGTCATGTGCCCTGGTTCACGTCGGTCAGGTGGAATGGCTGCCGCGGCTCACGTGCAAGTGCCGCGCTTACCGCTCGCCGCAGTGAGGGATTGGTCGCTGCGGAGAGCATCGGGCTCGCGCTTCGCGCAGGCCCCTCCCCCGCCCCTCCCCGTGCAAACGGACGCACGGAGGGGAGAACGGCGGTCGAGTGCGCCTCGGACGGTGCCGGTGCATGCGGAGAGGCCCCCTCTCCCCGGCCCTCGCCCCGCTGTCGGGGGAGAAAGGGAAACCGCAGTTCGAGGCCCGGCGTTCGGCGTCGACCTGTGGCCCACGCAGGAGCCAGCCTCACGGCAGTATCGTAAGGCTTTCAGCCGTGGTTGCGGCGACTTCAGTCGCTCAACCAGGCCGGGAGCCGGATTCATCCGCTCAGGAGAGCCTGGGCCCGGATCCCTCCCCGCGGAATCCTCCTCCGAATACGACAAAGCGGGCCCGGATCGCTCCGGGCCCGCCCTTCGTCGTCGTCCCGGCCCCGACCCCGCGGATCAGAACACGCGCACGTTGATGTAGCGGCGCGGGTTGGCCTTGATGTCGGCCGTCAGCTCGTTGAGGCTGTTGACCGCGTTGTTCAGGTTCTGGTACAGCTGGTCGTCCTGCGTCAGCTTGCCCAGCGTGCCCTCGCCGCGGTCGATGCGCGCCGTAAGGCTGGCCAGCGACTGCCCCGCCGACTGCAGCGACGCCGACGCCGCGTCCAGGCGAATCGTCATGCTGTCGGTGCGCGCGATGGCGCGGGCCAGTTCCGGGCGCGTGGCACTGGCCTCGAAGCCCCTGGCCGACGCCGTCAGGCTGGTGGTGAGCTGCGCCAGCTGAATGCGCTGCTCCGCCGCCAGGACGGTGAGCTGCCGCAGCAGCGCCTGCATGTCCTGCGCGCTTCCGCCCACCGCGTCGATAGTCTTGTCGTTCAGCAGCCGCTGCGCGCGGATGAGCACGCTGTCGCCATTGGCGGCGATCTGCTCGGCCGACTGCGAAAGCGTCTCCTGCTCCACGTTGGGGAGCACCGCACCGTCCGCCACCCGCTGCGCACTGGTTCCCGGCTCCACCACCGCCACCATGCTCTGCAGCAGCCCGCCGCTCACGATGCTGATCTTGCTGTCGGCGGGAACCGTGAACTCCTTTTCCATCTCCATGGCCACGCGCACGCCGTTGGCCTGGATCTCGAAGTCGCGGATGCGCCCGATGTTCACCCCCTTCATGCGCACCGGGTCGCCCTTGCGGATGCCGCCGGCGTCCTTGACCATGGTGTACACGTGGTACCGGCCGCGGAAGGTGCCCGGGTCGGTGAGCGCGAACAGCGCGGTCAGCACGGCGAGCAGGCCCAGGACCACGAACAGGCCCACGTGAATTTCGCGGCGCGGGGCGCGGATGGGAGCCATGGCCCGCAGGTCCTCCTGAGAAAGTCGGTTGGCCGGCGCGGTGGGCGCCTTGCCGTCGGCACGCTGAATCATACGGGCTCCAGCAGATCGTCGGTATCGGGAACGTCGCGCTCCAGGAAGGCCCGGACCAGCGCGTCGGAACTGTTTCGGAATTCGTCGGCCGTCCCCACGAAGCGGATGCGGCCGTGGTCCAGCATGGCCACGCGGTCGCTGATGGGGAGCGTGCCCTCGATGTCGTGGGTCACGATGATGCTGGTGACCCCCAGGTCGGTGCCCAGCTGGTCGATCAGCCGGTGCACCACCGTGCCGTTCACCGGGTCCAGCCCCGTCACCGGCTCGTCGTACAGCAGGATCTCGGGGCGGCCCACGATGGCCCGCGCGATCCCCACCCGCTTGCGCATGCCGCCCGACAGCTCCGACGGCAGCTTGCTCAGCACCTTGCGCGGGGTGAGGTTCACCATCTCCAGCGACTCGGCCACGGTAGCCAGCAGCGCCTTGCCGCCGATCTCCTTCTGCTCCTCGTCGCTCAGCCCCTGCGCCACGTTCTCGAACACCGACATGCTGTCGAACAGCGCGGCGTTCTGGAACACGTAGCCCACCTTCTTGCGGATGGCGGCCAGCTGCCGCCGGTCGGCGCGCACCACCGACTGCCCGTCGATGACCACGTCGCCGCTGTCGGGAATGATGAGCCCGATGGTGTTCTTGAGCAGCACGCTCTTGCCCGTGCCGCTGTGCCCCACCACGGAGATCGTCTCGCCGCGCCCCACCGTCAGGTTCACCCCCGCCAGCACCGGCTGGTCAAAGGCCTTGTACAGGTCGATGTACTCCACCATCACGTCGTTCACGCGGCGCCTCCTAGTTCAGCAGCAGCGGCGGGAACATCGCGTCCAGAATCAGGACGCCCAGCGTCATGGTCACCACGCTGGCGGTGGTGTACTTGCCCACGCCCTCGGCGCCGCCGCGCGTCGCCAGCCCCATGTGGCTGGCCACCAGCGGAATGATGAAGCCGAAGCTGACCGCCTTGGCCAGCGAGTAGAACATGTCCCAGTCGTGCCAGAACAGCCCCGCGCCGTAGAAGAACGACTCGCGCCCCAGCCCCAGGGTGAACTGCGCCGCCATCATCCCCGTCAGCAGCCCCACGCCGTTGGCGATGGCCACCAGAATGGGGACCGAGATGATCCCCGCCACGATGCGCGGCGCCACCAGCGTGCGCACCGGGTCGCGCCCCAGCGAGTACAGCGCGTCGATCTGCTCGGAAACCCGCATGGTGCCCAGCTCGGCCGTGATGCGCGCCCCCACCCGGCCGATGAGCACCACCGCCGTGAGCACCGGGCCCAGCTCCAGGATGATGGAGCTGGTCACCACGCTCCCCAGGTAGTAGAGCGGCACGTTGCCGGTGAACTGGTAGCCGCCCTGCTGCGAGGTCACCACCCCGGCCAGCCCGCCCGTCACCAGCACGATGGGGATGGAGCCGATCCCCATCCAGTACACCTGCGTGGCCACTTCGCTGAGCGGAATGCGGCCGGTGAACAGGTACACCATGGTGCGCCAGAACAGCGTCGCCATTCCGCCCGCGTGCTCCAGCGTGCGCTCGGCCGCGCGCCCCGCGGCGGCCAGCCGGCGCTCCACCCAGCTGAGCGGGGCCCGCGCCGGGCGGCCCGCGGGGCGTATAACGGGGCTGCCCGCCGGGGCGGGCTGCTCGCGCGTCGTCTGCATGCAACCTCAAGAAGAAAGAAGCGCCGGCCCGGTGTTCCGGGTCCGGTCGCGTGCCTCCCACCGGGGAAGACGCGATACTACCCCGCTGTCGCCACTCCGTTCACCCGCGGCGGTTCCCGTCCGGGAACGTAAACCCGCTTCCCTGAACCGTATACGGGATTCATCGCCCCGCCGGATGCATTCCCGGCCCCGCCGCGCGCGCTCCATGATGGGGGCGCACGCGGCGGTGCACATGGGTCAGTCTCCCTGGAGCGCCGGCTCGCGGTCCGGCGCGGCCACCCGCCGCGGCTCGTGCGGCACCTGCTGCGGCGCGTGGCCGCCATGGCCGTGCCCCCCGCCCCCGCCGTGCCCCGACGGCGGGGTGCGGCCGAACAGGTGGAACACCTTGGCCCGCATCTCGTCCAGCAGCTCCCACACGGTGGGGATCACCAGCAGCGTCAGCAGGGTGCTGGTGATGACGCCGCCGATGATGGCGATGCCCATGGGGGCGCGGAACTGCGCGCCCTCGCCGCGGCCCAGCGCCACGGGAAGCATGCCGGCGATCAGCGCGAACGTGGTCATCAGAATGGGACGCAGGCGAATGGCGCCGGCCTCGATGAGCGCGTCGCGCGTGCTCATTCCGCTCTCCTTGCTCCACTTGGCGAAGTCGATGAGCAGAATGGCGTTCTTGGCCACGATTCCCATCAGCATGATGATGCCGATCATGCTCATGAGGTTCAGCGTGCTCCCCGCGATCTTGAGCCCCAGCACCACCCCCACCAGCGACAGCGGGAGCGAGAGCAGAATGGCCAGCGGGTCCAGGAAGCTGCCGAACTGCACCACCAGGATCAGGTACATCAGCATCACCGCCACGCCCAGCGCGAACATGATGCGCCCGAACACCTCGGTCTGGTCCTCGGTGTCGCCGCCAAAGCTGAGCTCGTAGCCCACCGGCAGCGGCACGCTCTGAATGCGCGTCTGAATGTCGCCCACCACCTCGCTCAGCGGGCGGTCCTGGGTGTTGGCCTCCACGTTGATCACCCGCTCGCGGTCCAGGTGGTCGATCTGCGCGGGCCCCAGCTCGCGGCTGATGGTAGCCACCTGCCCCAGCGGCACCGTCACCGGACCGGTGGGCCCGGCCAGCACCAGCGGAACGCGCTCCAGGTCCGCCGTGCGCTGGCGCGCCTCTTCGCTGAAGCGGATGTACACGTCGCGCGTTTCGCCCGACGGGTCCACCCAGTCGCCCGCGTCCACGCCCGCGAAGGCGGGGCGCAGCGCCTGGGCGATCTGCCCGGCCGTCACCCCCAGCGCTCCGGCCAGGCCGCGGTTCACGTCCACCGAAAGCTCCGGCTTCTGCCCCTTGGTGCTCAGCGACACGTCCACGGCGCCCGGCACCTGCCGCACGTGCCCCTGGATCTGCTCGGCGATGCGGTTGAGCACGGCGATGTCGGGGCCCTGCAGCTGAATCATGATCTGCTTGGTGCCGCCAAAGTTGCCCGTGCCCAGCGCCGCCGTGGCGCCGCCGATGGCCTTGGCCTGCTCGCGAAGCTCGCTGGCGATTTCTTCCTGCCCGCGCTCGCGCTCCGCCTTGGGCTGCAGGCGAACGAAGACGCGCCCCTCGTCCACCGAGCCGCCGCGGCCGCCCACCGTGGTGTAGGTGTAGCGCACCTCGGGAATGCGGCGCGCCATGGCGGCCACTTCTTCACTCTTGAGGCGCGTGTAGTCCAGGCTGCTTCCCGGCGGCGTGTCGATCTCCACCTGGAACTCCGACTGGTCGTCCTTGGGAAAGAACTCAAAGCCCAGCTTGGCCCCTTCCGGCGCCGCGCCGATGGCCGCGCCCATCCCGATCACCGAGACGATGGCGATCACCGCGCGGGTGGCCACGCCCGTGAAGCCCCGCGGCAGCCGCGCAAAGGTCAGCACCATCACCGCGGCAAGCACCACCAGCATCACCGCCAGAAAGGCCCACATCCCCTTGGCCGGCACCACCAGCGCGCCCACGAAGGTGCCGATGGCGATGATGATCATGGCCAGCGCGTGGTCCAGCGCCCACGCCACCACGTGGCGGTAGTCGTTGGCGCGGCGGTCAAACCAGGCGTTGAAGCGGTCCAGCATGCGCGTGATCCACCACTTCTGGTGCTCTTCGCGGTGCGGGTCCGGCCAGTACGCCGACAGCATGGGGTCCAGCGAAAACGACACGAACAGCGACACCAGCACCGAACAGGCGATCGTGAGCGCGAACGGCGCGAACCACTGCTCCGCCAGCCCGCCCATGAAGGCGATGGGAACGAACACGCAGACGATGGAGAAGGTGGTGGCCGCCACCGCCAGCCCGATCTCGTCGGTGCCGTCGTGCGCCGCCCGGAAGTGGTCCTTCCCCATCTCCACGTGCCGCACGATGTTCTCGCGCACCACGATGGC
>NZ_DASVTX010000592.1:0-9230 GCF_036387355.1 Longimicrobium sp.
GCAACGCGCGAGCCGGAGGGGGCGTACAGCTCCACGTACGGAGTGAAGGCCGAAAGCCCGCCGGTGCGAAACGCGCCGACGTCGATGACGTCGCCCGCGGTGAGCACCAGCGGAAAGCGCTGGCCTCCCGCCCCGGTGCCGATGGCGCCCGAAGCGGAGTCGCCCAGCGCCAGCGTGCCCGCCACCGACGCGGTGAGCGTCAGCCCCGTGTACGACCCCTCGGTGCGGACCAGAATGTACCAGTCGCCCGCGGCGGGATTGAGGAAGCCGCAAAACTCCGTGGAACTGCCCGAGACGGAAAGGCAGTCGGCCGGCAGCGGGGGCGCGCCCCGGCGCACGTACAGGTTGGCGTTGCCGGTACCCCCGGAGGTGGACACCCCCAGCGACGTCGCCCCCTCGGGCACCGCGATGCGGAACAGCCGGTCGCTTCCCACGGTCCCGGAGATTCCCGCCACGGGAACGCCGCTGGTGAGGGTCACGGCCTGCAGCGCCGCCGTCACGGTAACCGATGCCGTGCCGCTGGCGCCGCCCGCGGTCGCGGTGATGGTCACCGGTCCCCCCGCGGCCAGGCCCTGCGCCAACCCGCGGCTGGTCACGGACACGATCCCGGGAGACGAACTGGACCAGGTGACGGCGGGCCCGGTCACGAGGGCCCCGGCCGCGTCGCGCAGCGTGGCCACGAGCTGCTGCGTGGTCCCCACGGCGATGCCGGGCGCCGCCGGCGTGACGGATACCGAGGCGACGGCGTTGGCCGGGCCGCCCGCCTGCATGGTGAAGGTGAGCACGTCCGCCGTGTACTGGATGCCGCTCAGCGAAAAGCCGGAGGGAAGCCCGCCGTTGCCGCGGCTGCCCGGGCTGGTTCCCTCCCCGAACGAGGTCTGGAGCAGCGCGCCGGGAAAGACGTCGCCCGCGTCGCCGCGGTTGGCGCCGCCCGACAGGTGGCCCAGACCGTCCGCTTCTACCAGCGCCACGCCGTGGACCGCCCCGGCGTTCACCTCGTTGGACACCCGTGCGGCCTCCACTACGCCCTCGTCCACGTGGTACACCAGCAGCCCGGGGGCGCGGATGTCCGCGTCGGAGCCGAACGCCCTGCGGTGCTCCAGCAGAAAGTACTCGCGCGTGCCGGGAATGTCGTAGCGCAGCACCCGGCCCCCCTCGTACACGGGGGCCAGCGTCACGGCCGGGTACGAGCCGAACACCGTCTCCACGTTCACCCAGCCCAGAAAGTCCTTGCTCCACGCGCTCATGTGCGCGGGCGAGGCCGGCGTGCGGTAGTTGCCGGAGGCCATCAGGTCCCACTCGCCCAGCCCCGACGTGGTGCCGCGCGTGTCGTACAGGTCGGGGAGGGCGAGGGCGTGCCCCATCTCGTGCGCAAAGGTGCCGATGTCCATCAGGCTGGCGCCGTCGCACTCCAGCCCGCCCTGGATCAGGTAGTCGTCCACCTTGATGGTGCCGCCCCTGGCCGAGGCGTCGTCGGTGCTGAACGGGACGCCGCCGTTGTACGCCGAGTAGACGTAGCGGTGCGGCCAGATGCCGGGGCCCCCGCAGTTGGCTCCGGCGGCGGGGTAGAGGAAGGCCGCGGCGTCCACGTAGCCGTCGTCGTCGCCCGAATTGGGAACGCCGTCGGGGCCGTCGTTGTCGAACTGCCCGAAGTTCACCGTCGGGTCCGCGCCGGCGAGCGCGTCGCGCAGAAACTCGAAGGTGCGCCCGTAGCGCGCGCTGGTGGAGGCGGAGGGCTCGTAGAAGGCCGCCTGCTGCGGCAGCGCGACCCATCCCGACACCGTCCCGTCCAGGGTGAACGCGCCCCGCGACATCTCGCGGTAGAACGACTTGGCCGTGTACGCCCCCGCCGCGCCGTCCCCGAAGAGGCGCGCCTGGTAGTCCGCTGCGGGATAGGGCGCCGCGCGGTCCGAGTAGCGGGCCGCGATCACGGGAACGCGCAGGGTGCCGGTGACCGCCGCGCCGTACGCCTGCATCTGCCCGGTGGACATCAGCGGGCCGGTGCGCGCGCCTTCCAGCCGCCGCCGCTCCTGCCGCACCCCCTCTACCTTGTTGCGCCACGCCCGGCGGAACTCGAACGCGCCGGGCTGCTCGCGCAGCGTCTCGGTGATCCAGGCGGGGGCCTCGACGCCGTGTGCGCGGCCCTGCCGCAGCACGTCCTGCGCGTGCAGCGCGGGGGCAGAGAGCAGGGCGGCCGCCACGAGGCCGGCGCGGATGCGGCGGAGGGAAGCAACGGGAACCTTCAACGGAGTACCTTTCCGGGGTGCATGCAGGCCGGATGAATCGGGGCCCGGTGCGCGACTCGCGCGCCCGGCGCGCCCCTTTTCGCGCCGGATCCGGGCGCGGGGTCAGGGGGCGAAACATCGGCCGCCGTGCCCCGCGAGGGGGCATGGCGGCCGGCCAACGGGGGTCCCGCGATCAGCGGTTGGTGCCGATGCAGAACTGCGAGACGTCGCGCGACACGACCCGGGACAGGATGATGAGCGCGTCGATGGAGGTCACCTGTCCGTCACAGTTGGCGTCGCCCCCAATGGCCAGGTTCCACCCGGCCGGCAGGCTCTTGCCCACGACCGCCGACAGCACGCCCAGCGCGTCCTGCGCCGTGATGGTGCCGTCGCCGTTGGCGTCGCCCGCAATGCCGGGTGTGCCGCCCGCGGGGCTGTCGTCCACCGGCATGCTCCACACCTGGTCCGTCAGGATGATGCTGCTGCCATACAGCGTTCCGTGGGCCAGTGCCAGGCCGTAGCCGATGCCGGGACTCCACATGCGGCCCACGACCGTGCCGGTGGTTTCCATCACCAGCACGCCGCCGAAGAACTGGTTTTCCATGCCGTACAACCGCCCGCTGCGCCCCACGTCGAGCGAAAGCAGGGGCCCGGTGTCGATGGTGCCACGCGCCTCATCGGCGTTGGTGGCCGGGTTGTAGCGGCGCAGGGCCGTGCCGGAGGCGTAGTACAGCCACCCGTCCGCGGGGTTGTACACCATCACGTCGGCGAACGTGGTCCGCGAGCTGGTGAGCGCCACCGCCGCCGTGCCGCCCGCGGGCATGCGCACCAGGGTGCTCCCCATGGAAACGAACACCGTGCCGGTGGGGAGCACGGCCACGTCCGTAGCCGCGCTGGTCCCGGTCACCGCCACCGTCCAGGTGGCGTCGGGGCGCACGCGCAGCAGCCGCTTGCCGGCGTAGTCGGCCACGTACAGCGTGCCGTCCGCCGCGAACTCCATTCCGCCCAGCTCGGAGCTGAGGCTGCTCACCCACGGGGTGGCCGCGCCGGTCACGGGGTCGATGCGCACCAGCCCGGAGCCGCTCGCCATCACCACCTGCCCCTGGGGGCCGCGGGCCATGGTGCCCGGGTAGGCGTTCACCGTCTCGTTCATCACCCGCGCGGCGGGCGAGTGCAGCCGCAGGTCCACCAGCGCCGCCATCCCCTGGTTCCACGGATCGCCCGCGACCTGGATCAGGATGTCGTCGTAGTAGTAGCCCTGCGCCAGACTGCCGGGGGTGAGAACGGCCTGCACCGGCACCGCTCCCGCGGGCGCGGCGCGGGGGGCCGCCGGCGCCGCGCCCATCGCACCGGCTTCAAGCCGCCCGGGCAGCGGGCGCGCGTGCACGCGCTCCGGGGCGGCGAGGGCGTCCAGCAGGGTGGCCGAGCCCACCTCGGGCGTGATGCCGCCCGGCACCGACACCGTCATCCAGGGCTCGCCCTTGACGGGGGTGGCCGTAAAGGTGGCCGTGCCCGGGGCGCCCACGTTGTACACCCACACCGTGTCACGCACCGCCGGCGAGCCCGCGGGCACGAAGCGGGGGTCGATCTCCCCCTCGGTGACGATCACCACGCCGGAGCGGCGGGTGCGCAGCTTGAAGCTGCCCGTGTACTTGTTCAGGTCCGTGGAGGTACGGCGGTCGCGGACGCGGACGCTGTACGTTCCCGCGGCCGCGGCCGTGTACCGGGGCAGGATCCAGTTGCGGTTCAGGCGGTGCACCGTGGACGAAGCCACCAGGGCGCCGGCCGGCGAGTACAGCTCCACGTACGGATGGAAGGTGCTCTGCCCGCCCGTCACGAAGGCGCCCACGTCCACCACGTCGCCCGCCGTCATGACCAGGGGGAAGGTGGCGACCGCGCCCACCGAGGCCACCTGGCCCGTCGCCGAGTCGCCCACCGCCAGCGGCGGCGCGGGCACCGACACCGTCGCCGTCAACGTGACGCCGGAGAAGGAGGCGAAGGCCTTGAGCATGATGTACCAGTCCCCCGACGCCGGATTGGCGAGGGTGCACTGCTCGGTGTTGGTCGAGCTGCCGGAGGCGCAGTCCCGCACCGAGGTGGTGGGGGGCGTGCCGCGGCGGACGTACAGGTCGGCGTCGCCGCTGCCGCCGGAGGTGGTGACCGTCAGCATCGTGGCGCCCGCGGGCACCGCGATGCGGTACAGCACCTCGTTGGGGTAGGTGGCGCCGATGTTGGTCACCGGGACGCCGCTGGTGATCAGCGTGCCCGGCGTGACGGCCGCTGTCACCGTGACGGCGGACTGCCCCGACTTGCCCTCGGAGGTGGCGGTGATGGTCACCGGCCCGCCCTGCGCCAGCGCCGTCACCAGCCCCGTGGACGACACGGTGGCCAGGGAGGGGGCGCTGCTGGACCAGGTCACCGCGCGCCCGGTGAGCAGCACGTTGTTCGCGTCGTACAGCGCGGCCGTGAGCTGCCGAGTGGTTCCCGCCGATACGCTGGCCGTGCCGGGCGACACCACCACCGTGTTCACCGGGGTGGCAGGGCTCCCGGCCTGCAGGTCAAAGGTCAGCACCCCGCCCGCGTACTGCAGGGCGCGGATGTCGAACCCGGAGGGGGCGCCGGAGTTGCTGCGGCTGCTGGGATAGCTGGCGTCGCCGAACGCGGTCCGCGCGCCGGTGCCGGGGAACGGGTCGCCCGCGTCGCCGCGGTTGCCGCCGGAGGCGGGGGTCTTGTCCAGCTGGTCCAGCCCGTCCGCCTCTTCCAGGTCCACGCCGTGCACCGTGCCGGCGTTCACGTCGTTGCTGTTGAGCGTAAGGTCAATGACGGCATCGTCGATGTGGTACACCAGCAGCCCGGCGCCGCGGATGTACGTGTCGGATCCGAACGCCTTGCGGTGCTCCAGCAGAAAGTACTCGCGCGTGCCGGGGATGTTGTAGCGCAGCACCCGGCCCGCGTCGTACACGGGGGCCAGCGTGAGCGCGGGGCGCGCGCCCGACACCGTCTCCACGTTCACCCAGCCCAGAAAGTCCTTGGACCAGGCGCTCATGTGCGTGGGCGAGGCGGGGAGCCGGTAGTTGCCGGAGCCCATCAGGTCCCACTCGCCCAGCCCCTCGGTGCCGCCGTCGGTATCGTACAGGTCGGGGAGCGCCAGGGCGTGCCCCATCTCGTGGGCGAAGGTGCCGATGGGCATCAGGCTGGTGCCGTCGCACTCCAGCCCGCCCTGGATCAGGTAGTCGTCCACCTTGATGGTGCCGCCCTCGGCCGACGGGTCGTTGGTGCTGAAGGGCACGCCGTTGGTGTACGCCGAGTACGCGTAGCGGTGCGGCCAGATGCCGGGGCCGCCGCAGGACTTGCCGTGCGCGGGGTAGATGAACGCCGCCGCGTCCACGTAGCCGTCGTCGTCGCCCGAGTTGGGGACGCCGTCGGGGCCGTCGTTGTCGAACTGCCCGAAGTTCACCGTGGGGTCCGCCCCGGTGAGCGCGTCACGCAGAAACTCGAAGGTGCGCCCGTAGCGCGAGTCGGTGGCCGTGGACGGCTCGTAGTACGCCGCGGTCTGCGGCAGCGGGATCCACCCCGCCACCGTGCCGTCCATGGTGAAGGCGTTGCGCGACATCTCGCGGTAGAACGACTTGGCCGTGTACGCCCCCGCCGTGCCGTCGCCAAAGAGCCGCGCCTGGTAGTCGGCCACGGGGTACGGCGCCGTGCGGTCCGAGTAGCGGGCCGCGATCACGGGCACGCGCATGGTGCCCGTCACCGCCGCGCCCGCGGACTGCAGCAGGCTGGCCGACATCACGGGCCCGGTGCGCGCCGCCTCCAGCCGCCGCCGCTCCTGCCGCACCCGCTTCACCTTGTTGCGCCACGCCCGGCGGAACTCAAAGGCGTCCGGCTGCTCGCGCAGCGTCTCCGTCACCCAGGCGGGGGGCTGAATGCCATAGGCGCGGCCCTGCTGCAGCACGTCCTGCGCGTGCAGCGCGGGGGCGAACAGCAGGGCGGCCAGCGCCGCCAGCGCGGCGCCATGGCGGCGGAGGGGCATGGGCGGGACGTTCAAGGGGTCACCTTTCCTGCGGAATGAAGGTCGGTCGGGGGGCCGGCGGGCGGGTCAGGGGCGCACGCGCGAAAGCGCGGGGTGCGTCCCGTCCTGGCGAACGCGCGATACCAGGTTGCGGAATCCGGTGGCCGAAACCACCTCCTCCAGGGTGAGCGCAAAGTCGTCGGCGGCCAGCGGGCGCGTGGCGGCCACGGTGAGCGTAAGCACCGGGCCCGCGTCGATTCCGGCCAGCGCCACGCCGGCAAAGCGCAGGGTGCCGGGGCGGGCCTGGTGCCAGCTCCCCGTGATCCCCTGCGGGATCTGCCCCGCGGACACGGTCAGCCGGGCGGGGTCGTACACGAGCTCGCCCTGAAAGCTGGCGATGCGGTCGTCCACGCCCACCCGCTTCAGGTGCAGCTCCACCGTGGCACCCGCCGCGGTTTCGCCGGTGACGAAGAGGACGGGGTAGATGCCCGGCTCCTGCGCCGCGGCCGGGGGCGGCTCCTGGCCGCGCGCCTCCGCGCGGGCGCCGGCCGCCAGGGCGAGGGCCAGCGCCGCCGCCAGGGTCCACCGCGTGGCGCGGCCCGTCACCGATCGCATCATTCCCGCTCCGGAGATGAGGCTACTGCAGCGGCACGCGGGTGAGCCGCGGAGTGCGGCCCTGCATGCGCACGCGCGAGCCGAGGTTCACAAAATCCTCGCTGGCGATGATTTCTTCCACGTTCAGCTCGAACGCCTCGGCGGCCACGGGGGCGCGGGTGGCGAACGACAGGGTCAGCACGGCGCCGCCGTCGATCCCCGCCGTGGCCACGCCCGCAAAGCGCAGGGTGCCCGCCGTGGTCTCGTTGGTCGCCCCGGTGATGCCGTCGCCGACCGTCACGGCGCCCAGCGCCAGCTTCGTGGCGTCGAACTTCAGCTCGCCCTGAACGCTGGCGACGCGCTCGGTGACGGCCACGCGCTTGAGGTGCAGTTCCAGCCGCGCGGAATCCGCCGTCTGCTGCGCCACCACCAGCACCGGGTAGATCCCCGGCTCGGTAAAGGTGATGGCCGGCTCGGCGGGCTCACCCTTCTTTTCCGTGCCCAGCAGGTCGCCGCACCCGGCCAGCGCCGTGCCCAGCACCAGCGCCGCCGCGAGGCGCACTCCGCGAATTCCGTTCATCTGCTGTAGCTCCTTTGGAAGGAGCCCGGGGCGGCGCGGGGTGCGCCGTCCCGGGCGGGGACCGCACGTCAGGGGGCCACGACGCTCAACCGGCCCCACATCGCCACGGGCATTCCGTAGCTCTGGAAGGTGGTGGACGTGGGCGGGGCCGTGTAGGTGAGGATCACGTTGGAGTACCGGCCGGTGGCCGCCGTGGGCAGCACCCGGAAGCTCAGGGTGGCCAGCGTGAGGTTGGCCGAGCCCTGCGCCGCGGTGCCCGCATAGGCGAAGCGCACGGTGCCGGGGGTGGGCGAGTGGATCTCCACGTTGCCGGTGAGCCCGCCCTGCCCCGACTGGAACTCCAGCAGCGTGGGGTCGTAGCGGAACTCGAACTGCACGGCGCCCAGGTCGCCCGTGGCGCTCACCCGCGACATGTCCAGCGTCACGGGAAAGGTGATCGTGGTGCCGGCGCGGATGTCGGCGCGCACCTGCCCGCCCGTGAAGGCGGTGCTCAGCATGCTGTTGGAGGCCAGCACCGCGGTGAACGAGGTGTCGGACACGCTGTTCACCTGGGCGGACACGCGCGTCACGCCCGCGGCGACGCCCAACACCTGCCCGCTGCCGTTGACCGTCGCGGTCCCCGTGTTGGCCGATACCCAGGTGGTGGCGGGCGAGGGGATCACCCCCGACGCGTCGGAGGCGGCCGCGGCCACGTTCGCCGTCTGCCCCACGTTCACCACGGTAAAGCGCGGGTTCACCACCAGCGAGGTGGCCGTGCGCGGGGTTACGAACACCGTGACGGACGCGCTGCGCCCCTCCACGGTGGCCACGATGCTGGTGCTGCCCGTGGCGCCGCCCGTGGCCAGGCCGGAGGCGCTCACCGTCACGACCCCCGCGTTCAGCGACGACCACGCCACCGCCCGTCCCGTGAGCACGTTGCCGCCCGCGTCACGGGCGGTGGCGGTGAACTGCTGGGTGAGCCCCTGTGGAATGGTGGCCGACGCCGGCGACACCGTCACGGAGGCGACCGGCACGGGGATCACCGTCACCTGCACGGTGGTGGACACGCCCTCGGAGGCGGCGGTCAGCGTCACGGGGCCGCCCACGGCGGCGGCACTCACCACGCCGGTTCCGGACACGGAGGCGACCGACGGGTTCGCGCTGCTCCAGGTGAGGGCGCGCCCGGTGAGCACGTTGCCGTCCGCGTCGCGCGCCACCACCCCCAGCGTGATGGAGCCGCCCTGCACCAGGGTGTGCGGCCCCGCCGGGGTGATGGTGAGGGTGGCGATGGGCACCGGAACCACGGTGACCTGGGCGGACCCGCTCTGCCCCTCGGAGGTGGCGGTGATGGCCACCGCGCCGGCGCCGGGCGCCACGCCCGTCACCACGCCGGAGGCATCCACCGAGGCCACGGCGGGGTTGGCGCTGCTCCACGTGACGGCGCGGCCGGTGAGCACGGCGCCACGCGCGTCCCTGAGCGTGGCCGTGAGCGCCTGCGTGCGCCCCGCGATGACGGTCTGGGCCCCGGGCGCAACCGTTACCGACTGCACGGCGGCGGGCGTCACGGTGACGGCCAGCGAGCCCACGATCCCGGAGCCCGCCTCGGTGGCGCTGATGGTGGCGCTTCCCGGCGTGGCGCCCTGCACCATGCCGCCGGCGCCTACGGACGCCGTCGCCGTGTTGCTGCTGGACCAGGTGAAGGTTCCGCCCACCGCTTCGCCCGCGGCGTTGCGCGCCACCGCGGAAAGCTGCACCGATGCGCCCGCTTCCATGGAGGCGGCGGCCGCGGTCACGTCCACGCGGGCCACCCGGGTGTCGGGCCCGGAGGTGCCACCCCCGC
>NZ_DASVTX010000593.1:0-2813 GCF_036387355.1 Longimicrobium sp.
GCCGCGCCCCCGCGAAACCGCCGCCGCCGGCGGATGCGGCGCGAGCGGCGAAAGATCTCGTGGTCCGTCAGCACGCGGAACGGGGGCTCCGCGTCGGCCAGCACGAACCCGCCCGTGAGCGAGCCGATGGCCAGCTCCACCGCCCGGGCCACCTTCAGCTCGTCCAGCAGCTCCTGCAGGCGCTCCAGCTGCCCCTGGTTGTCGCACAGCACCAGCGAGCGCTCGCCGGCGTGCGCGGCGGCCTTGAGCACCTCGCCCAGCCGCCCCATGTCGCGGTCGATGGCGGGCGGCGGCAGGGCGCGAAAGCGGCTCCAGCGCTGCACCGGCAGGTCGCCCGCTTCTTCGATGAAGAGCTGGGGGAACCCGGCCAGCCGGCGCGCGGCCTCCACGGGGGGCAGAAAGACGCGTTCGGGCGGCTCCGGGCGGGTGCCGCGGCGGGCCTCGCTCTCGTGCAGGCGCGCCACCTCGGCCCAGGTGCGGTCCAGCTCGCCGTGCGTCCCCGACCCGTGCAGGTGCACGATCAGGGTGTCCTGGGGCAGGTAGTCCAGCAGCGACCGCCGCTCGCCCCCGCCGCCCTCGCCCGCGGCTTCCGTCCGCCGCGCCCCGCCAATGCCGTCGGGGTTGCGCAGGTCCACGGGAAGCAGCTGCAGCAGCGCGATCTCGCGGACGGAAAGCTGGGTAAGGATGTCGAAGTAGCGGATGCTTTCGACCTCGTCGCCCAGCAGCTCAATGCGGGCGGGCTCCGGCGAGCCGAAGCCGAACACGTCCACGATGCCGCCGCGCAGCGCGTACTGTCCCACCTCTTCCACGGTGGCGACGCGCTCGAAGCCCATCTCCTCCAGCCGCGCCGACAGCTCGGGAAGGCGCAGCGTGTCGCCGGCGCGCAGCTCCAGCCGCAGGTCGCGCAGCCCCTCCACCGCGGGGGACAGCTCCTGCATGGCGCGCGCGGTGGTGATGAGCACGCGCGCCCGTCCGCTCAGCAGCGCCTCCAGCGCTTCCACGCGGGTGCCGCCGATCTCCAGGTGCGGCTCGCCCTCCTCGTAGGGAAGGGATTCGCGCTGGGGATACAGAAAGACGGAGCTTTCGCCCACGACCGATTCCAGGTCGCTGGACGCCATCTCGGCCTCTTCCGGCCCGCCGGCCACCACCAGCCACATGCGCTCCGGGCGGGCGCGGTGCAGGGCGGCCAGCAGCAGAAGCGGCGACGACCCCGCCAGCCCGGCCGCGACCACCGACTCGCCCACGCGCGGCAGTCCCGCGGCCAGTTCGCGGAACGCGGGAACGGTCTGGATCGAGTCGATCAGCAGCGGATGCGGCACAGCCTTGCGTTGGGGGACCCGATCGGGAGGGCGACCGCCGCGGAGCGGGGCGGAACGCGGGCGCGCCGAAGCCGCGACGCGGCCCCGGCGATGCGTGGGACAATCCGGAAAAGTACCGCGCCCCGGTGCGGGGCGTCAACCGCTACCCCTTTTGCGCCACCCACGCGACTCGCGCTGGGCGCCTGCCGTCGCGTCAGGCGGAGGACGGGGGGGGCGGGGGGAACAGCAGGGAAGGGTCTAACAGAGACACAGAGGCACAGAGGAATCGCGAGATGGGGTTCCCTCGCCCGGGCGCACCCAAAGTCAACGCGAGGTGGGCCGACGCAACCTGCCTGCGTGTCATCGCTTCCGTGTTGCTCTTTCTCTGTGCCTCTGTGCCTCCGTTAGAGATTGCAGTTGCCTCCGTGACCTCCGTGAAACCTCCGTGCCCTCCGTGAGAGACGCGGTTTTCACTGCCCGCCGACCGCACCAGGCCGTCCGCATTCCGAGAACACCCGTCCCCACGATGTGACGCACCGGGAAACGACTGGAGCACGGAAACGTTTGTTCATCAGGCGGGTGCTTGTATGTTGATGGGGACGGCACGCGGAACGGCGCTTGCCGCGCAGCATGGGTGTTGGAACCGCGCTCCACCGGAGACCTACTGATGAAAACCAGACTGCTTGCCGCGAGCCTCACGCTCGCCGCCCTCGGCGCCGTTCCGGCCGTCGCCGAGCCCGCGCCCCTCATGCCGGCCACGCTTTCCGCAGCGTCCTCCGCCGCGCTCGCCCTGCAGTACGACGGCGTGCGCGTGTGGGTGAACGGCGGCGACGTCTTCCGCTCGGGCGACCGCATGCGGGTGAACGTGCGCACCGACCGCGACGGCTACCTGGCCGTCTTTCACATCGACACCAACGGCGACCTCGACGTCCTGTATCCCCGCTCGTACAACGACGACGGCTGGGTGGACGGGGGCCGCACACTGAGCCTGGGCTCGCGCGGGGGATGGGACTACCTGCGCGTCCGCGGCGGCGTGGGGGTGGGCTACGTCTTTGCCGTGATGCTCGACGAGCCGCTGGAGCTGTGGCGCGTCCGCGATATGTACCGCCCGCGCTACGCCGGGTGGGACGCCAGCCGCAGCATCTACGGCGACCCGTTCTACGCCATGGACGAGATCGTCCGCGCCGTGGTGCCCGACGATGCCTACGGCTACGAGTCCACCGACTACTACACGTACAACATCGGCCGCCGTTACCGCTATCCGCGGTACGCCTGCTACGACGGGTACGGGGACTGGTACACGCGCGTCTCGTACTACGACTACGACTCGTACGGGTGCGACCGGGTGCGCATTTTCCTGGGCCACAATCCGTACTATTATGATACGCGCTACTTCCGCGGCAGCCGCCGGATCTACTACGGCGAGTATTACCGCACCCGCCGCGAGCGCGCGCCGCTGCACGGCTACAAGGAGCGCACCTCGGCCAACACGCCCATGGCGCGCAGCGGCTACTC
>NZ_DASVTX010000594.1:0-6620 GCF_036387355.1 Longimicrobium sp.
GCAACCAGCAGAAGGTGGTAATCGCCCGCGAGATGATGCGCGACTTCAGCGTGCTGCTGGCGTCGCAGCCCACGCGCGGCGTGGACGTGGGCGCGGTGGAGCAGATTCACGAGCGCATCCGCGCGGCGCGTGACGCGGGCAAGGCCGTGCTGCTCGTGAGCGCCGAGTTGGAGGAGGTGCTGGCGCTGGCGGACCGCGTGGCGGTGATGTTCGACGGCCGGTTCGCGGCGGTGCTGCCGCGCTCCGAAGCCACGGAAGAGGTCCTTGGGCCCTACATGACGGGCGCGAACCGGCAGGAGGCCGCGTGACGACGAGCACCGAAGCGCCCCCGCGCGCCGCGCCGCCGGGGACCCCGGCCGCGCCGCCGCGCTGGCGGACGCAGCTGGAAGAAGCCCTTCTGCCGCCGCTGGTGGCCATTCTGGCCGCCATGGTGGTGGGCGACCTGCTGATCCTGTCGATGGGGCAGTCGCCGGCCGCCGTGTACGGCATGCTGCTGGAGGGCACCTGGGGCAACGCCTACGGCTTTGGCCAGGTGATGTTCAAGGCCACGACGCTGACCTTTACCGGCCTCGCCGTGGCGCTGGCGCTGCGGGCGGGCCTGTTCAACGTGGGCGCCGAGGGGCAGCTGGCGGCGGGCGGGTTCGTGGCGGCGCTGGCGGGGTGGATGCTCCCCGCCGGGACGCCGTGGATCATCGCCATCCCCCTCTGCATCCTGGGCGCGGCGCTGGGCGGCGCGGCGGTGGGCGCCGTGCCCGGCACGCTGAAGGCGCGCTTCGGCGCGCACGAGGTCATCGTCACCATCATGACCAACTTCATCGTGCTGGCGCTGCTGAACTACGTGGTCAGCGCGCACCTGCACGTGCCGGAGACACTGCACACGCCGGAGATCGGCGCGGGCGTGGTTCCGCGCTTCGGCGGGCCGTTCACCGGCTCGGCCGCCAACGCGTCGCTGTTCCTGGCGCTGGCGGCCGCGGGCGCGGTGTGGTGGTACCTGTTCCGCACCCGCCGCGGCTACGAGCTGCGCGCCGTCGGCCTGCAGCCGGACGCCGCGGAGTACGCCGGAATCCGCGTGGGCGGCGTGTGGATCCGGGCGATGACGGTGTCCGGCGCGCTGGCGGGGCTGAGCGGCATCAACTACGTGCTCGGCTACAAGCACTACTACGAGGACGGCTTCGCGGGCGGCGCCGGCTTTCTGGGGATCGCGGTGGCGCTGGTGGGGCGCAACGATCCGCTGGGCGTGGTGCTGGCGGCGCTCTTCTTCGCCACGCTGTCGCAGGGCGGCCTGGCCATCAACGCCGTGGTGCCCAAGCAGATGGTGGAAGTCATGCAGGGCGTGGTGATCCTGGCCGTGGCCGTCTCCGTGCCCGAGGTGCGGCGCCTTCTTCGCCAGCAGCGGAGGGCCGGCTGATGCTCGTGCTCGCGTTTCTTCTGCAGACCATCCGCATCGCCATCCCCTACCTGTTCGCCGCGTCGGGGGGGATGATCGCGGAGCGGGCCGGCGTGGTGTCGCTCACGCTGGAGGGCTTCATGCTTTCCGGCGCCTTTACCGCCACGCTGGGCGCGTACTACAGCGGCAACCCGTGGATCGGGCTGCTGTGCGGAATCCTGGGCGGGCTGGCGATGGGGCTGGTGCACGCCGTGGCCTGCATTCGCTACCGGGCCGACCAGATCGTGGTGGGCATGGCGATCAACCTGCTGGTCGTGGGGCTGACGCGCTTTTTCCTCCACATGGCCTTCGACAGCTCCAGCAACTCGCCGCGCGTGGCGGGCTTCGGGGGCGAGGGGGCCAGCACGGGGCTGGGCGCGCTGGCCAGCAACCCGCTGGTGTGGATGGGGCTGCTGCTGGTGCCGGTGATGGCGTGGCTGATGTTCCGCACGGCGTTCGGGCTGCGCGTGCGCGCGGTAGGCGAGCACCCGGCCGCGGCCTCGTCGGTAGGCGTCCCCGTGTCGCGGGTGCGCTACACGGCGGTGGCGCTGTCCGGGATGCTGGCGGCGCTGGGCGGGGTGTACCTGGCGCTGGACCAGCACCAGTTCACCGACCAGATAACGGCGGGGCGCGGCTTCATTGCGCTGGCCGCGGTGATCTTCGGGCGGTGGCACCCGGTACGGACGGCCATCGCGTGCCTGCTCTTTGCCGCGGCGGAAACGCTGCAGATCCAGCTGCAGGCGTTCGAGATCGTCCCCAGCCAGTTCGTGGCCATCATCCCCTACGTGCTGACCATCGTGGCGCTGGCCGGCGTCATCGGCCGCTCCGTCTCGCCCGCCGCGCTGGGCAAGGCCGAGGACTGAGACGTCCGCAGGACAAACGACCAGAAGCCGCGGCTCCGGAAGGGGCCGCGGCTTTTCCTTGTCCGTCTCCCCCTCCCCCGCCCCTCCGCGTCCTCCGGCGTGAACCGCCGTTCCAGACTCCGCGGACCGCCGGAGCCCCGGGTAGCGCGACGGAGGGAGAGCGCCTAGAATGCCCCACCGGGGCCCGCGGCGTGAGAGCGCCGTGTGCACACGGGTGATGCGCCGCGGGGCGCGTCACCCGTTCGCGTACCCGGGACTGGCGTTCCCTGCTCCGCACCAACAACGACCGGCGAGACCACAATGCAAGTGACCCGCGAACTCCTGCACCGCCTGCCCAAGGCGGAGCTGCACGTGCACCTGGACGGCTCGCTGCGGCCGGAAACCATGCTGGAACTGGCGGCGGAGTACGGCAAGCCCATGCCCGCGCAGGACGCCGAGTCGCTGCGCGACTACATGCACGTCAAGGACGCGCGCAACCTGCTGGAGTACCTGGAGCGCTTCGACATCACCCTGAGCATCATGCAGCAGGGCGAGGCGCTGGAGCGGATCGCGTACGAGCTCGCGGCGGACCTGGCGGCGGAAAACGTGCGCTACGCCGAGATCCGCTATTCGCCCATCCTCAACAGCCGCGAGGGGCTTCCGCTCACCGCCGTGGTGGACGCGCCGCTGCGCGGCCTCAAGCGCGCGGAGCAGGAGTTCGGCATCCGCACGGGCGTCATCATCTGCGGCATCCGCAACATGGAGCCGGCCACGTCGCGCGACCTGGCCGACCTCACGGTGGCGTACAAGGACCGCGGCGTGGTGGCGTTCGACCTGGCGGGCGCGGAGTACAACTATCCCGCCAAGAAGCACAAGGATGCGTTCTACACCGTCATCAACAAGAACATGGCGGCCACCCTCCACGCGGGCGAGGCGTACGGGCCGGAGAGCATCCACCAGGCGCTGCACTTCTGCAAGGCCAACCGCATCGGCCACGGCACGCGGCTGTACGAGGATCCGGACCTGATGCGCTACGTGAACGACTTCCGCATCCCCATTGAAATCTGCCTGACCAGCAACGTGCAGACGCGCGCCGTGGCCAGCTTTGAGGAGCACCCGCTGCGGCAGTACTACGACGAGGGGCTGGTGCTGAGCCTGAACACCGACAACCGGCTCATGAGCGCCACCACGGTCACCGAGGAGTACTGGCGCGCGCACCAGCACCTGGGCTTCACCTGGGACGAGCTGGTGGACATCGCGCTGATGGGCTTCGACAGCTCGTTCCTGCACCGCACGGAAAAGCTGGCGATGATCCGCGAGGTCAAGAAAGAGATCGCCGCCATGGAAGCCTCCGTCCCCTGATCGCGATCAGGTGGATGACGAGAAGGGCCGGCTCCCGCGCGGGGAGCCGGCCTTTTTTCGATCGGGGGATGTCCAGCCGTAACCTGACCCTCGTGACGACGGATCGCGGGATCGACGGATGGACGGCTACCCGCGCGCCTGTGCAGCCGCGGTGGCGGGCGCTTCCGCGGCGGCTTCGGCGCGCTCCTGGGCCGTGACCGCGTCCGTGCCGATGTGCTCGTGCAGCCACTGGAACTGGTCCAGGCGCGCCTGCCGCGGAAGGCGGTGCCCGCTTTCGTACCACTTCACGGTGTGCGACGGGCCCGCGGCGCGGTGCAGTTCCGCGGCCTTGGCGGCGGGGACGAACTCGTCCGCGCGGCCGTTCTGGAACAGGATGGAGCCCGGCCGCGCGCGGCTGATGTACCCAAGCCCCTCCACCGGGCGCATGGCCGCGACCCAGCGGTTCCACACCGCTTCCGGAAGCTCCGCCATCCGCTCGGGCCGCCCGCCGTTCGCATCCGCCATGTGGTGCACCAGCCCGCCGTCCGGCACAAAGAGCACGTAGGTGACGGGACGGGGATCGACGGCGGCATACATGGTCCCCACCGCGCCGCCGTAGCTGCCGCCCACAAAGGCGATGCGCGCGGGGTCCACGTCCGGCCGCGCCAACAGCACGTCCACCGCGCGCTGCAGGTCCACGATGAGCTGCACGTGGTCCGCGCTGTCCTGCGGCGTCATGGTGACCATGTCCGTGCCGCGCCGCGCGAATGGCGCATCGATGGAAAGCACGACGGCGTTGCGCCGCGCCAGCGACTCTGCGATGGCGGAAATGGATCGGGCGCTCCCCGGCGCGCCGTGCAGCATGACGATCCCGCCCCGCCGCCCCGGGCGCTGCGGAACGTAGAGCAGCCCCGTCGCGCGGCCGCCCCGCGGGCTGGCGAAGCTGATGCGGCGGATCTCCAGACCATTCGCCGCCGTCTCCAGCGAGTCGCGCAGATCCAGCGGCGCGGCGCGGTTGTACGCGAACGTTCCCGCGGCGATCGCGTCCGTGCGCGGCGCCTGCGCGCACGCGGGGCTTGAGAATGCGGCCGCTGCGGCGAGGACGGCCAAGGCGGGGCGCAAGATGCGGTTCATCATTGGACGAAAGTGATCGACAGGTGGATGATCGTCGTTTGTCGACAATCTGCGTTCTTGGATGCCTTGTCCGCCAGCAGCGTTGAGCGGGGATGATGAGAAAACGATGAGGGGAGTGCGAGTAATCAACTGCACTGTCGCGCTGGACGGGAGGCCGGCTCCGCGCGCGGGGAGCCGGCCTCGTTCGTCCGCCGGTCAGGGCTGGCGCGCGGGCGGTGGCGGGATCTGCGGGCCGGCCTCATCCTCCGGCCCCGGCGCGGTGGTACCCACGCGGTCGTGGAGCCACCGAAGCTGGTCCACGTACGCGGCCGGGTTCAGCGCGTGCTCCGCGTCGTACCACCGCACCTCCTTGTCCCCCGTGAACGCAGCGTGCAGCCTCTCCGCCAGCACGGCCGGCACCACGTTGTCCCGCCGCCCGTGCTGAAACAGAATGCTGCCGTTCGCCAGGCCGACGTAGCGGATTCCCTCGATGGGCTCCATGGACGCGAGCCACGCGCGGGCCTCCTCCTCGCGCCCCGGCGGCGGGGGCGGCGCGCCGGGCTCGCGAAAGCGCATGGTCACGCCACCATCCCCCGACGCGAGGACATACGTCTTCAGCCGCCGCTCCACCCCGGCGAACAGGGCGCCGGTGGCGGCGCCGTAGCTGCGGCCCACGTACGCCAGCCGGGCCGGGTCCACGTCGCGGCGCGCCAGGAGCACGTCCACGGCGCGCTGCAGGTCCACGATCAGCTGCACCTGTTCGGCGCTGTCCCGCGGCGTGAGCGTCATGGTTCGGCCCTGCCGGCGGTTGAACGGCGCGTCGATGGCAATGACCACCGCCCCGTGCCGCGCGATGTACACGCCGCGCCCCGTGAACGTCTCGGCGCTCCCCGGCATCCCGTGCGCCAGAACGACGCCCGCGAACGGCCCCGCGCCCGTGGGGACGAACAGCAGCCCCGTCGCCCGGCCGCCTTTCGGGCTCGCGAAGCTGATCGCGTGGACCGCCACGCCCTCCTGCGTGGACCGCAGCGAGTCGCGCAGGTCCAGCGGCGCGGATCGGTCATACGCAAAGGTGCCCGCCGCCAGCACCTCCGCGGGGCTCGCCATCTGCGCCGCCGCGGGAAGCGCGAGCGCGGCCGCGGCCAGGGCCGCCAGCGCGGGGCGAAGGAGTCGGATCGTCATGGGCCGGTGCTCAAGTTCAGGATGGGTGTTGTCGACAACCTGCACGTTCGACGCCCTTCCCGCCAGCAGGGTTGCGCGCCCCGACGTGAGGAAACGATGAGGGCGGATCGTCCACGGGGTGGGACACGCGAAGGGCCGGCTCGGGAGAGAGCCGGCCCTGTGCGGATCGTCAGTGCACGTCCATGTCGGGACGCCGCGGCGGCGGAATCACCTGTTCGGTGGAGAGAATGTCGTCGCGCGTGCCGCGGCGCCGGTCCGGGCCGGCGGAGCCCACCTGAAAGGCGTCCAGCCGCCGGCGCAGGTAGTACCGCTGCCCCCATGCGTCCAGCGCCGTTTCCGTGCGCCTGGGAAACATGGCGTGCAGCACCCGGCGCAGCTCGCCGTCCTGCGGAGCGCGGCCCGTCACCCGCACCTCTACCGCCAGGTAGCGCGAAATGCTGTTCACCCGGTCGCGCGTCATCACCCGCTGCACCGGGGTGGTGAGGGGCGCCACCAGGGGCGCGGCGCGCGCCCGCAGCGGCGGCGCGATCAGCACCAGCAGCGAGGCGCCGATGATGAACTTCACCGCGAAACCGGCCAGCCCGGCGGCAGACACGGAAACACGCGTGGACTTCATGGGGGAGACCGGGACGGCGGGTGCTACGAAGGAGAGATGCAGATTCTCCGCAATCTTGCTGCACCCGGAGAAACATGCAATCCCCCTCCCAGCGGGGGAT
>NZ_DASVTX010000595.1:0-6868 GCF_036387355.1 Longimicrobium sp.
CGTCGTGGCCTACCTCGCGCTGCGGCTGGCGGATGAGGGAAAGCTGGATCTGGACGCGCCGCTGAGCCGCTACGTCGCGCAACCGTTCGTCGCGGACGACGCGCGGCTGGAGGCCATCACCGCGCGGCGCGTGCTGTCGCACACGTCCGGGCTGCCCAATGGCCGGCAGGGCGGGCAGCCGGTGCGCATTCACTTTGCGCCCGGCGAGCGCTTCAGCTACTCCGGCGAGGGATACGTGTACCTGCAGGCCGCCCTGGAGCGCATCACCGGCGAGCCGCTGGACGCCCTCGCACAACGCATGGTGTTCACGCCGATGGGGATGGAGAGCAGCTCGTTCGTGTGGCAGGCGCGCTACGACTCGCTCAAGGCGTACGGTCATGGTGAAACCGGGGCCGTCTCCGGGCGGCGGCGGTCCACCACGGCCAGCGCGGCCTCCAGCCTGGAAACGACCGCCGCGGACTACGCGCGCTTCGTCGCCGCCGCGATGAACGGCGCCGGGCTGCGGCCGCAGACCCGCGCAGACATGCTGCGGATGCAGGTACGCGCGGACCTGGCGTGCGTGGTGTGCGTAGAGCCGCCGTCTGCACCGCGCCCCGCCGGCTTCGGATGGGGGCTGGGATGGGGCGTGTCACCCGAGGCGGGCGGCGGCGCCGTGGCGTGGCACTGGGGCGACAACGGGGACATGAAGGCGTACGTGGCGGCGCGCGGCGACGGGCGGATCGGCGTCATCATCCTGTCCAACGGCGCCAACGCGCACGCCATCACCCCCGAGATTGCCTCGATCGCGCTGGGCACGGAGGCACCCGGCTTTGCGTGGCTGCGCTACGACCGGTACGACTCGCCCGGCCGGCGGCTGCAGCGGCGCATCGTGGCGGGCGACACGTCCGCCTTCCGCGAACTGGCGGGAGAAGGCGCGGCGGCGCCGCTGGACGAGGTGGCGATCAACAGCCTGGGCTACCGGCTCCTCCGCCGCCAGCGCACCGCCGACGCCGTGCGCGTGCTGCGGATCAACGCGGAGCGCTTCCCCGCGTCCGCCAACGCGCACGACAGCTACGGCGAGGCCCTTCTTGCGGCGGGCGACACGGCGGGGGCGACCGCCGCCTACCGCCGCTCCGCTGGGCTGGGGGGACAGAACGCCGCGGCCGTCCTGGCGCGCCTCGCGCGGCCGGTGGTGCGCGTGGCGCACGACGTGCTGCGCGCCTACGCCGGCCGCTACGACACGCCCATGGGCCCGCTCACGGTCACGGCGGACGCGGACGGCCTGGCGGCGACGCTGGGCGAGGAGGGCAGCGCGCGGCTGGTGGCCGAAACCGAGTCGCGCTTCGCCGTCGGGGGCGGGAGCAACACGGTGGAATTCGTACGCGGCCCGGACGGGCGGCCCACGCACGTCATCATCCGCGCAGGCGGGCAGGAGATCCGCGGCACCCGCGCCCCCTGATCGCCGGAACGCCCGATCTCCATCCACAGAAAACGCCGCCCCGGCCAGAACTCCAGGCCAGGGGCGGCGCTCATCCTTCCGTCACCCGAATCACGTGGACGTGGACGCGGACGCGCGCCGCCGCCGTCGCCGCGCCGAGCGGCTCCTCTTCGCCCGCTTGCGGGAGAAGGGCTTTGGGAGGGGTGCCTCGGCGCGCCTTGATCCGCCCGAAACGCCCCCGATCATCCCGTCAGCTCTGCCCGGGACGACCCTCGCCCTGCGCGGGGGACTGGCTGCGGCGGAAGCGCATGACCACTTCCTCCACCCACTGCTCCACGTCCGTTGCCGCCTGCCCGGTGAGGGTGCTTTCCTCCTCGTGCACGCCGTCCTCCGCCGTGCCGCCGCTGCGCTCCACCACGGCCTCCACTACGGACCTCCAGGTGGCGCGCTGGGCCACCTTGCCCACCGTCCGCATTCCCAGGTGGTCAATGAGTCCGCCGGAGCGCGTGAACGAGCGCACCTCGAAGCGAAGCAGCCCCGGCCCTTCCTCCGTGACGTCAAAGCGGATGGCGCCGCTGAGCGGATGGCCTTCCAGCGTCACGAGGGTGATGGTGTCGTCGTCGATGTCCACGCAGCGCACCTGGATGTGGCCGCGCATGGGGATGGAAAGCGTGAGGGTGGCACCCACGTGAATGCCCGTCTGCGTCCCCGGCTCCACTCCCACCTTCATCAGCGGCTCGGGGGCGAGCTGGTAGAACTCGGTCTGCACCATGCGGAACAGTTCGCCCGCGCTCATCGTGCTGCCGCGGATGTCGGCCCAGTAGCGCTGACGGTGCAGGTCGCCCGTCCCCTCGCTGGGAAGCTGCTCCGGCAGCGTGTCCGCCAGCTTGCCGATCCCCTCTGCCAGCGGCGTGGGCGTGACGCCGAACACCTCCGTGAGCCCATTGACGCCGCCCTCAGGGATCAGGTTGCCTTCTTCCAGCATGGTCAGCTGGTCGGGCTTGATGGGGAAGCCCAGGCCGGCCGCGTCCATCGCCTGCGTCCCCATCCTGGCCAGGAACTCGGGGACGGGGATGAGGACGGGGTTCAGGTCCGTCATCCGGCTCATCAGCTCGATGAGGCCGCGCATGGTCGTCGTCTCCGTCCCGGCGAGCTCCACGACCGTTTCCACCGGCGAGTCGCGCTCCACCGCGCGGGCCAGCGCCAGCCCCAGGTCGTCCACCCACATGGGCTGGAACGGCTGGTCGCCGGAGCCCACCAGGGGGATGGCGGGAAGGGTGCGCACCATCTTGAGCAGGAGCGAGATGACCTCGTCGCCGGGGCCGTACACGTTGCCGGGGCGCACGATGAGCCATCCCGGAGGCGCCACCTCGCGCACGGCCAGTTCCGCCGCGTACTTGCTCTTGTGGTAGCCGCTGCGCCCGCCCTCCGCGCCCAGGGAGGAGACGTAGACGAAGCGCCGCACGCCCGCGCGCTTTGCCTCGCGCGCCAGCCGCCGCGTGCCGTCCACGTTCACGGCCTGAAAGGTGGATTCCGGCGGGTTCTCGGCCACGATGCCCGCCACGTGCAGCACCGCGTCGCAGCCGTTGGCCGCGCCCAGCACCGCCTCGTCAGACGAGACGCTGCCCGCGTACGGCTCCACGCCCTCGGCCCACTGGCGCGCGTCCTCTTCCGCGCCGCGGGAAAGCAGGCGCACGCTGTGCCCCGCCCGGAGCAGTTCGTTGACCGCGGCGCGGCCCACCACGCCCGTTCCCCCCGTCACCAGCACCTTCATCCCGTCCTCCCGGTTGCCGTGTTGCCGTGCGGAGGGGCACGTCCGGTGCCAGTGCTTCCCCGCCCCGCCGCGCGCTCCTATGGGGACAGCCGCACACCGAATTTTCTGCATCCGCCGGACGCCCAAGCAGGTTGGTGCGGCGAAACTCTGGTGAAGCGGGCCTCGCTGTCGCATAATTAGCACACCATCACACCCCAACCCCGGTTTCGTGCCGGTCCGGTGCCCCCCCGCCAGCGCCTTCCCCGGCCGCGCGCGGGCAGCCGTCCTTTCTTTCCGACGCCGAGACGACATGGAAGCATCCCCGCCAAACCGCCCCCGAAAGCCACGCCGCCGCTGGCGCTGGCACGTGCCTCCCGCCCTGGTGCACGGGGGCGAGAGCCTGGAAGGCGTGCAGGTGCTGGACGAGGTGCAGGGACCGCTGGGACTGTTGCTGTGGGAGACCTACCGCGACGTGGCGCTCTGGGCGCTGGTGGAGCCAGAGGAGCGCGGCGGCCTGTTTGCGGCGGACGCGCTCCCGGTGCGGATGGCCGCGCTGGAGGCCGCCGGCGCCGACGCCTCGCTGGAGCCCGCGCTGCGGGCCGCGGCCGAGGTGCTGCGCGATCCCTCCACGGCGCAGGAGCCCGAGGTGACCGCCGCCTGCCGCAAGGCGGCGGAGTGGGCCGAGGCGCGCGGGCTGCTGGCCACGGCGGTCACGCTGGCCACGGGCGCCGCGCTGGCCTCGCCCGCGGACGCCAGCGCCGCCTTCCGGGTGGGCCAGATCGCGCGCGAGCGCGGCGAGAACAACCGGGCGGAAACCTGGTTCCGCCGCGCGGTGGGGCTGGGCCGGCAGGCCAAGGACTGGGCCAGCTACAGCGAGGCATTCCTGGGCCTGGGCAACCTGTACAAGCTGCGCGGCAACTACCCCGCGGCGCGGCGCTTTCACATTCGCGGGCTGCGCGCGGCGCGCCGGCACGCCCTGCGCGACATTCAGGCGCGCGCGCTGCACGACCTGTTCTGCATCGCGGTGCAGACCGGGCCGCCGCACGAGGCGCAGGATCTGGCCACCCTGGCGTTCCGGGCTTACGGACCCCGGCACCCCAGGCTGCCCGCCCTGTCGCACGACGTCGCGTACTTCTGGATGGAGCAGGGCCGCTTTGCCCCGGCGCTGGAGGTATTCCGCGCGGTGCTGCCGCACATCACCTCGTCGCGCGAACGGCTGCTGGTGGCGGCCAACGCGGGCCGCGCCGCCGCGGGCATCGGCGACCGCGCGGGCTACGAGTCTGCGTGGGAAACGGTGTGGGGCGCGTCCGCCGAGTGGGAGCGCGCCCCGCGCGCCGCGCAGGCGCTGCTGGAGCTGGCGCGCGGCGGGGCCACGCTGCGCGAGTGGAGCCGCGCCGAGCGCGCGGCCGAGGCGGCGCGCGACCTGGGCCAGCGCACGGGCGCCAACCAGGTGGTGATCGAGAGCGAGGCCGTGCTGGACAACGCCCGCCGCAAGGGCGCGGTGCAGTTCGGCGAGCCCGTTGCGCTGGGCGAGTCCGGCATGGAGGCGGAGGACCTCGCCGCCGACCTGGTGCGCTCGCTCGCCCGCGTGCGCTGACGGCGGAACGGGATGGATGACGGCCCGGCCGGGGTTTCCCGGCCGGGCCGTCGTGCGTAGGAAAGGAAGTGCCCAGTGCCCAGTGCCCGGTGCCCAGTACGGAAGTACGAGAGTACGAGAGTACGAGAGTGCAGAGCGTGGGCGGGATGCCGCTCCGTCCCGGCTGTTCCTATTCCCTATTCCCTATTCCCTATTCCCTCGCAGTTCCCGGCTGTTGCGTGAGCCCCGCTCACCCGTAACTTCACAATCGGGATGCCGCCGGACGGGTCCGCGACTTGCGCGACCGGCGCCCGGGCCCGCCCTACCCCCTGACGAACACAGAGCGATGAGCGCCAAAACCGGCCAGACCGCACCGAGCGAGCAGGAGTCCCGCGACGTCGCCGAAGCGGCGCGCGAAACGGAGTGGACCGCACCCAGCTTCGTGCGCGAGCTGTTCCTGGGCAACTTCCGCCTGGACCTGATCCATCCGTATCCGCAGCAGTCCCCCGAGGACAAGAAGCGCACGGACGACTACATCGCCAAGCTGCGCCCCATCATCGAGCGCGCGGACAGCGACGAGATCGACCGCACGGGCGAGCTGCCGGCGGACCTGGTGCAGGACCTTCGCGAAGTGGGCGCCTTTGGCCTCAAGATCCCGCAGGAGTACGGCGGCATCGGCCTGAGCCAGGTGGGCTACGGCCGCACCGTGGGCATGGTCACCAGCAAGGACGGCAACCTCACCGCCCTGCTTTCGGCCCACCAGTCCATCGGCGTTCCCCAGCCGCTCAAGCTTTTCGGCACGCCGGAGCAGAAGAAGAAGTACCTGCCCCGCATCGCCAAGGGCGCCATCAGCGCCTTTGCGCTCACGGAAGACGGCGTGGGCTCCGATCCGGCGGCGCTGGCCACCACCGCCACGCCCACCGAGGACGGCAGCGCGTTCATCATCAACGGCGAAAAGCTGTGGTGCACCAACGGCACCATCGCCGAACTGCTGGTGGTGATGGCCCGCACGCCCGACAAGATCAAGAACGGCAAGCCCATCCCGCAGATCACCGCCTTCATCGTCGACACCAAGGCGCCGGGCGTCACCATTCAGCGCCGCTGCCGCTTCATGGGGCTCAAGGCGCTGCAGAACGCGGTGATCACTTTTGAGAACGTCCGCGTTCCCCGCGAAGACATTCTGTGGGGCGAGGGCAAGGGGCTCAAGCTGGCGCTGGTGACGCTCAACACCGGCCGCCTTACGCTCCCCATGTCGGCGGCGTACGGCGCCAAGGCCGCGGTGGAAGTGGCCCGCAGGTGGGCCGCGGAGCGCGTGCAGTGGGGCCAGGCGGTCGGCAAGCACGACGAGGTGGCGCAGATGCTGGGCGGCATGGCGGCGGACACCTTCGGCCTGGAGGCCATGGCCGAGATGTCGAGCGCGCTGGCCGACCAGGCGCAGAACGACATCCGGCTGGAGGCCGCCATCGCCAAGCTGTGGACCAGCGAGGTGGGCTGGCGCATCATCGACGACCTGATGCAGATCCGCGGCGGCCGCGGCTACGAGACGGCCGACTCGCTGCGCGCCCGCGGCGAAAAGCCCATCGCGGTGGAGCGGATGATGCGCGACTTCCGCATCAACCGCATCTTCGAGGGCACGTCGGAGATCATGCACCTGTTCATTGCCCGCGAGGCGGTGGACACGCACCTCTCGGTGGCCGGCGACATGATCAAGCCCGACATCGGCATGGGCGCCAAGCTGGCGGCCATGGCCAAGGCGGGGGTGTGGTACGCGGGCTGGCTCCCCAAGCGCTTCGTGGGCGGCGGGCAGCTTCCGGGCGCGTACAGCGAGTTCGGCCCGCTGGCCGGGCACGTGCGCTACATCGAGCGCACCTCGCGCAAGCTGGCGCGCGAAATGTTCTACGCCATGGGCAAGTACCAGGCAAAGCTGGAGCGCAAGGGCAAGCTGCTGGGCCGCTTCGTGGACATCGGCGCCGAGCTGTACGCCATGTCGTGCGCCTGCGTGCGCGCGCAGGCGCTCAGCAAGGAGCCGCACGGCAAGGACGCGCAGCGCCTGGCCGACGTGTTCTGCAAGCGCTCGCGCCTTCGCATCCGCGACCTGTTCGCCGCCGTCCACAAGAACGCC